>NZ_ANAX01000088.1 GCF_000341065.1 Nocardiopsis halotolerans DSM 44410 | reverse complement strand
CAGCCGAGCCCCCGCAGGCACAGCGGCCCGAGCAGCCGGGACGGCAGCGGCCCGAGCAGCCCAAGCAGGCCGGACAGCACCGGTCCGACACCCCGCAGTCCCAGGCGCCGCGCCCGGAGGAGCCGGTGCACCGGGCCGACCCCGGCGGGAACGCCCCGCAGGCCGCCTCCCAGCAGCCCGGACCCCAGCAGTTCTCCGCGCCCCAGCAGCCCGCCGCCCACCCGGCTCCGGTCGGCGCGGGCGCCGAGGCCCACCAGCAGCCGCCGCAGGCGTGGGCCGGACCCGCTCCCCAGCCCCACCAGGCCACCGGGGAGCACCCCGCGTACTCCGCGTACCCGCAGGTCCAGGGGCAGCACGGGTACCCCCAGCAGCCGGGCGCCGCCCCGGCGGGCCACGACCCGTACGCCGCCCACGGCGCTCCGTACCAGTCGGCCCCCGCCCCGTACGGCGTTCCGCCCCACCCCCCGGAGCACCAGCCCTATCCGTACCCGCCGCAGGCCCCCCAGGCGCCGCGTCCCGAGGGGTACCCGCCCGCGCCGCCGCAGCACGGCGGCTACGCGCACCACCCGCAGGCCCAGCCCGCGGCCTACCCCCCGCAGCCCGCGTCCTACCCGGCGCCGTACCCGCCCCAGCCCCTGGTCACCTACCAGAGCGCCTACCCGGCGCCCTTCCAGCCGCCCGGCTACGTCCTCCAGGGCCAGCCGTTCTTCTACCCGGGCCAGTACAACCCCTACGGGCAGCCCGTGCAGCACGTCATCGTGCTCGCCGCCGGACAGCAGCCGCAGGTGATCAGCGCCGAGTCGGCCAGCACGCTCTTCGCCGACCAGGCCGAGTCCTCCGAGCGCGGGGACGTGCGCGGCGGCAAGGCCCTGCCCCGGGCCGGCTCCGAGGAGGAGACGGAGGAGAAGGGGGAGGGGGAGTCACCGGAGAAGGGGACCGACGCGGAACCCGCGGAACCCGTCGAGTCCGCCCCCGGGTCCCTCACGCCCGACGAGGCCCCGGACACGGCCGCCGACGGGACCGCGTCCGCCGAGGAGGCTCCGGCCGCGCCCTCGGACGGCCGCGGCAACCTGCTCAACGAGGCCCTCGCGGGGCTGGCCATGCGCGACCTGTCGCTCGTGGACGCCCTGCTGGAGATGGTCGAGGACCTGGAGACCGACGCCAAGGACCCCGACCTGCTCGACAAGCTCTTCCAGATCGACAACTTCGCGACCCGTATGCGGCGCAACGGGGAAAACTTCTTGGTGCTCACCGGACATGACGGCGGCGAGTCCGACGCCCACGACGAAATCGTCCCCCTGCTCGACGTGGCCCGCGCCGCCACCTCCGAGATCAAGGACTACCCCAGGGTCCGGCTGGGCAAGATCCCCCAGAGTTCCATCACCGGTATGGCGGCCGACGACATCAGCCACCTGCTCGCCGAGCTGCTGGACAACGCCACCGCCAACTCGCCCGAGCACTCCCAGGTCGTGATCAGCGCCCAGGAGATGAACGACGGCCGCCTCATGATCGTCGTCGAGGACGAGGGAGTGGGCATACCCGAGTCCCAGCTCGCCGAGCTCAACGAACGCCTGGCCGGCGATCCGGTCCTAGACGACGAGGTGCCCCGCCACATGGGCCTGTACGTCGCCAGCCGGATCGCCCGCAAACACGGGCTGGAGACCAGGCTCGAATCCCGTTCCTTCCGCGGGGTGAGCGCCTACGCGATCATCCCCAAGGAGCTGCTGCGCGTGGCCACTCCGCGCACCCCCGGACAGAGCCGTACGTCGACCGTCCCGTCGAGCGTCCCGACCGCTCCGGTCGCACCGGCGACACCGACGACTCCGCGGCCGTCCGTCAACGGCAGCTCCAAGACGCCCCCGCCCCAGGGCGGCACCTCCACGGTCACCTCCGCGGGGCTACCCCGACGCAGCGCCACGCCGCACGGGTCGCCCCTGCGGATGATGCCGCACCCCAAGCAGTCGTCCGACAACCCGCCCCAGGCCCGCGAGGACACCCCGCCCAAGCTGACCGGCGAGGCCAGGGCCGAACAGATCCGCGACGAACTCGGCGACTTCTTCGACGGGGAACGCGAGGCGCGCGAGGGCGACGACGAGTCCAAGGACGACAAGAAGTGACGGTCCCGACGTCCCCGCGTCCGGGCGCCCCCCCGATGCGCCCCCGCATCACCCAAGCTCCAGCGAACACGACCCTCGGCCCAGGTAGGTAAGGCACAGCATGACTGAATCCGTGAACGACAGTGTTGAGAACTTCTCCCGGCTCATCGACCGGTTCGTCCGGGACGTGCGCGGTGTCGAGCACGCCGTCGTGGTCTCCTCCGACGGCCTGGTCCTGACCCACTCCAGTGACTTCCCCGAGGAGCACGCCGAGCAGCTCGCGGCGATCGCCAGCGGCCTGCACAGCCTGGCCGTCGGCGGTGCCGGTCTCTTCCAGCGAGGTGAGTGCGAGCAGCTGCTCGTCCGCTTCAACCACGGCCACCTGTTCATCATGGCGATCAGCGACGGCTCCTGCATGGCGGTCCTCACGGCCCCGGGCACCGAGCTCAAGATCGTCGGCTTCCAGATGACCAAGCTCGTGGAGAACGTCGCCCACGTGCTCACGCCGCAACTGCGCTCTCAGTTGCGCGAGGTCATCCAGAACTGACGACGGTGCCCGTAACCGTTCGGGAGGAGAGGTTGCCTCGGCTATGAGCTTCCGCAGGCGAAGGAGTAACCGTGTCCGCCCGTTCACCTTCACGGGTGGGCGGACACGGTCGCGGCATCCGCTGATGGTGCAGACCCTGGTCTCGACGTCCGAGCCCGGGCAGGAGCCTCCTGGCACCCTCATGCCGGAGTCGATCAGTATCTACAAGCTGTGCCGGGAGACCCGGTCGCTCGCCGAGGTGTCGGCCGAGCTGAACATCCCCCTGGGCGTCACCCAGGTCCTGGTCAGTGACCTGGCTGAACAGGACCTGGTGTACATCCACCCGACCATCACCGGCAGCAGTCCATCGGAAAACCAGGTTCTGGAGAGGGCTCTTCGTGGTCTCGAACGACTTTTCCAGTGACAAGCGGTCCAATCGCAAGAAGATGTCGAGCAAGATCGTCATCGCCGGCGGCTTCGGTGCCGGCAAGACGACCTTGGTGCGCTCGGTGTCGGAGATTCCGCCGGTCACGACCGAGGCGATCATGACCGAGGCAAGCATCGGTCATGACGACACCTCGATCACACCCGACAAGACGACCACCACCGTCGCGATGGACTTCGGTCGCATCACCATCGACGACGAACTGGTCATGTACATGTTCGGTACACCGGGCCAGGCGCGTTTCTGGTTCATGTGGGACGATCTGGTCCGGGGCGCGGTCGGTGCCGTCGTCGTGGTCGACTGCCGCAGGCTCGCGGACTCCTTCGACGCCGTCGACTACTTCGAGACGAACAAACGCATCCCCTACATCGTGGCGTTGAACAGGTTCGAGGGCCGACTCGACTACACCTCCGAACAGGTCCGCGAGGCTCTGGAGGTCAGTCCTGAGGTACCGATCATCGACTTCGACGCCCGCAACCGGCTGTCCGGGGGTGAGGTGCTCAAGACGCTGCTCAGGTACGCGCTGGAACACAACCGCGCCAGCGAGCCGGTCGCCTGACGGACGGGGAGAGCCGGGAGGTGTTCTCCGGGCGCTCCGGCGTCCACCGGCGGATCCCCTCCCAACGGTCCGCCGGAACACGGCCGTCCTCCCCAACGCCCCGCAGATTCCCCAGGAAAGTTAGCGACAATGCGCAAGATCCTTATCGTCGGCGCGGGCCACGCGGGCCACGCGGGCCTGCACCTGGCTCACGGTCTCCTGACCCATGGATACGACGTCACGGTGATCACGGGGCAGTCCTCGCTGGAGATCCGGAACGGGAAACCGTCCATCTCGCAGTTCACGCTTCCCACGGCGTTGAACTACGAGCGGCAGCACGACCTCGATCTCTGGAGCGCCCTGTCCCCGCAGATCAGAGAGCAGCGGGTGCACCTGTACCCGGGCAAGGGCCAGCCGACCGTGTCCTTCAAGGGAAGGACGGGCAAGGACAACGACTACATGGTCTCGGTCGACCGGCGTGTGAAGATGGCCGACTGGTTGGAGTACTTCGAGGACCGCGGCGGCAAGGTCGTCATCCACGGGGTCACCGTCACCGACCTGGACTACTTCTCCCGCATGTTCGACCTCATCATCGTGGCCGTCGGACACGGGGAACTCGGGCAGCTCTTCGACTACGACGAGAGCAGGTTCAGCGGAGCCCGGCCGCGATCGATCGCCCAGGCGTACATGTACGACGTCTGGCCGGACGAGCACGGCGACGAGAACGTCGGCTGGGCCGCGTCGGCGGCCGAGGCGGGCAACATCATCTTCATGCCGATCCTCACGCAGGACGGCCCCTGCCACGCGCTGGTCATGGTGGACAAGCTCGGCGGCCCCATGGACGCGTGGCCCGACCGTCCGGGGCCCGAGGAGCAGCTGCGCCGCATGAAGGACCTCCTCCGCCAGTACGCTCCGGAGTACTTCGAACGCGCCAAGGACGCCGTCCTGGTCAACGGCAGGAACAGCACCCTGGTCGAGGGCCTGACACCCCAGGTCCGCAACCCCGTGGGCGTGCTGCCCTCCGGCGGGCGCGTCCTGGGCATGGCGGACGTCGTCGTCACGATGGATCCGTACGTGGGCCAGAGCTGGAACAACTCCACGCGTTGCGCCAAGGCGTACCTGGAGAGCATCATGGAGCACGGCGACCAGCCGTTCGACGAGGACTTCCTGGTGAGGACGTTCGACCGCTTCTGGGAGTTCGGTCTGCACAACCAGCTCTGGTCGGAGATGAATTCCACGATGTGGGAAGCCGGTGATCTGCCGCCGCACTTCTACGAGCTGATCAACGGGGCCAACACCTTTCCCGAGGTGGGGGACCGGTGGATCCAGGGATGGGACAACCCCCCGGACTTCGGCACCTGGCTCCTCGACCCCGACCTGGCTATGCAGTATCTCACCGAGGTCCGCGCGCGGCACGCGAACTGATCACGGATCCGTCGCCCGATCGCCCGATGTCCCAGGGACATCGGGCTTCTCGCTGTTAGGAGGCGGTTTTTCGTCCTCCAGATTAAGCCGCTGACCGAATAGTTAAATGTCATGACCGAAAATCAGCAGTGCGTTGTCACGAATCCTGAGCAGCGGTTACGATCCTTCGTGTTGGTACCTGTACGCGCCTTATCGTCACGAGTGGGGTTTATGTGACGACGGTGTTGGCGTGTCAGGTGCCCGCGGTGCCGGACCACCTTCCGGAAGAAGGCCCGCGTCAGCCATGAAGGGTGTTCCATGTATCCCCGTGTGTACTCCTTTCCCCGGGCCCCGCTCGGGGCACGGGGTTTGTGCGTCCCTGGTGGAAAGGCGCGTCCGGTCTTCGAAGAATCCGTTCTGACCTGCGAAAAAGCGATTCAGCCTGTGCAACTGCACGGGACGTGCACGCCGACCGCGACCATGCGCACCGCAGAAGCGGCCGTGCACGTACGACGAGAGCGTGAGGCGGAGGGAACGCGTTGAGCGGTGACCATGCGTACGGCGGTCAGGGGGAGGTCGGTGCTCCCGTCGCCGTGGTGGGGGTGTCCTGTCGGCTCCCCGGAGCTTCGACTCCCGACGCCTTCTGGAGACTGCTCTGCGAGGGCCGTGAATCCATCACGGCGCCCCCCGAGCGCCTGGGCGCGGCCTCTCCCGAGCGCGACCAGCGCTGGGGCGGCTACCTGGACCGGGCCGAGGACTTCGACGCCTCCTTCTTCGGCGTGTCGCCGCGTGAGGCCATGGCCATGGACCCCCAGCAGCGGATCATGCTCGAGCTCAGCTGGGAGGCCCTGGAGAACGCCCGCACCTCCCCGGAACGCCTGAACGGCTCCGACACGGGGGTGTTCACCGGTGCGATCGCCTCCGACTACACCACCGTTCAGCAGCGCGGTGGTCAGGGCGCCATCACCCACCACACGCTGACCGGCACCCAGCGCGGCATGATCGCCAACCGGGTCTCCTACACCCTGGGGCTGTCCGGTCCCAGCATGACCGTGGACAGCGGCCAGTCCTCGTCCCTGGTCAGCGTGTACGTGGCCATGGAGAGCCTGCGCCGGGGCGAGTGCGGACTCGCGCTCGCGGGCGGGGTCAACCTCATCCTCACCCCGGAGAGCACCGAGAACGTCGCCAGGTTCGGCGGCCTCTCACCGGACGCCCACTGCTACACCTTCGACGCCCGCGCCAACGGCTACGTGCGGGGCGAGGGCGGGGCCGTGGTCGTGCTCAAGCCCCTGGACCGCGCGCTGGCCGACGGCGACCGGATCCACGCGGTCCTGCGCGGCGGCGCCGTGAACAACTCGGGGCGGACGTCCTACCTCGCGCGTCCCGACGTCGAGGGCCAGGAGGAGGTCCTGTGGACCGCCTACCGTCAGGCGGGCGCCAACCCGGCGCAGGTGGGCTACGTCGAGCTGCACGGCACGGGTACCCCCGCCGGTGACCCGGTCGAGGCCGCGGCGCTGGGCACGGTGTTCGCGTCCGGGCGCGAGGAGCCCCTGCGGGTGGGGTCGGTCAAGTCCAACATCGGACACCTGGAGGGCGCGGCGGGCGTCGCCGGACTCGTCAAGGCGGTGCTGAGCCTCTCCCACGGACAGCTTCCGCCGACCCGCAACTTCGAGCAGCCCAACCCCGACATCGACCTGGAGCGGTTGCGGCTGTCCCCGCAGACCAGGCGCGAACCCTGGCCCGCGGACACCCCGCTGGCGGGCGTCTCCTCCTTCGGGATGGGCGGGACCAACTGCCACCTGGTGCTCGGCCCGCCGCCTCCCCAACCCGCCGAGAAGACCGAGCCCACCGTGGCCGAGGGGGAGCTCGACCCCGTGCCCTGGGTGCTCTCCGCACGCTCGGCGGCGGCGCTGCGCGCGCAGGCCGCGTCCCTGCACACCTTCGTCTCCGCGCGTCCGGGGCTGCGCGCGGAGGACGTGGGACTGTCCCTGGCCACCACCCGCACGGTGTTCGAGCACCGCGCGGTGATCCTCGCGTCCGGTGGCAGCGGCGCCCGGGAGCTGGAGTCGGTACGCCCCTCGACCGCGCCCGAGGACGGCCGCGAGCGGGCCGAACCGGTCCTGGTCTTCCCCGGCCAGGGTGGCCAGTGGGCGGGCATGGCCCGTGACCTCCTGGACGGGTCGGGGCCCCTGGCCCAGGTGTTCACCAAGCGGTTGCTGGAGTGCGAGCGGGCCCTGGACCCCCACGTGGACTGGTCACTGGTCCAGGTGCTGCGGGGCGAACCCGGGGCGCTCCCCTTCACCGGGCCCGGCGCCCGCGTGGACGTGGTCCAGCCGGTCCTGTGGGCCGTGATGGTCTCCCTGGCCGGAGTGTGGTCCGAGCTGGGCGTGCGGCCCGCCGCCGTGATCGGCCACTCCCAGGGCGAGATAGCCGCCGCGTGCGTGGCGGGGGCGCTGTCCCTGGAGGACGCCGCCCGGGTGGTGGCGTTGCGCAGCCAGGCGCTGACCGCCCTGGCGGGGTCCGGGAGCATGGCCTCGCTCGGCCTGACCCGGACGAGGGCGGAGGAGTACCTCGCGGGCACGGAGGACCTGTACCTGGCGGCCGTCAACGGCCCGGACTCGGTGGTGGTCTCCGGCGGCGTCGAGGCGGTGCGCCGCGCCGTGGAGCACTGCCTCGACAACGGGGTCCACGGCGCTCTGATCGACGTGGACTACGCTTCCCACTCCGCGCACGTCGAACGCATCCACGGAGTGCTCCTCGACCGGTTGGCCGGGATCAGGCCGCACGCTCCACGGGTGCCGTTCTTCTCGACACTGACCGGAGGGCGGCTGGGTGAGGACGACGCGCTCCTGGACGCCGGGTACTGGTACCGGAACCTGAGCAGTACGGTGCGCTTCGCCGAGGCGACGGAGGCGGCCGTCGCCGCAGGGCACACGACCTTCGTCGAGGTCGGCCCGCACCCCGTGCTGTCCTTCGGGATCGAGCGCACGCTGGAGGAGTCCGGAACCAGGGGCACGGTCCTGGAGACGCTCCACCGCGACCGGGGCGACCAGGCACAGCTGCTCACGGCGGCGGCCCAGGCGTTCACCGCCGGGGTGGGGGTGGACTGGGGCGCCCTGTTCCGACACACGAACGCACGCCGGATCGACCTGCCGACGTACGCGTTCCAGCGCACGCGCTTCTGGCCCGAGACCGGGCCGGTCGCCCCACCCGCACCCGTCCCCGTGTCCGCGTCCCCCGCGGACGCGCCGACCACCGCGGCGGGGAGCGGCATCCGGGAACTGGTCTCCTCCCTGAGCGCCCGGGTCCTGGAACAGGACTCCCTGCCCGAGGCCGACGAGCGGAGGGCCTTCCGCGACCTGGGCTTCGACTCGATCATGCTGCTCGAACTCGCGGACCTGGTGGAGGAGGAGACCGGCGTCCACCTGGAGGACACCGTCCTGTTCGACCTGCCCACCCCCTCCGCGCTCGCGGAGTTCCTCATCGGGGAGCTGGGCGGGGAGGCGCCCGGGGACGCCGCGCCACCGTCCGCTCCGGCCGCCGTTCCCGCACCCGTCGCCCCGGCGGTTCCCGCCGCCACGGCACCGGTCCCCGAGGACGATCCGATCGCCATCACCGCGATGGCGTGCCGCCTCCCGGGCGGTGTCGACTCGCCCGAGAAGCTGTGGCGGCTGGTCGCGGACGGCGTCGACGCGATCGGCGCCTTCCCCGACAACCGGGGCTGGGACCTGGACGGCCTCTACGACCCCGAGCCCGGGACCCCGGGTCGCACGTACACGCGCTCGGGCGGGTTCCTGTACGACGCCGACATGTTCGACGCCGACTTCTTCGGGATCAGCCCCCGTGAGGCCGACGCGATGGACCCCCAGCAGCGACTGCTGCTGGAGACGTCCTGGGAGGTCTTCCACCGGGCCGGACTGGACCCGGCGGACATGCGGGACCAGCAGGTCGGGGTGTTCGTGGGCGCCATGCCCACCGACTACGGGCCCCGCCTCGCCGACNGGTTACCGGCTGACCGGCAGCACCCTGAGCGTGGCCTCGGGGCGGATCGCCTACGTGTTCGGCCTGCGCGGCCCCGCGCTGACCATCGACACCGCCTGCTCGTCATCCCTGGTGGCGCTGCACCAGGCCGTGGGCGCCATCCGGCGCGGTGAGTGCGCGATGGCGCTGGCGGGCGGCGCCACGGTGATGGCCAACCCCGGCATGTTCCTGGAGTTCTCGGCCCAGCGCGGCCTGTCGCCGGACGGGCGCTGCCGTGCCTTCGGCGCCGGGGCGGACGGGACCGCATGGTCGGAGGGCGCGGGCGTCCTCCTGCTGGAGCGCGCCTCCCAGGCCCGCCGCGCGGGTCGGCCCGTGCTGGCGCTGGTGAAGGGGAGCGCGGTCAACTCCGACGGCGCGAGCAACGGCCTGACCGCGCCCAACCGCGAGGCCCAGGAACGGGTGATCCGGCAGACCCTGGAGTCGGCGCGGCTCACCCCGCAGCAGGTGGACATGGTCGAGGCGCACGGCACCGGGACCCGGCTGGGCGACCCGATCGAGGCACGGGCGCTGATCTCGGTCTACGGGCAGGCGCGCCGGGAGGACGAGGAGCTGCGGCTGGGCTCGCTCAAGTCCAACATCGGCCACGCCCAGGCCGCCGCCGGCGTGGCCGGGGTGATCAAGACCGTGGAGGCGCTGCGCAACGGGTGGCTGCCCAGGACGCTGCACGCGGAGGAGCCCACGGACCGGGTGGACTGGTCGGACGGCGGCGTACGGCTGCTCCNCCGGCCCCCCCCGCCGCGCGGCGGTCTCCTCCTTCGGGATCAGCGGCACGAACGCGCACGTGGTCCTGGAAGGTGTGGCGGACGAGGGCGCCCCCGTCGTCGTCCCCGAGATCCCCTTCCAGCGCCGCCGCCACTGGGTGGAGTCGGTGTCCCACGCCCCCGCCCCCGAGCCCGCAGCCGAACCGCTGCTCAACGAGGGGCTGGCCCTCGCCGACGGGCGGACCGTGTTCAGCGGCCGGATCAGCGCGGCCGACCACCCGTGGGTACGCGATCACGGCCTGCTGGGCCGGGTCGTCCTTCCCGGGACCGCCATGGTGGAGCTGGTCACCCGCGCCGCCGCACGCGGTGAGGGGACGACGGTGGGCGACCTGGTCCTGGAGGCACCACTGGTACTGACCGGTGACCGGGGTGTGCTGCTCCAGGTCAGCGTGGCTCCCCCCGACGGCGACGGCCGCCGTGAGGTGCACCTCCACTCCCGGCCCGAGGGCGACGACGGCGCGGCGTGGACCCGACACGCGTCGGGAACCCTCGAACCCGGTGCCCCGGACGTCCCCGCCCCGGGGGAGGAGGCACCGCCCTGGCCTCCCGAGGACGCCGAACCCGTCGACACGGCGGCCGACTACGCCCTGTTGGACGCGCGCGGCTACACCTACGGCCCGGCCTTCCGGGGACTGCGCTCGGTCTGGCGGCGCGACGGGGAGCTCCTGGCGGAGGTCGGGCTCCCCGAGGGGACGCCCGCCGACGGCTCCTTCCACGGCCCCCACCCGGCCCTGCTGGACGCCGTACTGCACGCGGCGCTCGCGCACGGCGCGGACCGTCGCCAGCTCCTGGTGCCCTTCGCCTGGACGGGCGTGCGCGTCACGCCCTCCGGCGACGGCGGGGCGCCCCGGACCCTGCGGGCGCGGATCACCGAACTGGGGACCGGCCGCCACCGGATCCTGGCCACGGACGAGCACGGCGCCCCCGTCGTTTCCGTGGACGAGCTGGTGCTGCGGCCCCTGGACGGGGAGGCCCTGCCCGAACGGAACCCCGGGGAGCTGCCCGGGCTGTACGAGCTCGTGTGGGAGGAGGCGCAGGTCCCCGACTTCGCCCAGGACCTTCCCACCGACCTGCCCGACCTCGCCTCCCTCGGCCCGGACACCCCCGTGCCGCCGACGGTCTACACCGAACTGCCCGCCACCGCGGTCTACGCGGAGGAGACCCCGCTCCCGGAGGCGGTCCGCGCGGGACTCGACGCGGCGTTGGACGCCGTCCGCGCCTGGCTGACCGACGAACGGTTCGCGCACGCCCGGCTGGTCGTGATGACCTGGCAGGCCGTGCCCACCGACGCGGGGAGCAAGCTCTCCGGACTGGCGGCGGCCCCGGCGTGGGGCCTGCTGCGCGCCGCGCAGCGGGAGCACCCCGGTCGTCTCGTGCTCGTGGACTCCGACGGGTCGGAGGACTCCCACCGCGTGCTGACCGCGGCCGTCGAGCTCGACGAACCGCAGGTGGCGCTGCGCTCGGGCAGGGTCCTGGTGCCCCGCCTGACCGAGGCGGGGGACGATCAGGAGTTCACGCCACCCGGGGTGCCGTGGCGGCTGGACACTCGCAGCCCCGGCTCCCTGGAGAACCTGGAGATGCTGCCCGCGCCGGAGGCCGGGAGGGAACTCGGACCCCGCGAGGTCCGCGTCGCCGTCCGCGCCGCCGGGGTGAACTTCAAGGACGTGGTGGTCGCGCTCGACCTCGCGGACGGGGGCGGTGAGATCGGTTTCGAGGGCTCCGGGATCGTCCTGGAGACCGGTGCCGAGGTGACGGACCTGGCCTCGGGCGACCGGGTGGCGGGCATGTTCGGCGGCGCGTTCGGGCCGATCGCGGTCGCCGACGGCCGCAAGCTCGTCCGAATCCCGGATGACTGGTCCTTCGAACAGGCCGCTGCCGTGCCCGTCGTCTTCCTGACCGCCTACTACGGCCTGGTGGACCTGGCCGCGGTGCGTCCGGGGGAGAGCGTCCTGGTGCACGCGGCCGCGGGCGGCGTGGGAACGGCGGCCGTCCAGCTCGCCCAGTACATGGGCGCGCGCGTGTTCGGTACGGCGAGTCCGCACAAGTGGGCCGGGTTGGCCGAGTACGGGCTCGACGAGGAACGGCTGTCCTCCTCCCGCGACCTGGAGTTCGAGCACCGCCTGCGCGAGGCCAACGGCGGGCGCGGGATGGACGTGGTCCTCAACTCGCTCAGCGGCGAGTTCGTGGACGCCTCCCTGCGGCTGCTGCGCTCACCCCAGGACGGCGACGGTCCAGGCGGCCGCCTCGTGGAGATGGGGCTGACCGACGTCCGCTCCGAGGACGAGATCGCCTCGTCCTTCCCCGGACGCGGATACGAGGCGTTCAAGCTGACGGACGTGGACCCCGAGCGGATCGGCCAGATGCTGGGGCGCGTCATGGAGCTGTTCGCCGCAGGTGTCCTCACACCCCCGCCGACCACCGTCCACGACCTCCGCGAGGCCGGGACCGCCCTCCGGTCCCTCCAGCGCGGCGAGAACGTCGGCAAACTCGTCCTGACCGTTCCGGCGCCCTTCCCCCAGGAGGGCACGACGCTGATCACGGGCGGCACGGGCACCCTGGGACACCGGACTGCACGCCACCTGGTCACCGGCTACGGGGTGCGCCACCTGCTGCTCACCAGTCGGCGCGGCCCGGACACGGAGGGCCAGGACGCGCGCACCGCCGAGCTGGAGGCCCTCGGCGCCCGGGTGGAGGTGGTCGCCTGCGACGCCGCCGACAGGAACGCCCTGGCGGAGGTCATCGACGCGATCCCCGCGGACCGACCCCTCGGCGCGGTCGTGCACACCGCCGGTGTGCTCGACGACGCCACCGTCACCTCGCTCACCGAGGAGCGGATCGACAGGGTGCTGCGGCCCAAGGTCGACGCCGCGTGGAACCTGCACGAGCTGACCTCGGAGGCGGACCTGGGAGCGTTCGTGCTGTTCTCCTCGGTCGCCGCGATCCTGGGTAACGCGGGGCAGGCCAACTACGCCGCGGCCAACGCGTTCTGCGACGTCCTGGCCCACCACCGCCGCGAACGGGGACTTCCCGCCACCTCGCTGGCGTGGGGCCTGTGGGCCGGTGCCAGCGGTATGACCGGCCACCTGGACGGGACCGACCTCGGTGTCCTCAGCCGGGGCGGCCTGCTCCCGATGCCCGCCGGGGAGGCCCTCAAACACCTGGACACCGCCCTGCTGTGGGACATGGCCAACGGCGTTCCCGCCCTGTTCGACGCCGCCGACACCGGCACCGGCGTCCTGCGGGGGCTGGCGGGGGCGACCGCGCCGGGTACCCCGGGGACCCCGGGCGCCCCGGAAGGCGGAGTACGGACGAACGGCGCGGCGGAGCGGTTCACCGCGCTGTCCGGGACCGACCTGGACCGCGCCCTGCTCACCGAGGTCCGCACGCACACCGCCGTGGTCCTGGGCCACGGCCCCGACGCCGGTCCCTCCCGGGTGGACCCCGACCGCCCCTTCAACGACCTGGGCCTGGACTCGCTCACCGGGTTGGAGCTGCGCAACCGGCTCAGCGCCGAGACCGGCGTCCGCGTTCCGGCCACCGCCGTCTTCGACCACCCGACCCCGCGCGCACTCGCGCACCTGCTGACGGACCTGCTGGTCCCCGACCGATCGGAGGACTCCCCGGAACGGTCCACCGACACCGACACACCCGCCGACGACGCCGGGGCCCAGGACAGCAGCATCGACGCGATGGGGATCGAGGACCTCGTGAACCTCGCGCTCCAGGGCGAGGCCCACACATCCCCCAGTGGACAGGAGACGGCAGATGACTACCGATGACCAACGACTGGTCGCGGCGCTCAGGTCCGCGCTGAAGGAGAACGCCCGACTCAAGGAGGAGCTCGGCCAGGCCGCCTCCGCCGCGTCCCGGGAGCCGATCGCCGTGGTGGGGATGGGCTGCCGCATGCCCGGTGGCGTCGACTCGCCCGAGGACCTGTGGGACCTGCTCGCGGACGGCCGCGAGACCGTGGGGCCGCTGCCCGACGACCGCGGCTGGGACCTCCCGTCACTCCTCGGCGAGGGAGGAGGTGAGCCCCGCTCCGCGATGTCCCGGGGCTCCTTCCTCCACGCCCCGGGCGACTTCGACCCCGGCCTCTTCGGTATCTCCCCCCGCGAGGCCGAGGCCATGGACCCGCAGCAGCGCCTGCTGCTGGAGGTGACGTGGGAGTCCCTGGAGCGCTCCGGGATCGCGCCGTCCTCGCTCGCGGGGTCGGACACCGGTGTCTACGTCGGCACGCTCACCCCCGAGTACGGCCCCCGGCTGTCCGACGCGCCGGAGGACGGGTTGGCGATGACCGGGACGGCGCTCAGCGTCGCCTCCGGCCGCCTGTCCTACACCCTGGGGCTCACCGGTCCCGCGATCACGCTGGACACCGCCTGCTCCTCGTCGCTCGTGGCCGTGCACCTGGCCGTGGGGGCCCTGCGCGCGGGGGAGTGCTCGCTCGCGCTGGCGGGCGGGGCGACGGTCATGTCCTCCCCGGGGCCGCTCACGGAGTTCACCCACCTCAGGGGGCTGGCGCCGGACGGCCGGTGCAAGGCGTTCGGAGCGGGCGCCGACGGAGCCGGCTTCGCCGAGGGCGTGGGCATGGTCGTCCTGGAACGCCTGTCCGACGCCCGCCGCAACGGCCACCGCGTCCTGGCGCTCATCCGGGGCGGCGCGGTCAACCAGGACGGGGCCTCCAACGGCCTCACCGCGCCCAACGGCCCCTCCCAGTCGAGGGTCATCCGCAGGGCCCTGGCCGACGCCGGTCTGGAACCGGGCGACGTCGACGTGGTGGAGGCCCACGGCACCGGCACCACGCTGGGCGACCCCATCGAGGCGCAGGCGCTG
>NZ_ANAX01000087.1 GCF_000341065.1 Nocardiopsis halotolerans DSM 44410 | reverse complement strand
CCCCAGCCGCTGTGGCTGGGCTCGCTCAAGTCCAACCTGGGCCACACCCAGGCCGCGGCCGGGGTCGCGGGTCTGATCAAACTGGTGCTGTCCCTCCGGGGCGGGGTGCTGCCGCGGACCCTGCACGCCGACGACCCCACACCGCACGTGGACTGGTCGTCGGGGGCGGTCAGACTGCTCACGGAGGAGCGTCCCTGGCCGCG
>NZ_ANAX01000086.1 GCF_000341065.1 Nocardiopsis halotolerans DSM 44410 | reverse complement strand
ACCGTCCCCGGCGGGCCGCCGTGTCCTCGTTCGGGATGAGCGGGACCAACGCCCACGTCATCGTCGAACAGGCGCCCGAGGAGGAACCCCGGGACGTCTCCGGGGAGGCGCCGGGCTCCGGCCGCCCGGCCGGGCCCCCGCCCTGGGCGCTCTCGGCGCGTGACGGGGCGGCCCTGCGCGGACAGGCGGCACGGCTGCGCGACCACCTGCGGGACCGGCCGGAGGTCGACCCCGCGGACGTCGGCTGGTCGCTGGCCACCACCCGCTCCGCGCTGGAACACCGGGCCGTCGTCGTCGCCGACGGCCGGGAGGGGTACCTGGACGCCCTGGACGCCCTGGCCGAGGGGCGACCCAGCACCGACGCGGTGCTCGGCGTGGCCCGGGGCGACCGTCGACCCGTGTTCGTCTTCCCCGGCCAGGGCGGCCAGTGGGAGGGCATGGCGGTGGAGCTGCTGGACGCCTCACCGGTCTTCGCCCGGCGGATGGCCGAGTGCGAGAGGGCGCTGGCCCCGTACGTGGACTGGTCGCCGACCACCGTGCTGAGGGAGGGGGATCCGGCGGCGCTGGAGCGCGTGGACGTGGTCCAGCCGGTGCTGTGGGCCGTGATGGTCTCCCTGGCCGAACTGTGGCGTGCCCACGGTGTGCGCCCCGAGGCCGTCGTCGGCCACTCCCAGGGCGAGATCGCCGCCGCCTGCGTGGCCGGGGCGCTGTCCCTGGAGGACGCCGCGAAGGTCGTGGCGCTGCGCAGCCGGGCCGTCCTGGAGCTGTCGGGCACCGGGGCGATGGCCTCGGTCGCCCAACCCGCGTCCCGGGTCCGCGAACGCCTCGCCGCGCTGGGCGGGGACGTCCACGTGGCGGTCGTCAACAGCCCGGCGGCCACGGTCGTGGCGGGCGCGGCCGAGGCCGTGCGCGACCTGGTCGCGCGGTACGAGGCCGAGGGCGTCCACGCGCGGATGGTCGCCGTGGACTACGCGTCGCACACGCCCCACGTGGAGCGCCTGCGCGAGCGCGTCACGACGTCGTTGGAGGGCATCGCCCCGAGACGGCCCGACATCCCCATGTACTCCACCCTCACGGGCGGCCGGCTGGAATCCGCGGAGACGGACGCCGCGTACTGGTATCGCAACCTCTCCAGCACGGTCGGGTTCGAAGGGGCGACCCGCGCACTCCTCCACGACGGGTACGACGTGTTCGTCGAGGTCGGACCGCATCCCGTGCTCTCCACCGCACTTCAGGAGACCGCCGAGGACGCGGCGGCGCGGGACACCGTGGTCCTGGGCACGCTCCGCCGGGGGGAGGGCGGCACGCGCCGGTTCATGACCTCCCTGGCCGAGGCCCACGCGCACGGCGTCACCCCCGACTGGGAGCGGGTGTACGGCGGTCGGCGCGGTGTCGTCGACCTGCCCACCTACGCCTTCCGGCACCAGCGCTTCTGGCGCCTGGGCGGAGGCGACGGGTCCGCCGTCGGCGCCGCCCCGTCCGCCGCCGACGCCCGCGGGCAGACCGTTCCCGGGGACGACTGGTCCTACGGGGAGGAGTGGGTCCCCGTCGCGGCGGGCGAACGACGGCCCGCGTCCCCCGGGACCTGGCTGCTGTTCGGCTCCGGTCCGACGGATCCGGCCGTCGCCGCCTGTGTCGCGGCACTGGACGCGCGGGGCCACCGCGTCCGGACGGTGGACGTGCCCCCCGACGTCGACCGCGCCGCCATGGCGGACCTCGTCGGGAAGGCCGCCCAGGGCGCACGGCGGATCACCGGGGTCCTCTCGGTGTCCGCGCTGACCGGGGCCCGGGCGGAGGACGTCCCACCCCGGCCCACCGACGCCGCAGGGCACCGGCACACCGTCCTGCTCACGCAGGCCCTGGGGGACGCCGGGGTTTCCGCGCCCCTGTGGTGCGTGACGCGGGGAGCGGTCACGGCCGGGGCCGATCTGACCGACCCCCGGTCGGCGCTCGTGTGGGGCTTCGGGCGGGTCGCCGCCCAGGAGCACACCGACCGCTGGGGTGGGCTCGTCGACCTGCCCTCCACGGACACCCCGGGGGCCGGGGAGGCGCTGGCCTCGGTCCTGGCGGGCGAGCGCGCCGGAGGCGAGGACCAGCTCGCGATCCGCGGTGAACGCGTCCTCGCCCGCCGACTCGCGCGGACACCGCTGAGCCGCGTCCGGGCGGTCCGCCGCTGGGAGCCCTCCGGAACCGTCCTGGTCACGGGCGGAACCGGGGCGCTGGGCGCGCACACCGCGCGCTGGCTCGCCCGGCGCGGCGCCGACCACCTGCTCCTGGTGAGCCGCCGCGGCGCGGCGGCGCCCGGGGCCGCGGAACTGGAGGCCGAACTGCGGGCGGCGGGCGCCCGGGTGACGTTCGCCGCGTGCGACGTCGCCGACCGGTCCGCGCTGGCCGAGGTCCTGGAGGCCGTCCCCGAGGAGCACCCGCTCCGCGCGGTCGTGCACACGGCGGCCTCCCTGGACGACGGCGCGATCGACGCGCTCACCCCCGACCAGGTGGTCCGCGCGCTGGGCGCCAAGGCCGACGGAGCCGTGCACCTGCACGACCTCACGCGGGATCTGGACCTGTCGGCGTTCGTGCTGTTCTCGTCGGTCTCCGCCGTGTTCGGGGTGACCGGCCAGGGCAACTACGCGCCGGGCAACGCCTTCTGCGAGGCGTTCGCGCACCACCGCCGCGCCCTCGGGCTCCCCGCCACGTCGGTGGCGTGGGGCGCCTGGTCGGGCGGGGGCATGGCCGAGGACGAGTCGGTCGCCGCCCTCCTGAGCCGCCACGGGCTGCCGGGTATGGACCCGGAGGACGCCGTCACGGCGTTCGGTCAGGCACTCGACCGGGACCTGACCGCGCTCGCGATCGCCGACGTCGACTGGCCGCGGTTCCGTACCGCGTTCACCGCGAACCGGCCGAGTCCGCTCATCGGCGACCTCGGCCTCGCCGGCACCGCGGAGGCCGCCGGACCCGGCGACGCCGCCGCGGGCGGCCTGGAGGCACGGCTGTCCGGACTCGGTCGGGCCGAACGCCGGAGGGCCCTCACCGATCACGTGTGCGAGCACGTGGCCGCCATCCTCGGCTATCCCTCCGGTGACGTGCTCGACGTCGACCGCGGCCTGAAGGACCTGGGCATGGACTCGGTGGCCGCCGTCGAACTGCGCAACCGGCTCTCCACGCTCACGGGGCTGCGGCTGCCCTCGGGGCTGGCCTTCTCCCATCCGACGTGCGCGGCGCTCGCCCACCACCTGGAGGAGCGGCTGTTCGGCGACACCGAACAGATCGTGATGACGCGGATCGACGGCATCGAGGCGGCCCTGGCCGAGCACGAGGGCACCGACCTGGACCGCGAGGCCGTCGCCCGGCGGCTGCGGGGACTGCTCGACCGGCTGTCCCCACGGGGTTCCGACGCGGAGTCCCAGGACCAGGACCTGGAGTCCGCGAGCAGGGAAGAGCTGTTCGCGTTCATCGACGACGCCCTGCGCGACTGACCCACACCTCCGCGCTCCCCCGCCCCCTTCCACGCCTGGCCCCGGGCTCGTGGACAACGTGAAACGGTGAGGCAACACCATGACGGAAGACGCCCAGCTCCTCGACTACCTCAGACGGGTGACCGCCGATCTGCGCCGTACGCGCGCCGAACTGGACGACCTGCGTTCACGCGACTCCGAGCCGATCGCGATCGTGGGCATGGGATGCCGGCTGCCGGGGGGAGCGGACTCCCCGGAGGCGCTGTGGCGCCTGCTGGAGGACGGCGTGGACGCGATCGGCGACCCGCCCACCGACCGGGGATGGGACCTGGACGCCCTGGCGGACCGGCTGGGGTCGAGGCGCTGGGGCGGGTTCCTGGACGACGTGGCGGGCTTCGACGCGGAGTTCTTCGGGATCTCGCCGCGTGAGGCGGCGGCCATGGACCCGCAGCAGCGCCTCATGCTCCACGTGTCCTGGGAGGCGATCGAACGCGCGGGCATCGACCCCTCCTCCCTCGCGGGCAGCCCGACCGGGGTGTTCACGGGGATCAGCGCCCGGGACTACGGCGGGGGGCCGACCTCCGGCGCGCTCCCCATGCCGGAGGAGGCCGAGGGGTACCTGATGACGGGGACCGCCACGAGCGTCGCCTCCGGGAGGGTGGCCTACACGCTGGGGCTGGAGGGGCCCGCGCTGACGGTGGACACGGCCTGCTCCTCCTCGCTGGTGGCCGTGCACCTGGCCGTCCGCGCCCTGCGCCGGGGAGAGTGCTCCCTCGCGCTGGCGGGCGGCGCCACGGTGATGGCGGGGCCGTCGCTGTTCACGGAGCTCGGCAGGCAGGGCGGACTCGCCGCCGACGGCCGCTGCAAGGCCTTCGGCGCGGACGCGGACGGCGCGGGGTTCTCCGAGGGCGCGGGCGCGGTGGTCCTGGAACGGCTCTCCGACGCCCGCCGCCACGGGCGCCGCGTGCTGGCGGTGATCCGGGGGAGCGCGACCAACCAGGACGGCGCGTCCAACGGGCTGACGGCCCCCAGCGGCCCGGCGCAGGTGCGGGTGGCGCGCGCGGCGCTGGCCGACGCCGGTCTGTCCGCCGGGGACATCGACGCCGTGGAGGCGCACGGAACGGGAACCGAACTGGGCGACCCGATCGAGGCCCAGGCCCTGATGGACGTGTTCCGACCGGGGCAGGGCGCCGGAACGGTGGGCCTGGGGTCGCTGAAGTCCAACATCGGTCACACCCAGGCCGCCGCGGGGGTGGCCGGCGTCATGAAGATGGTGCTCTCCCTCCAGCGCGGGATGCTGCCGCGGACCCTGCACGCCGACGACCCCACACCGCACGTGGACTGGTCGTCGGGGCGCCTGCGGGTGCTGTCCGAGCCGCGCCGGTGGGAGCGGGGCGAACGGGTGCGCCGGGCCGGGGTCGCCTCGTTCGGAGTCAGCGGGACCAACGCGCACGTGATCGTGGAGGAGGCCCCCGAGGAGGTTCCGGAGGAGACCGCCGAGCAGGTCTCCGGACGGGCCCCCGAGAGGGAGGAGGCCGGCCCCCGCCCCCTGGTGGAGGGGCCGCGGCCGTGGATCCTGTCCGCGCGCACCGGACCGGCCCTGGCGGAGCAGGCCGCGCGCCTGCGCGCACACCTGGAGGGCGCCGACGCCCCGGACGTGGCCGGGGTCGCCCGGGCGCTCGCCACCACCCGGACCGCATTCCCCCGCCGGGCCGCGGTCGTCGGCTCCGACCACACGGAACTCATGGAGGGCCTGCGCGCGCTGGCCGACGACCAGCGCGCCGAGGGCGTCACCACCGGCACGGCCGACCGCACCGGACGGACCGTCCAGCCCGTGTTCGTGTTCCCGGGACACGGAGGACAGTGGCCCGGGATGGCCCGGGACCTGCTCGCCTCGTCGCGGGTGTTCGCGGACGCGGTGGCCGAGTGCGGGGAGGCGCTGGCCCCGTTCACCGACTGGTCCCTGGAGGCGGCTCTGCGCGGCGACCCCGGGGCCCCGGAGGTGGCGGGCCCGGACGCCCGCGTGGACGTGGCGCAACCGGCGCTGTGGGCGGTCATGGTGTCGCTGGCACGGCTGTGGCGCGCCGCCGGGGTGGAGCCCGCCGCCGTGGTGGGGCACTCCCAGGGCGAGGTCGCCGCGGCGTGCGTGGCGGGCGCGCTGTCGCTGGAGGACGGCGCCCGGATCATCGCGCTCCGCAGCCGGGTCTTCCAGGACCTGGCCGGGTACGGCGGTATGGCCGCGGTCAGGGTCGGTCCCGACCACCTGGCGGAGCTCATCGCGCCCTGGAAGGGCCAGGTCGTCGTGGCCGGGGTGAACGGCCCCGACGCGACGATCGTGTCGGGCGACCGCGGCGCGGTCACGGAGTTCGTCGCCGCCTGCGAACGCGACGGTGTACGGGCGCGGGACTTCGGCGTCGACTACTGCTCGCACGCGTTCCCCGTCGACCGGGTCAGGGACCGGCTTCTGGACGACCTGGCGGGGGTCCGGCCGCGTACGGGCGACATCCCGTTCTACTCCACGGTCGCGACCACCCCCGAGTGGTCGCCGGAGTCCGTGCCGGACCTCGTCCCGGTGGACGGCGCCCTGCTCGACCCGGAGTACTGGTACCGGAACCTGCGCCACCCCGTGGTCATCGCCCCGGTGATCGCCGGGCTCGCCCGCAGGAGCGGCGCGTTCGTCGAGGTCGGGCCGCACCAGGTGCTGACGCCGATGATGGAGGAGACCCTGGAGTCCGTCGGCTACGAGCGTCCGGTCATCGGCACTCTGCGGCGGGACGCGGACGGGTCCGCGCGGTTCGTGACCGCCCTGGCCGAGGCCCACTGCCATGGGATCGTCGTCGACTGGGAACGGGTGATCGGGGGCACCGGCACCGGCCGGGCGCCCGTGGAGCTTCCCACGTACCCGTTCCAGCTCCGCCGCTACTGGCTGCCCAGCCCCCGGACCTCCGCGGACCCCTCCTCGCTGGGAGTGCGGGACGCCGGGCACCCGCTCCTGGGCGCGCGCGTCCCCGTCGCCGACACCGGGCAGACGGTGTTCACCGGCCTGCTCGACGCCGCGCGGCACCCCTGGCTCACCGAGCACGCCCTCGACGACCGGGCCCTGCTCCCGGGCACCGCCATGGTGGAACTCCTGCTCCACGCGGGGCGCGAGTGCGAGGTCCCCGAGATCGCCGACCTCACGCTGCGGGCACCGGTGGAGATCCCGCGGGGTGAGGGCGGTGAGGGGCTCCGGATCCAGGTCGTGGTCGGCGCCCCCGACGACGGCGGCGCCCGCGCCGTGCGCGTTCTGTCGCTCCCCGCCGGTGAGGACACGTGGACCCTGCACGCCGAGGGGGAACTCTCCCCGAAGACGGGCGAGGGTCCGCTCCCCGTCGGCGACCCCGGCGCGGACGCGGTGCCGCTGCCCGTGGAGGGCGCCTACGCGCGCTTCTCCGCGCTCGGCTACGGCTACGGACCGGCCTTCCAGGGGCTGCGCGCGGCCTGGGAGGACGACGCCGGGGTGGTCGGCGAGGCCGAACTCGACACCGTGCCGAACGACGCCTCCGGCATGGCGGGTCCCCACCCCGCGCTGACCGACGCCGGGCTGCACGCGCTGCTGCTGCACCACCTCGAAGGCAGCGGTGAGCGGCGCTCCCCGATGCCGTTCGCCTGGCGGGGCGTCCGCCTCCACTCGACCTCCGCGCCCTCACGGTTGCGGACCCGCGTCACCAGGACCGGCCACGACACGTGGTCTGTGGTCCACACGGACACCGACGGCACGCCGGTCCTGTCGATCGACAGCCTGACCGTGCGCGACGCCCCGGTCACCACGGAGCCGCCCGCCCTCTTCCAGCAGGACTGGACGGAACTGGCCGTGCCCGCGGACGGGAACGGCGCACGGGCGTCCCGCCCCGAAACGTGGGCGGCCGTCGGCGCCGAGGGCCCCGAGGGCGTGACACGGCACCCCGACACGGACGCCTTGGAGGCCGCGCTGAACGCGGGCGCGCCCGTCCCGGAGCTCCTCATCGTGTCCGCGGGCGGCGGTGACGGCGACGCGCCCAAGCAGGTCCGCGCCGCACTCCACCGCGCCCTGGCCCTCCTGCGCGCGTGGGTGGACGACGAACGCCTGGGCGAGACCCGGATCGCCGTCGTCACCAGCGGCGCGGTACGCCTGCCCGTCGACACCGCCGGGACCGCTGAGCCCAGGCCCGTGGACCTGTCCGGGGCCGCCGTGTGGGGCCTCCTCGCCTCCGCGGAGACCGAGAACCCCGGGCGCTTCCTCCTCCTGGACGCCGACCGGCTCGACACCTCCCTCATCGCGGCCGCGGTCGCGACGGGGGAGCCGCGTGTGGCCGTCCGCGACGGCCGCCTGTACGCCCCCCGCCTGGCCGTGGCCCGGCCGGAACGCGACGTCCNCCCGCCCCCCCCCTGCCGCAGCGCCGCACGGACTGGCGGCTGGACGCGCGCGACCCGGGCAGGGTCGACGGACTCGCCCCCGTCCCCGAGCCCGACCAGCGCCGTCCCCTGGAGCCCGACGAGATCCGCGTCGCGGTCCGCGCCGCCGGAATCAACTTCCGCGACGTCCTGATCTCCCTGGGCATGTACGCGGGGCCCGGCAACATCGGCAACGAGGGCGCGGGCGTGGTCCTGGAGGTCGGACCGGACGTGGACGACCTCGCCCCGGGCGACCGGGTGATGGGCATCCTCCCCGGCGCGTTCGGCCCGGTCTCCGTCACCCGGCGCGGCCTCGTGGCCCAGATCCCGCCGGAGTGGGACTACGCCTCGGCGGCCTCCGTGCCCGCCGTCTACCTGACCGTCCACCTCGCCCTGGAGGAGGCCGGACTCCGCCCCGGCGAGACGCTGCTCATCCACTCGGCGGCCGGGGGCGTGGGCCAGGCGGCCCTGCACCTGGCCCGACACATGGGCGTCAACGTGCTGGCGACCGCGAGCCCGGAGAAGTGGGACCTGCTGCGGGAACAGGGGATCGGGGAGGAGCATTTGGCGCACTCGCGCCGCCTCGACTTCGAGGAGCGCTTCCGTGCGAGCTCCCCGCCCGTGGACGTCGTCATCAACTCCCTCACCGGCGAGGCGATCGACGCCTCCCTGCGTCTGATGGCGCCCACGGGCCGCTTCGTCGAACTGGGACACAACGAGATCCGCGACCCCGAGCGGGTGGCGGCCGACCACGGCGGTGTCCGCTACCTTCCGTTCACCCTGCCCTTCGACGACCCCGAACGCATCCGCCGCGCCTTCGCCGCCGTCCTGCCCCTCATGGAGTCGGGGAAGGTGCCCGGGATGCGGGTCACCCGGTATCCCGTGGACCGGGTGGTCGACGCCTTCCGCCTCATGCAACAGGGGCGCAACGTCGGCAAGCTCGTCCTGGACATGAGCACGCGGCTGCGCCCCGGAGGCACCGTCCTGGTCACCGGCGGCGCGGGCACGATCGGCGCCCTCGTCGCCCGCCACCTGGTCGTCCGGCACGGCGCCACCCGTCTGCTGCTGGTCGGACGCCGGGGCGCCGACGCCCCCGGCAGCGCCGAACTCGCGGCCGAACTGGGCGCCCTGGGCGCACACGTGACCGTCGCCGCCTGTGACGTCGCCGACCCCGAGGCGGTACGCGCGCTCCTGGACACGGTGCCCGACGAGCACCCCCTCACCGCCGTGTTCCACTCCGCGGGCGTGGTCGACGACGCCACCGTCACCCGGCTCGGCGCCGAGGCCCTGGAGCGGGTCCTGCGCCCCAAGGTCGACGGCGCGTGGAACCTGCACCTGGCCACCGCCGACCGCGACCTGGACGCCTTCGTGCTGTTCTCCTCGGGGGCCGGGGTGTTCGGCTCGGCGGGTCAGGCGGGGTACGCGGCGGCCAACTCCTTCCTGGACGCCCTCGCCCACCACCGCCGTTCCCTGGGGCTGCCCGCGCAGTCCCTGGCCTGGGGCCGGTGGGCCGACACGAGCGCGGCGACCGCCCGCCTGGGCGACGTCGAGACCTCCCGCATGGCCCGGACCTGGGGCGTGGAGGCCATCAGCGCCGACGAGGGGTGCGCGCTCATGGACGCCGCCGCGGACACCGGTCAGGCCCTGCTGTTCCCCGTCCCGATGGACCTGGCCGGTCTGCGGACGCGCGCGGCCTCGCCCGAGGACGTCCCGCACCTGCTGCGCGGGCTCGTGCGGGTGGGGGAGAAACGGGACGCCGACACCGGCCCCGGGACGGGCACGCGTCTGCGGGCCGCCGGTGCCGGTGCCGAGCGCCGCGCCCTGCTGGAGGAGGTGATCGGGACGCGCGCCGCCGAGATCCTCGGTCACCCCTCGGGCCACCGCATGGAGTCGGACCAGGACTTCCTGGAGACGGGGTTCGACTCCCTCACGCTGGTCGAGCTCCGCAACCACCTGCGCGAGGTCACCGGGCTGCGTCTGCCCGCCCCCGTGGTGTTCGAGCACCGGACCCCGGCGCTGCTGGCCGCCCACCTGGACGAGCGGATGGGCGGCGAGAAGGCCGGAGACACCGCCGGGGTCCCGGCGAAGCCGGCCGGGCACGAGCAGCCGACGGACGGGATGGTCACACTGTTCCGTGACACGTGCGCGGACGGGCGGCCGGAGGACGCGATCGCGATGGTCCGGGCCGCGTCCCGGGGCCGGGCGGTGACCACCGTGGAGGACACGTGGCCGGTCGAGCCGGTACGGCTGTCCGAGGGCACCGAGGAACCGGCCCTGGTCTGCTTCCCGTCCCTGGTCATGACCTCGGGCGCACAGGAGTTCTCCCGGTTCGCTGCGGGGCTGCGGGGACGGCGGAGGGTCCACGTCCTGCCCGCTCCGGGGTTCCTCGCCGAGGAGCGGCTGCCCGCCGACCTCGGGGTCTTCGTCAACGGCCAGGCGGACGCCGCGCTCCGGGCCGCGGACGGAGCTCCGTTCGTGCTGGTGGGGCGGTCGTCGGGCGGTTGGGCGGCGTACGCCGTCGCCGAGGAGCTGCACCGCCGCGGGCGCGCGCCCGCGGGGCTGGTGCTGCTGGACACGCCGCTCCCGGGTGAGTCGGGGGTGCTGCCCCTCATCGCCGCCTCGCTGCCGATCGTCACGGAGTCGGTGATGGCGCGCGCCAGTGAGTTCGAGCTCCTCGACACGGCGCGGCTGACCGCCATGGGCGGCTACCTCGGGCTGTTCGCCGACTGGCGGCCCGGTCCGCCCCCGGTTCCGGTCACGCAGGTCAGCCCGGTGGACCCCGTCCGGACCCCGTCGGGCGAGGTGTTGGAGACGAGGTGGGAGTGGCCCGGTCAGCACGGCAGGGCCGAGGTCCCGGGCGACCACCTCACCATGTTGGAGCAGCACGCCGAGAGCACGGCCGCGGCCGTGGAGGAGGCCGTCGCCGGGTTCACGCGGGCACGGACGGGGCGCTCGCTGGTGCGCCGCCTGACCGGCCGAGTCCTGAACCGGGGCTGAGCCGACGGTCTCCCCGCCCGCCGAGGAACCGCGTTCCGCGGCGGGCGGGGAGACCTCCCGTTCCGCTCCGCGCCCCCACCGCGCGGACCCGCACCGGGCTGACTGGTCGACTGGCGCGCACGGTGGGGAGGTTCCGGAAGGACGTGGCGGCTCCCGCCCCGGAACAGGCCGTGGCGACCCGAAGAAGGCCGTGGACCCGTGGGCCCGTCCACCGCGCCCGCTCCAGGTGCACCACGGGGACGGAGGAACAGGAACAAAAACGGTCCAGGCGGGCGTTGACCGGTACGTCCCCGCGGCACCCGACGTCCGCCCCCGCGCGCCGTGTGCGCGTCCCCGTGGCGAAAACCTGTTGCCGCCCCTGACTACCCTTGACTACTGATGAGCACCACCACGCCCGCGCCCGCCGCGGAGACCCTGCGTTCCCGGCTGCGCGACCTCATGCCCTCGGACCGCCACCGGCTCCGTCGGCGTATCGACGGACTGGCCAAGATCCGTGACGAGCGCCGCCGCGCCTCGGTCACCACCCAGATCGCCCGGGACATCGACGAGGCAGCCCTGCGCGTGGACGTGCGCCGCGAGGCCGTGCCGGAGCTCACCTACCCCGAGTCCCTGCCGGTCAGCGCCCGCCGCGACGACATCGCCGAGGCCATCCGCGACCACCAGGTCGTCATCGTCGCCGGTGAGACCGGTTCGGGCAAGACCACCCAGCTGCCCAAGATCTGCATGGAGCTGGGCCGCGGCGTCATGGGCACCATCGGCCACACCCAGCCCCGGAGGCTGGCCGCCCGCACGGTGGCCGAGCGCATCGCCGACGAGATCGGCACCCCGCTGGGCGAGACGGTCGGCTACAAGGTCCGCTTCACCGACTCCTCCAGCGACAGCACCCTGGTCAAGCTGATGACCGACGGCATCCTGCTCGCCGAGATCCAGCACGACCGCATGCTGCGCCAGTACGACACGCTCATCATCGACGAGGCCCACGAGCGCAGCCTCAACATCGACTTCCTGCTCGGCTACCTCAAACAGCTGCTGCCCAAGCGCCCCGACCTCAAGGTCGTCATCACCTCGGCCACCATCGACCCCGAGCGTTTCTCCCGCCACTTCGACGACGCCCCCATCGTCGAGGTCTCCGGCCGCACCTACCCGGTCGAGGTCCGCTACCGGCCCATCTCCGAGGAGATCCTCGACCCCGAGGAGAAGAACCCGGGCGGCGGCACCGACCGCGACCAGACCCAGGCCATCCTCGACGCCGTCGACGAGCTCGGCCGCGAGGCCCCCGGCGACGTCCTGGTCTTCCTCAGCGGGGAACGCGAGATCCGCGACACCGCCGAGGCCCTGGAGAAGAAGAAGCTCCCGAACACCGAGGTCCTGCCGCTCTACGCCCGCCTGTCGACGGCCGAGCAGAGACGCGTGTGGAGCTCGCACAGCGGGCGCCGCGTCGTCCTGGCCACCAACGTCGCCGAGACCTCCCTGACCGTCCCGGGCATCAAGTACGTCATCGACCCCGGTACCGCGCGCATCTCCCGCTACTCCCACCGCACCAAGGTGCAGCGCCTGCCCATCGAGGCCGTCTCCCAGGCCTCCGCCAACCAGCGCAAGGGCCGCTGCGGGCGTGTCTCGGAGGGCATCTGTATCCGGCTGTACTCGGAGGAGGACTTCCTCTCCCGCCCCGAGTACACCGACCCCGAGATCCTGCGCACCAACCTGGCCTCGGTCATCCTCCAGATGGCCGCCCTGGGCCTGGGCGACGTCGCCGCCTTCCCGTTCGTGGACGGCCCCGACCACCGCCAGATCAAGGACGGCGTCAACCTGCTCACCGAGCTTGGCGCCCTGCACCCGGACGCCTCGGGTAACAGGCGCAGACTCACCCCGAGCGGGCGCCGCCTGGCCCAACTGCCCATCGACCCCCGCCTGGGCCGGATGGTCCTGGAGGCGGAGAAACGCGACTGCCTGGGCGAGGTCCTGGTCATCACCGCGGCCCTGTCCATCCAGGACCCGCGCGAGCGCCCCGCCGACAAGCAGCAGCAGGCCCAGCAGGCGCACACCAGGTTCACCGACAAGGAGTCGGACTTCCTGGCCTACCTCAACCTGTGGAACCACCTGCGCGAGAAGCAGCGGGAGCTGTCCGGCAACCAGTTCCGCAGGCTGTGCCGCGAGGAGTACCTGAACTACCTGCGCGTACGCGAGTGGCAGGACATCCACGGCCAGCTCAGGCAGGTCCTGCGCACCATGGGCGTGGAGGTGCCGCACCCGCGCGAGGAGGCCGCCGACCCCCGCGGCGTGCACATGTCGCTGCTGGCCGGACTGCTGTCGCACGTCGGCCTCAAGGACCCCGACAAACACGAGTACCTCGGCGGTCGCGGCGCCCGCTTCGCGATCTTCCCGGGGTCGGCGCTGTTCAAGAAGCAGCCCCGTTACGTGATGGCCGCCGAGCTGGTGGAGACCTCCAAGCTCTGGGGCCGCATGGTGGCCAGGATCGAACCGGAGTGGGCCGAGGAGCTGGCCGGGGACATCGTCAAGCGCAACTACAGCGAACCCCACTGGGAGCGCAAGCGCGGCGCCGTCATGGCCTTCGAACGCGTCACCCTCTACGGCGTGCCCATCGTCGTGCAGCGCAAGGTCTCCTACGGGAGGATCGACCCCGAGCTGTCCCGTGAGCTGTTCATCCGCCGTGCCCTGGTCGAGGGCGACTGGGACACCCGCCACCACTTCTTCCACGACAACCGCAAGCTCCTGGACGAGGTGGAGGACCTCGAACACCGCGCCCGCCGCCGCGACATCGTCGTGGACGACGAGACGCTGTTCCGGTTCTACGACGCGCGCGTTCCGGACTCGGTGGTCTCGGCGGCGCACTTCGACTCCTGGTGGAAGAAGGCCCGCCGGACCGACCCCAAGCTGCTCGACTTCACCCGCGAGGAGCTCATCAACGAGGGCACGGGGGCGATCAGCGAGGACGACTACCCCGACGTGTGGCGCCAGGGCGCGTTCACGT
This sequence comes from Nocardiopsis halotolerans DSM 44410, assembly GCF_000341065.1. Classification (GTDB taxonomy): domain Bacteria; phylum Actinomycetota; class Actinomycetes; order Streptosporangiales; family Streptosporangiaceae; genus Nocardiopsis; species Nocardiopsis halotolerans. The sequence goes on along the minus strand of NZ_ANAX01000086.1, from coordinate 2,491 downwards.
TCGCCCTCACCTACCAGTTCGAGCCGGGCAGCGACTCCGACGGCGTCACCGCGCACATCCCGCTGAAGTTCCTCAACCAGGTGGAGTCGGAGGGCTTCGACTGGCAGATCCCGGGGCTGCGCGGCGAACTGGTCACCGCGCTCATCCGGTCCCTGCCCAAGCCGCTGCGCCGCAACTTCGTCCCCGTCCCGGACAACGCCGCGCGTGCGCTGTCCGGTCTGGTCCCCTACGAGGGGCGGCTGACCGGCGCGCTGGCCGCCGAGCTCACCCAGATGGCCGGTGAGCGGATCTCCCCCGCCGACTTCCAGTTGGACCGGGTGCCCGACCACCTGCGCATCACCTTCCGCGCGGTGGACGGCCGGAACCGCACCCTGGCCGAGTCCAAGGACCTGGAGCAGCTGCGCGCCAAGCTCAAGCCGCGCCTGCGCGAGGCCATCTCGGCCGAGGCCAAGGGCGTGGAGAAGAAGGGGCTGACCTCCTGGGACTTCGGTCCGCTGGAGCAGACCCTGGAGCGCAAGGCGCTCGGACCCAAGGTCAAGGGTTACCCGGCGCTGGTGGACGAGGGCGAGAGCGTCGCGATCCGCATCTTCGACACCCAGCCCGAGCAGCGCGCCGCCATGTGGGCGGGTACCCGGCGCCTGCTGCTGCTCACCGTGCCGTCCGTGGCGCACGTGGTGAGCAAGGGCCTGAACAACCCGGACAAGCTCGCCCTGGCCGACAACCCGCACGGTTCCGTCAGGAAGATGCTCGCCGACGCCGAGTCGGCCGCCGTCGACCACCTGCTGGCCCGCGAGGGCGGCCCGGTGTGGAACGGCGAGGACTTCCACAAGCTCTCCGAGCGGGTGCGCGCCGACCTCGGTGACACCCTCGCCGAGATCCTCGACAAGGCCGCCCGCGTGCTGGTGCTGTGGCGCAAGGTGTCCAAGAAGGTCAAGGGGACCACGTCCCTGGCCGTGCTCCCCTCGCTCAACGACGTGCAGGGCCAGCTCGGCGACCTGGTCGGGGACGGGTTCGTCACCCGCACCGGCCTGGGCCGCCTGGACGACGTGCACCGTTACCTGCGCGGGGTGGAGTACCGCCTGGACAAGCTGCCGGAGAACCCGCGCCGCGACCAGGTGAACATGGCCAAGGTGGAGCAGATGCGCCAGGCCGTGGCCAAGCTCCGCGGGGGTCTGGGGCCGGGCCGTGCTGCCGACCCGGACGTGGCGGAGCTGCGCTGGATGCTGGAGGAGTACCGCATCAGCCTGTTCGCGCAGGAGCTGCGCACGGCCTACCCGGTCTCGGACAAGCGCATCATGAAGGCCGTCGAGGCCGTGAAGGCGGCGAACCGCAGGTAGGCCCCTGCCGNGCGGCGCCCCGCGCCTCCCGTCGCCCTCGGCGGACCGCGAACGGGGGCCTGTGGCCGTTCCGGTCCCACCCCGGCATGTAGCATGCGCCCAGTGGTGTAGACCACTGGTTACGTACGCGTGAGGGAAACGAGGATCCTGGTGGGCGACTCGGTGGACGGCAAGCGACTCCTGCTGGTGGGCACCTACACCCCCGACTCCGACCCGCCTGGGGAGGGCGCGGGCGTCTACCGGGTCTGGTTCGACCCCATGACCGGCGAGATGGCCGACGGCGGCGTGGCCGCCCGCACCCCCGGACCGTCCTTCCTGGCCTTCCGCGAGGACCCGCCCACGGTGTACGCGGTCAACGAGCGCGCCGAGGGCACCGTCACCGCATTCCGGGTCGACGGTCAGGCGGCGCTCACCGAACTGGGCCAGGCCCCGACCGGCGGCGGCTCCCCCTGTCACGTGCTCGCGCGCGGCTCCGAGCTGGTGGTGACCAACTACGCCAACGGCGTGGCGGCCGTGTACGGCCTCGCGGAGGACGGCACGTTCGGTACCGGAGCGGCGGAGTCCGCCAACACCGGGAGCGGCCCGGTCGCCGACCGTCAGGAGGGACCGCACGCGCACAGCGCCGCCGCCCCCGACGACCACCACGTCCTGGTGGTCGACCTGGGCACCGACGAGCTGCGCGTCCTCCGTAGCGGCGAGCGGGTCGGCACCGTGGCGCTGCCCCCGGGAACCGGCCCCCGGCACATGGCCGCGGCGGGGGAGTACCTCTACGTCGCGGGTGAACTGGACTCGCGGGTGCACGTCGTGCGCTGGGACGCCGACACCGGCACGGGCGAGCACCTCGACGCGGTCGACGCCACCGGGGAGAATGCGGCGGGAGAGAACTTCCCCGCCGAGATCCTCGCGCACGGCGGCCACGTGTACGTGTCCAACCGGGGCGCCGACTCCGTCGCCACCCTCGCCGTCCGCGACGGAGGCGCGCGCCTGGAGCACCTGGCCAACACCCCGGCCGGGGGCGCGTGGCCGCGCAACTTCACCGTGGTGCGGGGCCACCGCGACGAACCCGACCACCTGGTCGTGGCCGCGCAGAACGGCGACTCGCTGGCCTCCCTGCTCATCGACCCCGACACCGGCGTCCCGTCCGACACCGGCCA
>NZ_ANAX01000085.1:31374-61916 GCF_000341065.1 Nocardiopsis halotolerans DSM 44410 | reverse complement strand
CCTGCCTGTGCCCATCAACCGCATCCGCCGAGGCGGACACGGCTGACGGCACGCCGGGGACGGCGTTCGGCGGCCGTGCGTCACTTGTCCACAACCCTCCGCGCCGACGGCCCGACTTTGCCATCCTGGACACGGACACCGCCGTGGGAAGGGAACCGGCACGTGGGCAGGGCCAACCAGCAACGACGCCGAGCCAAGCAGAAGAAGGCACGCGAGCAACAGCGCCGCCGCGACGCGCGGGGGTTCGGGCAGTATTCCGGAGGAGACCGGGAACTGGTCCTCGCCCTGATCGACCAGGCCGTGCACGCCCTCCACCACGGTCGGCACGGCGCGGAGTCGGAGCCCCTCACGATCCTGGCCGGCCAGGAACCGCCCTCGTGGCGGCGGACGGTGGACCGGACCCTGTTCTCCGTACTCGAGGACGCCGTCGGTCACGCCTGGCACCGGGGATGGCAGCCCGCCGAGCTGGTCCGGGAGGCGCGCCGCGAGAACGGCAGGCGCGCGGCGGCCCTGGTCACCGACGTCGTGGTCGCCGAGAACCGGCGCCATGCGGCGGCCGGAGTGGCCGAGGACTGGGCGCGGCAGGTCCGCGAGCTCGGAGAACCCTGGTGGGGAACCGACGCCGACCACGCGGACCTGTTCGCGCAACGCCACGGGCTCGGGCGCGACACCTGCGTCGAGACGGCCCTGCGCGTGCTCGCCCTTCTGCACGGCCTTCCCGCGCTCCAGGTGTTCCTGCCCCTACCGGGGACGGCCCGGACCACGCCGACCGGGGACGGGGCCGGGGCGGATCCGGCCAAGCTCGCACGGATCCGCGGTCTGCTCGCCAAGGCGGAGGCCACCGAGTTCCCGGAGGAGGCCGAGGCGCTCACCAGCCGGGCCCAGCAGATGATGGCCCGCCACAGCATCGACCACGCGGCGCTGGTCGCGGAGACGGGCACCGTCTCCGAGGTCGGAGGGCGCCGTCTGCCCGTGGACGCCCCCTACGAGCACCACAAGGCGACCCTGCTCAACGTCGTGGCGCAGGCCAACAACTGCCGGTCGGTGTGGCACGACAGGTTGGGCATGTGCACGGTGATGGGGTTCCCCGACGAGGTCAACATGGTGGAGTTGCTGTTCACCTCCCTGTTGGTCCAGGCCACCAGGGCGATGCAGCGGGCCGGATCCACCCGTGACGCGCACGGGCGGTCCACGACGCGTTCCTTCCGCAGTTCCTTCCTGGCCTCCTTCGCCACGCGGATCGGCGAGCGGCTCAGCCGGTCGGCGGACTCCGAGGAGGAGAGGGCGGTGCGGGAGTACGCCGAGGAGGGCACGGACCTGCTGCCGGTGCTGGCGTCACGGGTCGAGAAGGTGGAGGAGGCGGTGTCCGAGGTCTTCCCCGAACTGGAGACGACCCGGCTCAGCGGTGCGTCCAACGCGCGGGGCTGGGAGGCGGGGCGCGCCGCCGCCGACGCCGCCACCCTGCACACGGGCGAGCGGCTCGAAACCGGCGGCCCCTGAGCCCCGGCTTCCGCGTCGGGTGGGTGGACCTACCCTCGCAGGGGCGCCTTCGCCGGTGCGGTCCCCGCTGACGGAGTCCGGACGCGAAGGCGCGAGGAGATCGGCCGACCCGGAGGAGGACGCACGATGAGCCGTGGCGAGCGAGACGCCCCCGGAAACGGTCACACGGTCGCGATCGTCGGGTGCGGGAGCATGGGGGAACGCCACGCCAGGGCGATCATCGCGACCGACCACCTGGAACCGCGTCTGCGCGCCACCCACCTCTGCGACAGGGACACCGCCCGTGCGGACCGCGTCGCCGCCCTCTTCGCCCAGGCGGGCCTTCCGCGTCCCTCGGTCACCGCGCGAGCCGAGGACCTGTTCGCCGACGAGGGACTCGACTCCGTCATCGTCGTGCTTCCCACGGCGGCGCACCACGAGGTCTGCGTCCGGGCGCTGCGGTCCGGAAAGCACGTCCTGGTCGAGAAACCGCTGGCCCTCAACCTGGAACAGGCCTCGGCGATGGTCGGCGCCGCCGAGCGGGGCGGCCGCGTGCTGTCCGTGGCGGAGAACTACCGGCGCGTGGGCGCCAACCGCGCCCTGCGCGGTCTGCTGGACCGGTCGGGCGACGTCGTCTCCATGTCCACCGACATCGTGTGTTCCCTGGGCCGCGACACACGGCACAACGCCGCCGACTGGTACGGCGACCCCGACATCGCCGGGGCCTACCTCGCCCACGAGATGGGTGCCCACGAGATGGACCTCGTCCGTTTTCTTCTCGGAGAGGTCGAATCCGTCTACTGCGTCCCCGGTTTCCCGCCGCACGAGGACTCACGCGACCCGCGACGGGCCAACGGCCTGTTCGCGCTGCTTCGATGTGTGTCCGGCGCGGTCGTGCAGATGAACCTGCGGTCCCGCGACGACGAGTCGCCGGGTGGAAGCAGGAGGATCGTCCTGGAGGACGGCCACGTCCTCAGCGGGGCGTGGGAGGTGTGGGACGGTTGGCACCGGGCCCGGGACGGCGTGCGCACCACCACGGACGAGGTGCTCGCCGCCCACACGGACACGGCGGAAAGCGGTACTGACGCGGCCGCCCCCGCACACCAACCGCTTCGGCCGCTCTTCGCCAGGGACGACGTCGCGCGCAGCGGGACCGCGTCCGCCGTCCACGAGTTCGCCCAGGCCGTCGCCGGTACGGGCACCCCCGAGATCGACGGCGTGGACGGGGCGCGCACCCTCGCCCTCTGCGAGTCCCTGATTCTCTCCGCCCGCACCGGAGTCCCCGTCTTTCCCGAGGACCTCCTACACGACGCCGGAATCCGGCTCTGATCGTCCGTGGCCGGGAACACCGTCTCCGGCCACGACCGTCATGATCTACTGCTTACTGCTGGTCAGTGCACGGGTCCAACCCCAGGAGCCGCGCGGCCTGGGCCTCGGCGGCAGCCTCGGCTCCGTGTGCCACCGCCGCGCCTGAGCCGGGACCACCGTTACCGGCCTGTTCGGCCGCACCCTCCCGATCACTGGGGCCGTCCATGTCTGCGTCGGGACGCCGTGCAGGGTGCCATGCGCGTTTCCGGCCCCGCCGCCGTTCCCCTCACCCTCCCGGTCTTCCTCCGGCACGCACCCTCCATTCTGTCTGGATTGGTGGATTCGTGCTGAAATAGCCGCCCATGGTCGTCATGAATGGTGGGGAGAAGAAAAGCAGAGAAACGCTCAATAAGTGTTCCACCCGAAAGCGGGATAGGGTGCCGTGTTCGAGCGGGAGGTCTCTGTCCTGCGCTAACGTGTTTTTCTGGTGCCGGAGAGAGAATCCGTGGCAACACGGGTTCGGTGAAGTGGTCGCTGCCGGTCTCCGGTGGCCCTGAGTTGTGCGCACGGGGGAGTGGAAATCGTGACAGACACGTCAGCGGTGCAGGAGAATTCCAAGCGAAAGGGGTCGATGGTCGTCGCGTGGGCGACGTCCACCGACCACAAGATCATCGGGTACATGTACATCATCACCGCGTTCGCCTTCTTCGTCATCGGCGGCGTCATGGCGGTGCTCATCCGGTCGGAGCTGTTCTCTCCGGGCACGCAGATCGTCTCCAACGAGCAGTTCAACCAGCTGTTCACCATGCACGGCACGATCATGCTGCTGCTCTTCGCGACCCCGCTGTTCATCGGCTTCGGCAACATCATCATGCCGTTGCAGATCGGCGCGCCCGACGTGGCGTTCCCGCGGATGAACCTGTTCAGCTACTACCTGTTCCTGTTCGGTGGGCTGATCGTCGTCAGCGGGTTCCTCACCCCGGGCGGCGCGGCCGGCTTCGGCTGGTTCGCCTACACGCCGCTCTCGGACGCGGTCCGCTCGCCGGGCCTGGGCGGCGACCTGTGGATCATGGGTCTGGTCGCCTCGGGTCTGGGCACGATCCTGGGCGGCGTCAACTTCATCACCACCGCCCTGTGCATGCGCGCGCCCGGCATGACGATGTTCCGCATGCCGATCTTCACCTGGAACATCATCCTCACCAGCGTCCTGGTGCTCATCGCGTTCCCGGTCCTGACCGCGGCCCTGATCGCCCTGGGCGCCGACCGCATGATCGGCACCCACGTCTACGCGCCCGAGCACGGCGGCGCCATCCTGTGGCAGCACCTGTTCTGGTTCTTCGGCCACCCCGAGGTCTACATCATCGCGCTGCCGTTCTTCGGTATCGCGACCGAGATCCTGCCGGTGTTCAGCCGCAAGCCGATCTTCGGGTACAAGGGCCTGGTGGCGGCGACCATCGCCATCACCGGTCTGTCGGTGACGGTGTGGGCGCACCACATGTTCCCCACGGGCGCGGTCCTGCTGCCGTTCTTCTCCTTCATGAGCTTCCTCATCGCGGTGCCGACCGGCGTGAAGTTCTTCAACTGGATCGGCACGATGTGGCGGGGCCAGATCACCTTCGATACGCCGATGCTGTTCGCCATCGGGTTCCTGGTGACCTTCCTCTTCGGCGGTCTGACCGGTGTGCTGCTGGCCTCCCCGCCGCTCGACTTCCACGTCACCGACTCCTACTTCGTGGTGGCCCACTTCCACTACGTGGTGTTCGGCACCGTGGTGTTCGCCATGTTTGCGGGCTTCTACTTCTGGTGGCCCAAGTTCACCGGCAGGATGCTCAACGAGAAGCTGGGCAAGTTCCACTTCTGGCTGCTGTTCCTGGGCTTCCACGGCACGTTCCTGGTCCAGCACTGGCTGGGTGCCGCGGGCTTCCCGCGCCGCTACGCGGACTACCTGCCCACGGACGGCTTCACCGGGCTGAACCAGATCTCCTCGGTCTCCTCGTTCGTGCTGGCGGCCTCCACGCTGATCTTCTTCTGGAACATCTACGTCACCGCGAAGAAGGCTCCGCTGGTTACCGTGGACGACCCGTGGGGGTACGGCTGCTCGCTGGAGTGGGCGACCTCCTGCCCGCCGCCGCGACACAACTTCGTCTCCATGCCGCGCATCCGGTCCGAGCGTCCCGCGTTCGACCTGAACCACCCGCACGCCGCGACTCCGGGCGCGGTTCCGGCGGGCGCCGCGAAGGAGTAGGGCCCGATGGCGAGGACGCAGGTCTTTGATCTCGTGCGCGAGCCCAGCGGCCGGGGCGGCCGAACGGCACCGGGGGCGGGTCAGTTCCGGGTCGGGGGTGCGTGACCGTGGGTACCTCCCCCGACGACGACGCGCGGCGGCGGCCCCCGGCCGTCCACCTCGGTGTGGTGTCCACCGCCCTCGCGGCCGCGGCCGCGCTCATGATGCTGTGGACCTGGACGGAGCACACCGCCTTCGCCGTGGTCGCGTACTGCACGGCGGCCGGTGTGTTCGCGGCGGGGTTCCTCGTGCGGGCCGGAGCGGGATGTACCGAGCTGATCGGCGGTCCCCTGGACGGTGTGCGGATCCGGTCGACCGAGGCCAGGCACCTACGGGAACGGGGCGCGGTCCTGGCCGTCCCCGGCGGGGGCCGGGCGCGCTACGGTCCCGACGGATCCGGACGTCTGGTCTACCAGGGGCCCGTCGAGGAGGGCGACGGCTGAACACCGTCCTTCAGCCGTGTGACCCGGCTCTCAGGCGAACCCCTACAACACCGGTGCGCGGGGAACTGTGCGCCCCGACCTCCCGGGCCGACACTGGCATAACGGACAATGGGCGGGAACTCCGTCGACTCCCCGAGGGGACCTCCCATGCCCACGACCAGGAACGAGCTCCGCCACAAGGGGCTGACCGCCCGCGATCTCGCGCTCATCGCCGTGTTCGCCGGGCTCATCGCCGCGCTCAGCGTCACCGTCGCCATCCCGCTGCCGTTCTCTCCCGTGCCGATCACCCTCCAGACCCTGGGCATCATGCTCGCCCCCAGCCTCCTGGGCTGGAAGCGCGGCACCCTCGCCGTCGTCGCCTTCCTCGTCCTCGGCCTGGCCGGGCTCCCGCTCTTCGCCGGCGGCATGGGCGGCGTCGGCGTCCTGGCCAGGCCGTCGGCCGGGTTCATCGTCAGCTGGACCTTCGCGGCGCTGGTCATCGGCCTGCTCACCGACCTCATGGTCCGGAACGGCCGTTACCGCCTCTGGCAGGGCCTGCTCATCAACACCGTCGGCGGCATCCTCGTCATCTACGCGATCGGCGTCCCCTGGATGGCGGTCGTCACCGGGAGCGGCGTCCTGGCCACCACCTACTCCATGCTGGCCTTCCTGCCGGGCGACCTGGTCAAGGCCGTCGTCACCGCGATCATCGCCAGCACGGTCTACCGCGCCTACCCCATCCCGCCCGCGGGTCACCCGGTCATCGAGACCACGACCGGCCGCGGAGCCGCCTGATGCCGCGCCTGGAGGGTGTCTCCCACTCCTTCGACGACCGCGCCGTGCTGCGCGACGTCACCCTCGACCTCGCCGAACACCGCATCGGCGTGATCGGGGCGAACGGATCGGGCAAGTCCACGCTCGCCCGCACCCTCAACGGCCTCGTCATCCCCGACGAGGGCCGGGTGACGCTGGGGGAGTGGGACACCCGGCGCCACGCCAAACACATCAGACGCAGGGTCGGCTTCGTCTTCTCCGACGCCGCCAACCAGATCATCATGCCGACCGTCGCCGAGGACGTGGAGATCGGCCTGCGCTCCCTCAGGCTCGGCCGCGAGGAGACCGCGCGCCGGGTCGACGCGGCCCTGGTCCGCTACGGGCTCGACGGCCACCGCGACCACCCCGGACACCTGCTCTCCGGAGGGCAGAAGCAACTCCTGGCCCTGGCGTCGGTACTGGTCACCGAGCCCGAGGTGCTGGTCTGCGACGAGCCCACCACCCTGCTGGACCTGCGCAACACCCGCATGGTGCACCGCACCCTCGACGGCCTGGACCAGCAGGTCATCCTGTTCACGCACGACCTCGACCTGCTCGACGGCTTCGACCGGGTCCTGGTCATGGACGCGGGCCGAGTGGTCTTCGACGGCGCCCCCCGCGACGCCGTGTCCCACTACACCAAGCTCATGGACGACCGATGAGCACCGTCGGCCTCTACGTCCCCGGTACGGGATTCCTGCACCGGATTCCGGCCGCCGCCAAGCTCCTCGCGTTGCTGCTGGTCGGCGTCGGCCTCATCATCGCGGCCGACCCCCGGATCGCGGTCGGCGCCCTGGTCGCCGCACTCGTGCTCCATCCCGTGGCGGGCCTGTCCCCGTGGCGGGCCTGGTCGGCGCTGCGCGCGCTGTGGCCGTTCCTGCTGGCCATCGGCCTGTTCCAGGTCCTGTTCGGCGAATGGCAGACGGGCCTGCGCCTGTGCGCGCAGCTGACCGCGCTCGTCCTGTTCGCCAACCTCGTCACGCTCACCACCCGCGTACGCGAGATGCTCGACCTCTTCGAACGCATGGCCCGGCCGCTCCGGCACGTGGGCGCCAACCCCGACCGGATCGCCCTGGTCCTGGCCCTCACCGTCCGCTCCATCCCGATGGCCGCGTCGGCGTGGCGGGCGGCCCGCGAGGGTTACCGCGCGCGGGGCCTGTCCGGCCGTCCCCATCTGCTCGTGGTTCCGGTCATCGTCCAGTTGCTGCGGATGGCCGACGCGACGGGAGAGGCCCTGATCGCCCGGGGCGTCGACGAGGACACCCGGCGCTGAGGTCCCCCTCACGGATCGTGTGTGACCAGAGGGACAGAATGGTGGAATTCGGTACCGATTGGGTATCGAGTAGCCGAATGTGCGACATATGGGGGGATAATTACCGCACAGCCCCTCTGTGAGAAGCCTGTCAGCGAACCGGTGATAGCGTGCCCCGGCATCCCCCCGCCGACATCCGAGCCCGGTCCATGGCCATCGTGGCGGTCCTCCTGGCCGTGGTCATGGCCTTCGCCCTGCCCGGTGCCACCTCGGCCGCGGCGGGACCGGCCTCCGTGCCGGAGCCCGCGCTGCTCCGTGCCCTGCTCTCCGAGGAGGCCTTCCCCCTGGTGCCCTTCGCCCCCCGTACCGGGCCAGCCACCGGCGGCGAGGGCCTCACCACGGCCCAGCGCGAGGAGCTCACCACGCGGATCGAGGCGTTCTCCGAGGAGCACCGGGCCGACTTCGCGATCGCCGTGCAGGACCTGCGCACCGGCGCCACCTTCAGCTACCACGCGCACCAGCGGTTCCCCATGGCGAGCGCGGCCAAGCTGACCATCCTCACCATGCTGCTGCTGCGTGCCGAGGAGGAGGGCCGCGAACTCACCGCGGCGGAGAGGGCCCAGGCCGCCGTGATGATCCGCCACAGCGACAACGACGTCACCAACGGCCTGTACGCGCGCATGGGGTTCACCGAGGGCTTTCGCGAGGGTGCCGAAACCCTGGGGTTCACCGGCACCGACCCGCATCCCCGGGGCGTGTGGGGCGCCACCACGACCACCGCCTCCGACCAGGTACGGCTGTTGCGTGCCCTGTACTGCGACGGGAGCCCGCTGTCGGAGGAGGACCGCGCCTACGTGCGCGGGCTGATGGAGTCCGTCGCTCCCGGACAGGTCTGGGGGGTCTCCGCCAGCGCCGACCCCGCCGACACCGTCGGCCTCAAGAACGGGTGGGTGCCACGCGAGAGGAACGGCGGCCTGTGGACCGTCAACAGCGTGGGCTACGTGGCCGGGGTCGAACGCGAGTACCTCATCGCGGTCCTCTCCGACGGCAACCCCGGCTACGTCGCGGGGGTCACCCTGGTGGAGGACCTGGTGTCCACGGTCACCGAGGCGATGGAGGACCCCTCCGACGTCCTCGCCCACTGACCGCCCCGCGCCGCCCACGCCGTCCCTCCGGCCACGGTGCGCGCGGCCGGAGGGACGGGGAGACCGGGTGCCACACCGGAGACGGTTCCGGCCAACCGCTGACGGGCTGGCCGGATACGTTAACCGGTGTGGCCGCAGTGGCCAGACCCCGCCGCGAACGGGGAGGACCGGTGCACCCTTCCGGTCAACCGCTAGTCCAGCGGCCCGCCGGCGACGTAGAGGACCTGGCCGGACACGAACCCGGCGTCCTCCCCGGTGAGGAAGGCGACCGCGTTGGCGATGTCCTCGGGGACACCCACCCGGCGTACCGGGATCTCGGCCTCCTTGAAGGCCTTCATGTCGTCGTACTTGACGCCGATGCGCTCGGCGGTCGCCCGGGTCATGGCGGTCTCGATGAACCCGGGCGCGACCGCGTTGCAGGTCACGCCGAACTTGCCCAGCTCGATCGCCAGGGTCTTGGTGAACCCCTGGAGACCCGCCTTGGCCGCGGAGTAGTTGGCCTGGCCCCGGTTGCCCAGCGCCGAGGAGCTGGACAGGTTGACGATGCGGCCCCAGCCGTTCTTGGTCATGTGCGCCTGGGCGGCCCTACTCATCAGGAACGCGCCCCGCAGGTGCACGTTCATCACGGTGTCCCAGTCCTCCGTCGACATCTTGAACAGCAGGTTGTCACGCAGGACACCGGCGTTGTTCACCAGGATCGCGGGCGGGCCGAGCCGCTCGGCGACGGTGTCGACGGCGGCGGTCACCTGGTCGGGGTCGGACACGTCGCAGCCCACGGCCAGGGCCGTGCCGCCCGCGGCGGTGACGCGGTCCACGACCTCCTGGGCGTCGGACTCCCTCAGGTCCAGCACGGCGACGGCCCGGCCCTCACGTGCCAGGCGCTCAGCCGTGGCCGCACCGATCCCACGGGCCGCACCGGTCACGATGGCCACACGGGGCGTTGGGGACATGGTGTTACCTCCAGAATTCATGTGGTGGGCGCGGGGAAATCCTATCCACATGCCAACCGGTCGGTAGGTGCCTGGGGGTGCTCTCACCACGGGGGAGAGCCGAGGGTGGACGGTCATGTGCCGACCCGCTTTACGGGTTGGCCGAAGTCGTCTCCGTGTTTGCCTGCACATCGTGGGGGCTTGGCCTACGATTGCCTGCAAGACCAAGATGCACGTGCATTCGGACCGTGCAGCGGCACGCGCCCGCCCCGCACGCGGGCACGACGCACCCCGGCTGTGTCACTGTCGCTCACACCATGGTGCGTCAGGGAGGAGTGGAAGTCATGGAGTGTGCGGAGGCGGTGGCGGATCCGACCGGTGGCTGGTGGCTCAAGGTCCTGACGCACGGTTCCCGCCGCTGGAACACCCCCGTCTGCGGGGACAGGCACGACGCCGTCACGTGGAGCTTCGAGCCGCGCCCCCACTCCGTGGGGGCCGCGCGTGAGATTTCCGAGGCGCTTCTCCACGAATGGGAGATGCAGTACTTGTCCAACGATGTCGTGGTGGTCGTTTCCGAATTGGTCACCAATGCGCTCCGGCACGGCGGCCCCATGCCCTTGACAGGGCAGAGCGAGGGGGGTATTCAGCTCTCGCTGATGCGCAGCGGCAGTGAATTCATCTGCGCGGTTCGCGACGGGGGGGACCGGCTGCCCCAGAGAAGGGAAACCGATCTCGACCTGGAGGGCGGCCGGGGGCTTGCCCTGGTGAGCGCTTTCGCGCGAGAGTGGGGTGTGATTCCCACGCCGCCCGGCGGAAAGTTCGTTTGGGCGCAATTCGTGTGAGTCCCGGGGCTCCCCGCTGGACGACCCGCCGGAACCCTCCCGGCGGCGGAGTCCTCCCCGGAGGTGTTGGGAGGGCCGCTGAGGCGATACCCGAAGGCACCACTGCTCTATCGATCGTTCTATCGTGTACATGTAGTGTCTTGACCGCACGGCAAAGGTATCCCGAGAGCCCGGATACCCTTGTGTGAGGAATGACGGAGAGGCGGCGAACGTGGATATCGCTCGATTGCGCCAGGGGAGCGGCCCCACTGTGCGCCGCATGCTGATCGGGCATGAGCTGCGGCAGCTTCGCGAAGCACGCGGTATCAGCCGTGAGGACGCCGGCAACAAGATTCGGGCGTCGGCGTCGAAGATCAGCCGTATGGAACTCGGTCGGGTCGGTTTCAAGCTGCGCGATATCGAGGACCTCCTCAAGATGTACGGGGTCAGCGACCGCAAGAGGATCAAGGAAATCCTCGAAGTCGCGCGCGAATCCAACAAGCCCGGTTGGTGGAAGGAGTACGGGGAGTCACTGCACAAGTGGTTCATCCGCTACGTCGGCTTCGAGGAGGCCGCCGACCACATCCGCATCTACGAGTCCCAGTTCGTCCCCGGGCTGTTGCAGACCGAGGAGTACGCGCGTGCGGTGATCTCCGGCGGTGTGGAGACCGACGAGGTCACCGAGCAGCGCGTTGACGCCAGACTCAGGAGACAGCGGCGCCTGCGCACCGACAAGAACATGCGCATGTGGGTGATCCTGGACGAGGCCGCGGTGCGCAGACCGATCGGCGGCCCCGAGGCGGGTCGCGAGATCATGCGCGGTCAGCTGGAGTGGCTCATCCAGCTCAGCAAGGAGTACGACAACATCACCCTCCAGATCGTCCCCTTCGCGGTGGGCGCGCACGCCGCCGAGGCGGGCTCGTTCACGCTCCTGCGGTACTCGGAGTTCGAGCTGGCGGACATGGTCTACCTGGAGCAGCTCACCGACGGCGAGATCATCGACCGCCGCCCCGTGGTGGAGGCCTACACCAAGGCCATGACCCGGCTCAGCGTCGCGGCGGCCACGCCGGACGAGACGGTGGGTCTGCTTGAGGGGATGCTGGAGGACCTGGACAGGAACGCCCCGGACAGGCACTGAGGGCGGTCCTGGCCGGAGGGAGGGGTCCCGGGCGCGGCCGGGGACATGAGGGGCTCGCCGAGGCGGGCCTTTCCGGTTTTTCGGGGGCTTTCGCGGACGGGACCGCGCGGGCGGGTACGGCCTTGGCCGACCCGGACGAGGGCGTGGCATCCGGGTCGGTCCTGGTAGGAGGGGTCACCGTTGTGCGGTGGCCCCTCCTGCGCGTGCCCCGAGGCCGTCGACGTGCTCAGTAGGAGGAGAAGACCTAGCTGAGAAGGTTGTCGAAGTCCCCGTCCTTGGCACCCAGGATCAGGCAGTCAATCTCCTCCTGCGTGTAGACCAGGGCCGGTCCGGTCGGGAAACGGGAATTGCGTACGGCGATGGAACCGTCGTTGAGACGGGCCATCTCGACGCAGGCGCCCTGCGAGTTGCTGCGCCGGGCCTTCTGCCAAGCCGCCTCCGTGAGCTGGGTCGCGGGGATGCCGTTGTGTGCGCTCATGCTGCTCCTTTGGATTTCTGAGGGGAACGGTCGTGCTGATGCACTGACAGATGCACGTGCATCAGCACCGACACATTCACAAGCATAGCGTGACCCTCGCCACTTGTCCGAGGGTTTGGTGGTATGTAAGCGCCATGTAACCCGAGGGGGTGCGCACGAGAGGGCCCCACCGGTCCCGGGCGGCTGCCCGGAGCCGGTGGGGCCCGGTGTCGGGGAGGGAGATCCTCCGTCAGGAGCAGGACAGCGCGGTGGTCAGCGCCTCCAGGTTGCCCCGCATGATCGACGGGTAGTCGTCGCCGGGGGAGTCCTCGGTGACGCCCTCCAGCGGGTCGAGCACCTCCACCCGCGCCCCGGTCTCGGCGGCGATGGTCTCGGCGGTCGCCGCGGGCATCAGCGGCTCGGTGAAGACGGTGCTGATGTCGTGCTCACGGACGATGTCGGTGATCTCCGCGATCTGGGCGGGCGAGGGCTCGGAGTCGGGGTCCACTCCGCTGACCCCGATCTGCTCCAGGCCGTAGGCCTCGGTCAGGTAGGTGAAGGCGGTGTGTCCGACGACCACCTCGTCCTGCTCGCAGGAGGAGAGTCCCTCCTCGTACTCCTGGCCGATCGCCTCCAGTTCCGCGGTCACCTCCTCCACGCCCTGCGAGTAGAGGTCGGCGCCCTCGGGGTGGACCTCGGCCATCCGGTCGCCGAGTGCCTGGGCGACCTGTGCCATCAACTCCACGTCCAGCCAGAAGTGGGGATCGTACGCGCCGTGGTCGTGCCCCTCCTCCTCGGCGTGGCTCTCCTCGGCGTGCTCGTCCTCCGCGTGACCGTGCTCGTCCTCCGCGTGGTCGTGTTCCTCCTCCGCGTGGTCGTGGCCGGACCCGGCCGCACCGGCGGAGTGCAGCTCCACGACGTCGGCGACGTCGAGCGCGTTCTCGGAGGCCTCCTGGGCGATCGCCTCGTCCACGGCGGGCTGGAGACCCTCCACGTGGAAGGCGATGTCGGCCTCACTGACCTCGGCCACCTGGCGGCCGGTGAGCTCCAGGTCGTGGGGCTCGGTGCCCGGTTCGGTGAGCTGGTTGACGGCCACCTGGTCGCCACCGATCTCCCGGGCCAGCCACTCCAGGGGGTAGACGCCGGTGACCACGGTCAGGTCCGCGTCGGCCGGGGAGACACCCGAGTCGTCCGCCCCCTCGCCGCTTCCGCAGGCGGTGATCGTCATGAGTGCCGCGGCGCCGACGGCGGCGGCCCGCACGGTTGTCCCAGTTCGCATGGGTCAATTCTCGGGAAAATGAAAACGGTTGTCAATTTGTCTGTTTGGAGTGGAACGCTCACAGGTGGCAGCGGGGCCGTGAACCGCCGCCCCCGGCGATCCGCCGTCGACGCTGACCGGGGTGGAACGGGCGGGCCGGGCGCGGGTCCCAGGCAGACACGGGCCCGGGGACGGCTCAGGTGGATTCGGAGAAACGCTCCACGTCGTCGGTCCGGCCCGCGACCACGATCACGTCTCCCTTGTGCAGCACCGTCTCCTGGGTGGCGTAGGTGAACTCCCCGTGCATCTGCTTCACCGACACCACGGTGATCCCGTAGTGCTGTCGGACCCGCGTCTCCCGCAGCGTCTTGCCGAGGAGCTCCTTGGGCGCCTTGGTCTTGCCGAGGGAGAAGCCCTCCTCCAGCTCCACGTAGTCGAGCATCCGGCCCGACAGCAGGTGCGCCACCCGCTCGCCCATGTCGTGCTCGGGCAGCACCACGTGGGTGGCGCCCACCTGTTCCAGGATGCGCTTGTGGCGGTGGCTCGTCGCCTTCGCCCAGATGTTGGTCACCCCCATGTCCACCAGCAACGAGGTGGCCAGGATGCTCTCCTCCAGGTGGGTGCCGATGGCCACCACCGCGCTGCGGAACTGGGACGCGCCCACCTGGCGCAGTGCCTCCTCGTCGGTGGCGTCGGCGATCACCGTGTGGGTGAGCTCGTCGGCGAAGGACTGCACCAGGCGAGGGCTGGAGTCGACGCCCAGCACCTCCCACCCGCGGCTGACCAGCTCCAACCCGAGCGAACCGCCGAACCGGCCCAGGCCGATGACCAGAACGCGCTTGTCGGTGAGTCTCCTGTGCTGCTGCACGGTGCCTCTTCCTTCCCTCATGGGGGTGTCAGCCGATGATCGGCCGTGCCTCCGCGAGATCGTAGCGCCGACGGTGGTCGCGGAAGGCCAGGGCCGTCACGAAGGTGATGGGACCCACCCTGCCCGCCACCATGAGCAGGGCCAGCAGGAACTGGGCCCAGGGCGCCAGGTCCGGGGTGATGCCCATGGAGAGGCCGACCACGGCGACGGCCGACACCACCTCGAACATCACCGGCAGCAGCTCGAAGGGGGTGGTGCGTACCAACAGGACCGTGGTGAAGGCCACGACCGTCGCGGACAGGAACACCAGGCTCAGCGCCTGCCGGATGACCTCCGGGGACAGCTGGCGTCCGTAGACGTGCACCTTGTCGTTGCCGCGGACCTCGGCCGCCACCACGAGGAAGAGCACCGCGAGGGTGGCGACCTTGATGCCCCCCGCCGTTCCGGCGCTGCCGTTGCCGACGAACATGAGCATGATCGTCACCAGCAGTGTGGAGTCCTCCAGTTCGCCGGTGTCGACGGAGTTGAGGCCGCCGCTGCGCGGCATGACGCCGTGGAAGAACCCGTTGACGATCCGCGCCCACCAGTCCATGTGCCCGAGGGTCCGCGGGTTGTTCCACTCCATCACGATGACCAGGAGTGTCCCGGCCGCGAAGAGGATCGCCGTGGTGACCACGGTGAGCTTGGTGTGCAGGCTCCACCGGCGGGGCGTGCGCAGCTCCCGGCGCAGCTCCAGCAGGACCGGGAAGCCGATGCCGCCGAGGATGACCGCGAGGGCGATCGGGACCAGGATGAGCGCGTCGCCGGAGAAGCGCATCATGCTGTTGCCGTACAGGGAAAGCCCGGCGTTGTTGAAGGCCGAGATCGAGTGGAAGAAGCCCGAGTAGACGGCCGCTCCGAAGGACATGTCGTAGCCCAGCCACATCCTCGGCGTGATCAGCAGGAACGTCACGCCCTCGCAGATCAGGAAGATGAGGGCCACCCGGCTGACCAGGCCGCGCACGTCGCCCACCCACAGGCTTCGGGTCTCCGCCTGCACGGTGAGCTGCATGCGCAGTCCGAAGCGGCGGATCATCGCGGTGCCCAGCAGGGAGGCCAGGGTCATGATGCCCATGCCGCCGATCTGCATGAGCGCGATGACGATTCCCTGGCCGAAGGAGTTGAGGTCGGCGCCGATGTCGACCACGCTCAGTCCGCACACCGCGAGCGCCGTGGTCGCGGTGAAGAAGGCCTCGACGAAGCCCAGTCCCAGGTGGTCGGGTGTGGTCAGCGGGGTCATCAGCAGCCCGGTGCCCATGAGGTCCACGGCCACGAAGGCCATGACGAAGACACGTGCGGGCTGACGCCACATGCTGGTCTCGCGGGCGGAACTCATCTCCACGCGCAACCTGTACGACAGCCGCCCCGCTCGTAGGCGGAGGAGTGAGCTGCTGACCAGCCTGCGAAGGAAGAGGGCGACCGCTCTCAGTGGATGGGTGCTCACCGCTGTTCCTGGGGCGGGAAGGGTGCCACGGTGGTGCCTCCTTGCGTTCCTGGCCGCGAGGAATTGTGCCAGAAGGTTCCGATGGTGGCACGTCGACGGCCCGTCCGACACCGTAAACCCGGACCGGGGCGTTGTCAGGGGTCACCGGTGGTCACCGGCAGCGGAGCGGAGTCCGGGGCCATCCGGCCGTCCGTCGACCGTGCCGGGGCGGGAACGAGGGCGACTGGCGGTCGGGAACGGGCGTGAGGGCGGTCGGAGGGCGGGTCCGCGCGACCCGGGCGCGGTCAGGCGTGGCGGGCGCCCTCGTGGTCGGCGTGGCCGGGCGGCTCCAGTTGCAGCGTGGAGTGCTCGACGTCGAAGTGACCGGTGAGACAGGCGTGGAGTTCGTCGAGCATCCGGCCGGTGTCGCCCAGGTGCTCCTCGGCCACCACCACGTGCGCCGACATCACGGGTACGCCGGAGGTGATGGTCCAGGCGTGCAGGTCGTGGACGTCGAGTACGGCGGAGTGCCCGAGCAGGTGGTCGCGGACCTCGGTCAGGTCCATGTCCTTGGGTGTGGCCTCCAGCAGGATGTGCACGGCCTCGCGGAGCAGCGCCCACGCGCGGGGCACGATGATCGCGGCGATGCCGAGTGAGACGAGGGTGTCCACCCGCGACCACCCGGTCAGCCAGACGACGGCCCCGCCCGCGATGACGCCGACCGCGGCCAGAGCGTCACCCATGACCTCCAGGTAGGCGCCCCTGACGTTGAGGCTCGATCTGGCCCCCGAGCGCAGCACGAGCAGTGCGCCGACGTTCATGACGAGGCCGAAGGCGGCGACGACGACCATGCCGGGGCCGGACACGTCGGCGGGTGTGCGCAGCCGCTCGACCGCCTCCACCACGATGAACCCGCACAGGACGAACAGCACCAGCGCGTTGACCGCGGCGGCCAGGATCTCCGCGCGTTGGGAGCCGAAGGTCCGCTCGCTGGTGGCGGGCCGCCCGGCGATCCACACGGCGACCAGGGCGAGCGCCACCCCGAAGGAGTCGGTGACGGTGTGCCCGGCGTCGGCGAGCAGTGCCAGGCTGTCGCTGAACGCGGCGCCGAGTACCTGGACGACGGCGACGAGGAGCATCATTCCGAGGACCAGCGCCAGCCGTCCGCTGTTGGCGGCCCCCGCCGTGACTCCGTGCCCGTGGTCGTGTCCCACGCCCATCAACGCCCCCCGTCCTGACGTCAGCTCGCGGGCGCCGTCGCTCATGGCGCCATAGTTCAGCCTTCACTGTTTATACAGTCCATGCTGTCTATACAGCAAGCCATGTACAATGGTTTTCATGTTGACCTCCGAGCAGCGCCTGTCCGCCATCCACAGGCTCGGCCGCGCCCTGTCCGACCCCACCCGCTGCCGCCTCCTCCTGGCGCTCCTCGACGGTCCCCACTACCCCGCCGGGCTCGCCGACCAACTGGGACTCACCCGCCAGAACGTCTCCAACCACCTCGCCTGCCTGCGTGACTGCGGCCTGGTGCGCACCTCCGCGCGGGGGCGCCAGGTCAGCTACGAACTCGTGGACGACTCCCTGGCCCACGCCCTGGACGACCTCCTGCGGGTGGTGTGGGGCACCTCCCAGCCGCACGAGATGGTCGACGACCAGCGGTCTGTCTGACCGGCGGGCGTCGGTCCGTCTGGGCTGTTCCTCTCCCGGGATGCCCGCCGAAGGGTCCTTCTCCTGGTCGTCCACAGGCCCTTTCCCACGCGTGGCGTCCCCCCGGGAGCGGCCGACCAGCACGGGTGGCCGTCCACGAGAGGCTGTCCACGGGGACGGGCGCCCACAGGGTGGCCGTCCATCGCGGGGGCGTGGTCCGTCGCGGGCGGTTGTCCACGGGGGCGACGGCGTGCTCATGGTGGGGAGGGCGGCGGGTCGCACTGGGTCCGGGGGCGCGTGACGCGCCTGTGAGCGGCGAAGACGCCCCCGGAATCGGGCCCGGGCCTCCGTTCGGGCGGCCCGCCATCCTCGGTTCCCTCCTGTGGACAACCCCTCGCGAAGCCCCGTCGTCCGGCGGCGGGGGGCCGACGACCGGCCACCGGCCCCTCCGCCGCGCCGCCCATGCCTTCAGAGCGTGCCGACCGGAACCCATGCATGTGATGTCCACTACTCGCCAAGGTCACGCGCGGTCACGGTCGGCGCACCTCCGGCCCCTCAGGGCGCCGACTTCCGGATGAGGACTCCTACTTTGGTCAGGAACCGTCCCTGACAGAAGACTGATGTCTCCCTGAGTCCGCCCTGAATCGGACAGGGAGGGCCCGGCTCCCGATATAACGCGAAGTATGGTGAGTAGCGCGCCCGGCGGATGCACGAGGCCCGGCGAACGCGGCTGACACGACCGTCCCGCTCCCGGCCGCCGAACACCGGCATCCCCACCACCACACGTTCGCGTCCGGTGCCAGAACCGGCGGATGACGTGTGCGTTCTGACGGGTGCGCGTACGCGCTCGACGACCCACACACCACGGTCCGTCCCCGTGGTCCGCAGTGAACTAGGAGCGAGAACCTCTCATGTCCAGATCGGCCGTAAGGGCCCGCGGCACGGGCCTCCCCCAGGCGGGGACCGCCAGCGTGGAAGGGACCGAGGTATGAACCGCGTGGCGGTCATGTCGCTCGGTAACCGGGCGCTGGTTCTGCTCATCACCCTGGCAGTCCTCTTCTTCGGAGTCCTCGCGGCGGTGTCGGCCAAACGCGAGCTCTTCCCCGAGATATCCCTCCCGATGGTGATGGTCTCCGGCACCTACCAGGGGGCCTCGCCCCAGGTGGTGGAGAGCCAGGTCACCGAGCCGCTGGAACAGGCCGTCCAGAGCGTTCCCGGCGTCACCACGGTCACCTCGACCTCCAGCACGGGCTCGTCCCAGATCACGGTCGAGTTCGACTACGGCCAGGACCAGGACGACCTCGTCCGCCAGGCCCAGATCGCCGTCGACCAGGTCTCGGGCATGCTCCCCGAGGGCGTCGAACCCAGCGTCATGTCCTTCAGCACGGACATGATGCCGGTCGTGATGCTCGCGGCGGGCGCCCAGGACGGCGACGACCAGGCCATGATCGAGCCGCTGGAGACCCACCTCATCCCCGAGTTGGAGTCCGTCGAGGGCGTGCGTTCGGCGACGATCTCCGGTGCCGTGGACTCCGACGTGGTCATCACGCCGGACGAGGAGGAGCTCGCCGCCGCGGGGCTGACCTCCCAGGACGTCATGGACACCCTCCAGTCCAGCGGTCTGTTGCAGCCGGGCGGGGACGTCGAGTCCGACGGCCGCAGCCTGAGCGTGACCACCGGCGACCAGTTCACCTCGATCGAACAGGTCGAGGACGTCTGGGTCAGGCCCTCCTCCGCGGGCACGGGCATGTCCGCCGCGGCGCCCGGTGCGCCCCCGGCTCCGCCCGAACCGGTCCGGCTCTCCGAGGTCGCCGACGTCGCTCTCGTCGAGGACGAGCCCACCAGCCTGGCGCGCGTCAACGGTGACCCGAGCATCGGCGTCATGATCATGAAGACGCCCGAGGGCAACACCGTCGAGGTGTCCGAGGGCGTCCAGGCCGTCCTGGACGAGCAGGCCGAGGTCCTCGGTGACGACATCGAGATCAGCGTGGTCTTCGACCAGGCCCCCTATATCAACGAGTCCATCCTCGCGATGCTCGAAGAGGGCGGCCTGGGGTTGCTCGCCGCGGTGATCGTCATCCTGGTCTTCCTGTTCTCGATCCGCTCCACCCTGGTGATCGCGGTGTCGATCCCGGCGTCGGTGCTGATCGGGTTCCTGGGCATGCAGGCGTTCGACTTCTCGCTGAACATGCTCACCCTCGCCGCCATCACCATCTCCATCGGGCGCGTGGTGGACGACTCCATCGTCGTCCTGGAGAACATCCGCAGGCACCTGGACTACGGCAAGGAGCGGATGAACGCGGTCAGGGACGGTGTGCGCGAGGTCGCCACCGCCGTGGTCTCCTCCACCCTCGCGACCGTCGCCGTGTTCCTGCCGCTGGCCCTCGTCGGCGGCCAGGTCGGCGAGATCTTCATGCCGTTCGCGGTCACCGCCAGCCTGGCCCTGCTCGCGTCCCTGATCGTCTCGATCACGCTCATCCCGGTGCTGTGCTACTGGTTCATGCGCCCCAAGGACATCGGGGACGCCACCCAGGAACAGATCGAGCGCGAGGAGCACGAGAGGGAACTGCGCGGCCCGCTCCAGCGCGCCTACCTGCCGGTCATCCGGTGGATCACCACCAAGCGCAGGGTCGCCACCGTCACCACGCTGGTCGCCAGCGTCGCGATCTTCGGCGGAACGGTCGTCATGGCCGGCAGCCTGGAGACCGAGTGGATGGGTCAGACCGAGGAGAACACCTACTCGATCGTCCAGGAACTGCCCCCGGGCACGTCCCTGGAGGCGGCCGACGCCGAGGCGGTCAGGATCGAGGAGATGCTCGACGGTTACGCCTGGGTGGACTCCTACCAGACCAACGTGGGCGGCGGCGGTATGGCGGCCATGCTGGGCGGCGGCGGAGCGCCCCAGGTGGACTACAGCGTCACCGCCGACCCGGACACCGACCAGGCTCGCAACCGCGAGGTACTGCGTGAGGACCTCGAAGCCCTGGACACCGAGTACGAGCCGCGCCTGAGCAGCATGGGAGCCATGGGCGGTTCGGGCATCGAGGTGCGGGTCAGCGCCGACGACCAGGAGGTCCTGGCCGAGGCGGCCGGGATGGTCGAGGACGAGCTGCGCGACATCGACGGTGCCGCAGACGTCGTCAACGGCGTCTCCGAGTCCCAGCCCGCACTGGAGGTGCGCGTCGACGGCGAGGAGGCCGCCGAGCTCGGCATGACCGAGGCCATGATCGGCCAGCAGGTCACCGCCGCCTTCCAGGGAAGCAACGTCGGCACCGTCACCCTCGACGACACCCGTCGCGACCTGGTGGTCCGTGCCGAGGAGGCCCCGGAGGGCGTGGCCGAGCTGGAGGACCTGCCCATCATGGCCCCGACGGGCCAGGCGGTCACCCTGTCCGAGGTCGCCGANCCGCCGCAGCTCACCCGGATCGACGGCATCGCCAGCGTCACCGTGTCGGCGAGCGTGACCGGCTCCGACCTGGGCGCCGTGAGCGCCGAGATCACCCAGGCCCTGGAGACGATGGACCTGCCCGAGGGCGCCACCGCCGCCCTGGGCGGTGTCAGCCAGGACCAGAGCGAGGGCTTCATGCAGCTGATCCTCGCGATGCTGGCCGCGATCGTCATCTGCTACCTGATCATGGTGGCGACCTTCAAGAGCCTGCTCCAGCCGCTGATGCTCCTGGTCTCGGTGCCGTTCGCGATCACCGGTTCGCTGGCCCTGCTGCTGGTCACCGGCACCCCGCTGGGTATCGCGGGCATGGTCGGCATGCTGATGCTCATCGGTGTGGTGATCACCAACGCCATCGTGCTGATGGACCTGATCAACCAGAACCAGAACAACGGGATGCCGCTCAGGGAGGCGATCGTGGAGGGTGCCCGTCACCGTCTGCGTCCCATCCTGATGACGGCGCTCGCGACCGTCGCGGCGCTGACCCCGATGGCCCTGGGCCTCACCGGAGGTGGGGCGTTCATCTCCGCGCCGCTGGCGATCGTGGTGATCGGCGGTCTGGTGTCCTCCACCGTGCTCACGCTGATCCTGGTCCCGGTCCTCTACCAGCTGGTGGAGTGGGGCAAGCAGCGCCGCGCGGCACGGAGGCGTGCGCGCAGCGAGCGCCGGATGACGAGGAGGAAGGGCTCCGTCGGCGGGACCGAGACCGAGCGCGTCAAGCAGCCGGTCAGCTGATCCCGGGAGTTCCACCGGCCAGGGGGCGTTCCGCGCACGGCGCGGGGCGCCCCCTCGCCGTGCGCGGGTTCACCCTCGCGTGGTCACGCCCATGCCCAGGCATGACGTTTCGAACGTGAGTTCGTAGCGGAAAAACTCGGTAAAAGTGTTTCATTCCCGGACTTGGCGGTAGGGGGTGAGTAGCTGGGCACCACGTGTCGGCAGGGAGGGCGCGGTCGCCGTGCCCGTGGGCCTTGGGGGAGGGTCGCGGGCACGGCGACCGCTCTGTTGTGCACCCAGGGTCATCAACTGAGTATGGAAAGATATTTGTCGCACGACAACATTTTTTCGCTCTGCGGCTTTTGAAGTCGTTTCTGAGGGAACGTACCTCTGCGCACCGGGATCGTCCCCACCGGACCGCAGCTTCCCGGCAGCGAGTCCGCAGCGGGGACGTACCGCAGGTGGCACCTGCCGATCAGGCAGATACCAGGAACATGCAGGACAGAGCACCGGGGGGTTTCCTCTTGTCCGCGAACACCGTCCACGTATCCCACACCGCCGCCGACCACAGGACCGTCATCCCCAGACCGCGCAGGCCGGTTCCGGGTGAGAACGCGACGAACACGTCGAACGCCTCGGCCGAGGAGTTGCTGTCCGAGCTCGGGCGCCTGGGGGAGGGGGACCCCGGGGCGGACCGACTGCGCGAGCAGGTCGTGGTCCTCTACCAGCCTCTGATCAACAAGATCGCGCGCCGCTACGGGGGCCGGGGCGAGCCGCTGGAGGACCTGAAGCAGACCGCCATGGTCGGCCTGGTCAAGGCCGTCCGAGGCTACGACCCCGACCGGGGCAAGCCCTTCATCTCCTACCTGCTGCCCACGGTCACCGGGGAGATCAAGCGCCACTTCCGCGACCACACCTGGGCGGTACGCGTGCCCAGGCGCCACCAGGAGAACCGGGTCAAGCTGCGCCGCGTGACCGGCGAGTTCCAGCAGGCCCACGCGCGCACGCCCACCATCGCCGAACTGGCCCAGGAGATGGGGCTGTCCGAGTCCGAGATCAGCGAGCTGACCCAGGTCTCGGAGTCCTACCGTTCCCTGTCGTTGGACGCCCCCGACTCCTCCGACGCCGACGGTCAGGAGGGCGCTCGGCTGGAGGACCACCTGGGCAGCGAGGACGAGGCGCTGGAGCGGGTGGTCCAGCGCGAGTCGCTCAAGCCCGCCCTGGCCCGCCTGCCCGAACGCGAACGCAGGATCCTCATGCTGAGGTTCTTCGGCGACCACACCCAGTCCGAGATCGCCGACCGCCTCGGCTACTCCCAGATGCACGTGTCCCGACTCCTCGCCGGTGTCCTGGAACAGCTGCGCCAGGAAGTGAGCGAGGAGGCGCCCGGCCGCGACTAGGCGGTGTTCGCTTCGGGCCTCCGCTCCGTTTCCGGCCCGCCATCGCCCGCCGGGGCGCTCCGCGCGGGGGCGGGTCACCGCCCTCGACGGACGCCTACGGAGGTGGACTTTCCCCGACCCGAACCGGGGGAGGGCGGGGGCCGCCCTTCGGACACGCGGTGCCGGGAGCCCCGCCGGGAGCCGGACACGGCAGCGACTCCACGCTTCCCGACGTTCCGCCCGGGGCTCCCGGGAGCCTGCCGCCGCATCACCGAGGAGCCGGTGCGCGCCGTCTCTTCGCCGCGAGCGGTTCGCGCGGGACAAAAGCTTGTCTGAGGGGAAAGCGACATCACCTTGGTGTCACGTTCCGGGTGGCCCTCCGTCTCCGGGAAGGAGTCCGAAGCGGGTCCCGGCCACTTCGGAGTCGTACACGCGCCTGTGCGGGTCGCTCCGGTAACTGGCGGCCGTGGTTCGGCCACCGCCCCAGACCCACGCCGGACGCCGAACGGGGATCCGAACGCACGTTTGTACGCAGAAAAGGCACGGAGCCGAAGTTTGCCCCTGCGCCCGTGAGGTAGGGGAACAGTACTTGCGATGGTGTGCCGAGCAGGAGAAACACGGTTGCTGCAGCCCGTGGGCCTCAGGGGGAGCCCACGGGCGCGGCGGCCTTTCGCATGCCCAATTTATAATGTCCTGGCCCTCTTTGCGGGACACTTGCTATAAGACAACAAAAATTACGTTCCACGGCTTTTAAGGTCGTTTCGCAGGGAACGGTAGTGGTTGCACCGGATTCGCTTGCGGAGTCGCAGTTTCCCGACACTCGGCCCCGAGCGCGGCGAGAGCGCCGGTGCCCCGCCCCAGGCAGGTGACAGAAGCACACAGGACCAGAGCACCGGGGGGTTTCCTCTTGTCCGCCACGCTTGACCACGACACCGTGTCCCACACCGCCGACGAGCACACGACCCCGTTCCCCAAGCCGCGCACACCCGTCCCGGGGGAGGACGTTCCGGCCGAGGAGCTCCTCGTCGAACTCCACCGCATGGACGAGGACGATCCGCGCATGGCCCGAGTGCGCGAGCAGGTCGTGGCCCGCTACCAGCCCCTGATCAACAAGATCGCGCGCCGCTACAACAACCGGGGCGAGCCGCTGGAGGACCTGAAGCAGACCGCCATGGTCGGCCTGGTCAAGGCCGTCCGAGGCTACGACCCCGACCACGGCAAGCCCTTCATCTCCTACCTGCTGCCCACGGTCACCGGGGAGATCAAGCGCCACTTCCGCGACCACACCTGGGCGGTACGCGTGCCCAGGCGCCACCAGGAGAACCGGGTCAAGCTGCGCCGCGTGCTCAGCGAGTTCCAGCAGACCCACGCGCGCACGCCCACCAACGCCGAGATCGCCCAGGAGATGGGACTGGACGAGGACGAGGTCGTCGAGCTCGTCCAGGTCTCGGAGTCCTACCGTTCCCTGTCGTTGGACGCCCCCGACTCCTCCGACGCCGACGGTCAGGAGGGCGCCCGGCTGGAGGACCACCTGGGCAGCGAGGACCGGGACCTGGAACGGATCGTGGAGCGCGAGTCGCTCAAGCCCGCCCTGGCCCGCCTGCCCGAACGCGAGCGCGAACTGCTCATGATGCGCTTCTTCGGCGACCACACCCAGTCCGAGATCGCCGACCGTATGGGTTACTCCCAGATGCACGTCTCCCGGCTGCTCAAGCACACCCTGGAGCAGCTGCGCCGGGACGTGGGCGAGCGGGCGTCCGCCCGCGGCTGAGCCCGGTCCGCCTTCACCCGTCCTGGAGGGCGCCACGAGGGGCGTCCTCCAGGACGGGTCCCTTACCTGCCCGCGGCTGACTGGGCCTCGCGCAGGCTCGGGTAGAGGGGCATCACCTTCCCCAGGCCCACCAGGTCGAGGACACGGCGCACGGGCCGGTGGGAGACGACCACGCTCACCGTCGAGCCGCTGTGCTGTGCGCCGCGCAGCGCGTGCACCAGCGCACTGACCCCGGAGGGGTCACAGAAGGTGGTGCAGGACATGTCGACGATCACGTGTCCGGGCTCCCATGTCACGGCCCTCTCCAGGAACTCGGTGAGATGGTCGCGCACGCTCGGGTCGATGACGCGCGGTGTGGTCAACACGCGTACGGGCCGGGAGAAAGTCGTGACAGTCATGAGCTGACGATCCCATTGTGTTCGCGGGTATGGGGAGAAAGAGGTCTGCCGTGCAAGGGAGCAGGCACACGCACAGAGATTGCTGCCCCGCTACCCGACACGGGCAGCGACAAACCCGCGGCCGCCCCGATCGCCCCCCTGGTCCTGCGAGAAGTACGTCCTGTTCCGCCACGCAGTAGAAGGAGAATCCGGAGGGTCCCGTGTCGGGGAGGTCCGGGACCGTGCTTGTGGGTGCGAAACCCACCCCGGAGGCTTCCGGGTGAGGACGGCCCCCGGTTATCGTCAACGGCACGGCGGAGCCATGACGGAAGCCACACCCGTGAGGCCACGGGCGACCAGGCCAGCGAGCGCCAGCCCTGGCCCGACCACGTCCGGGACCTCGGCGCCTCGGGACCACCCTGGTGTCACGGGGACGCGGAACGAGCGGAAGAACCGGGGACCCACCGGGGGACCGACGAGTCCTGCCCAGGGTGCTACACGGCCCAGGATGGATTTCAGCCCACAAACCCCCGCGGTCAGGGCGTTCCAGATCTTGGCGCTGCGTCACCGGAGCGGCGATTTGTGCTATCCGCGCACTCCAGGCAGGCTGCGTCACATGGACGAAACGAACAAGAGCCTCGACGACCTGGTCCGCGACGAGCTGGGCGAGGAACCGTCACAGGAGGCGAAGGACTACGCACGCGAACTCTACGAGCGCTTCCGACTTCCCACGACCACCCAGGACGGCGGTGGGGCTGCACCCACGGCCACCGGCGCCGAGGAGTGAGCAGGACGCCCGTACCGGACACGGCGGCGCACCGGGGCGACTCCCGTCAGTGGGCCGCACGGAGGTGTCGTTGACGGAACAGGCCCAGCCTTCGCGGATCTTGTACTTGTAGCCGGGCTCGACGCCCAGGGCGTGCTACGGGTACAAGATCGCGGCGGACCGGCGAACCCCTTCAGCCGTGGTGTTGTTCGGTGTCCGCCACCACGGGCTCGTCGCCGCAGTCCCACACGAGCTCGAACCAGACCTTGCGCCCCATTCCGTCACCGCGGGGCTCCGTGCCCCACTTGCTGGAGAGCGCCTCGACCAGATCCAGCCCCCGACCGTGTTCGGAGGTGTCGTAGGGATCCCGGTGCTGGGGCGCGGGCGCCTCCGTCACGCTGCCCAGGTCCCGTACCTCCACCCGCGCCCACCCCGGGGCCAGACGGACGCAGATCTCGAACTTTCCGGTCGCGCGGCCCG
This sequence comes from Nocardiopsis halotolerans DSM 44410, assembly GCF_000341065.1. GTDB lineage: Bacteria > Actinomycetota > Actinomycetes > Streptosporangiales > Streptosporangiaceae > Nocardiopsis > Nocardiopsis halotolerans. The sequence goes on along the minus strand of NZ_ANAX01000085.1, from coordinate 35,701 downwards.
AGGCGCTGTGCGTGATGGCGTTCGTGGCCAGCTCGCTGGTCAGCAGTGTCGCCGTGGTCAGCTCTGGCGAGGCGGCCAGTTGCCGGGCGACGAACCTCCTCGCGTAGGCGATCTGGCTCGGCAGGCCGGGGAAGCGCCGCCGCGCGGATCCGGAAGCGGTCTCTGTGCTGTGAGGGGTGCGCTCTTCCATGGAACTCGCCGGACGTTGAAAGGGACTGGACGAAGATACGGGGACGTGGAACGTGTCCGGCGGTGGAAGACCGATCCCGGTGGGGTCGTGCGCGTGACGTGGGGCGGGGGAACTGTGGGGTGCTGCGGTGTCACACATTGGGTTCACTCCCCGAAGACGTGTGTTCGCGGCGGGCATGGCAACCAGAGCGCCGGGCCCTCGAAGGCGTCCGTGCCCGGCTGGCGGGTCACGGCGCGGGGTGGTCACACGAGTCGGATCCCCCTGGGACAGGGAGGGGCGCGTTGGTGCGCCGCGGGATACGCGGTCTGAGGGTGGCGACAGAGGGGAGAGGGGAAGCGGCGGGGCTTCCCCCTGGGCGGTGGTGAGGCCTGGGAGCGGGCCGGGTCGATGGATCATGTCTGGTGGCGGATGTGCCCTACGACACTGAAGGGCGTATTCGCGCTCAGCATACGCTCCGTGCCTCCCCGGAAACCCAGCCGACCTGGCTTGGTCAGGATAGCCCCCTCTGAGCTGGCCAAAGAGGATGTTTGGCCTGATGCTTCGGTCGGTCAAGGGCGGATATGGGCCGTCTTTGGGAACTGGTGGGACCTGTGAGCATGGATAACGATTAGGTCAACCTCTCTCGGATTTTGGTGCTTCCCACGGTCTTGCGCCCGCCATGTCCGACCGGACAGGGTGTGGATATGCTCTCCCGCTCGCCCCTGCCCCCCGGCCTCGGTGTCGAGATCGACCGCGCGGTGCGCCTCAGCGACGAGGGGCACCTCCTCGTCGGCGGGAACCCGCCGCGGGCGGTACGCCTCTCCCCGGGCCAGGTCAGCGCACTGATCCGCTGGTTGAGCCGGGCCGTGCCCCGGGGCGGGGACGAGGGCCTGTTCGCCCGGGACCTGGTCCGCGCCGGACTCGCCCACCCCCGCCCCCTGCCCCTCGTTCCCGGCGACACCGTCGAGGTGGCCGTCGTCGGACGGGCCGGGCCCGGCGCGTTGGCCGCCACGCTGGACCACCTCGCCGAGCACCATCCGGAGCTGCGGCCCGTCGTCGTCGGCGCCGTCGGTCCCGACGCCTGGGTCGCGCGCCGTCGCGGCGCCCGCGTCGTGCCCGGTCCGGCAGGCGGAGCAAGGGCCCGGGCGGAGGCGCTTCGCGTGTGCTCCGCGGAGTTCGTCGCCCTGGTCGAGGCGGGTACGCGCCCCGCCCCGGGGTGGTTGGAGAACGCCCTCGGCCACTTCGCCGACCCGGACGTGGCGGCCGTGGTCCCCCGTGCCCTGGCCGACCGCTCCGCCTGCCTGGGACACACACAGATGGTCGTGGCCGCGGTCGCCGCCCGCCACGCCGGCCCGGACCGGGGCGCGGACCCCGCTCCCGTCCTGCCCTGGGGACACGCGGTCCCCGGTCAGGAGCGGCCGGGTTCGACCAACGAGCACACCGATCCGCTGCGGCCGATCCCCGTGCTCGTGCTGCGCCGGGCCCTCGCCGACCCGGATCCCGGTCTCGGTGACGCGGCCGACNTGTGGCGGCTCGTGGAGGAGGGCCGTTCGGTGCGCTACGAGCCCCGGTCCCGTGTGTGGGCGCCGCCCATCACCGATCTGGGCGGATACCTGCGTGCCTGTTTCACCGCCGGAGCGGTCGCGGGCCCCCTGGCGCGCCGTCGCGGTGAACGCGAGGCCGGACCCGAGATGTCCTGGGCCGGTGCGGCGGGACTCTCCCTGATGGCTCTCGGCCGTCCCGGCGCCGCCCTGCTGGCCGGTGCTTTGGGCGGCGCCGCGGTGGCGGGCACCCTCACGGTGCGGGCACGGACCCCGTGGCCGGAGGCGGTGTGGTTGGCCGGGGCGGACCTGGCGCAGACCGTCCGTGCGGGAACACGCGCGGTCCGGACGGCGTGGTGGCCGCTGGCCGCCGCCACCGTGGTGGGAGGTGCGGTGTCCTGGCGGCGCGGTCGTGGCGATCCCGGTGGCGGGAGTCGCGGCCCGCTGGGTCCGGTGCGCCGCGCGGGAGGCGGAAGCCCGTCGGGAGCCCGGCGGCGCGCCGTGGCCGGACGGATCGCGCTGGCCGCGGGCGCGGCCCTGGTGCTGCCCCACGTGACGGCCTGGCACCGGGGCAGGGGCGCCTCCCTGGTCGGCCCGGTGTCGTGGACGGCCCTGGGAATGGCGGGTGACGCGGCCCGTTCCCTGGGGGCCTGGTGGGGGATGGCGCGCTCGGGTTCCCCCGCACCCCTGGTGCCCCGGCTCGGTCCGCTGGTCGCGGTCGGCACCGTCCCGCGGCGGCGCTCCGGGAGGGTACGCGGAAGCCGGGGCCCCGAGAGGGAACCGGTGGTGGCCGTGGACCGCTCCTGACTCTCCGCTTCCGGAGTGTTGCGTTCGGTAGGGGGTGGTGGGTGTTTCTCGCCACGTTCGTCCTTCACGGGGTGCGGATCCGTGTGCGCGAAGCTGCCTTGGGTTGGGACTGGGAACCCGGCTGTGGCAAGGTCTAGGCAGTGTTTCCGGCCCGGTCCGACCGTCTGCCCGGGTACCCGGACGGGCAGGAGCCGTCGGGTCGTCCGCCGGGACGGCCCGTGGTCTGCGTCACGCGTCACCCCCGGACGCACGGCGCTGTCCGGCCGCGTACGAACCACGCCCCCACACCCCCTGTCCCGCTGCGTTGGAAAGCCCTCGATGAGATCTCATCCGATCGCCGCCGCGACCGCGGCGGCGCTGTTGTGCGCCGTCCTCACCTCCTGTTCGGCCGAGGGGGAGGAGAGCGGAGGGGAACCGCGGGCCGGTGCCGTGGCCGACCCGAACACGGAGGCGGACGAGTCCGGCGCCCCGCCGGAGGAGACGCCCGAGGAGACGACGCCGTTCGGAACGCCGGTCGGCTGGGCCTCCGAGCCTCTGGAACGGGACGGGCAGGAGTACCCGGGTGTGACCGGAGGGACGGGAGGGGAGACCGTCACAGCCTCCGACACCGAAGAACTGGCTGGCCATCTGGCCAGCGAGGAGCCGCTCACCGTCGAGATCAGCGGGCGGATCGACCTGGACGGCGCGATGGAGGTCGGCTCGGACAAGACGCTTGTGGGGGTCGGTGAGGGAGCCGAGCTCACCGGCGGCACGCTGGTGGTCGACGGCTCCAGCGACGTCGTCCTGACCAACCTCCTGGTGGAGACCGACGGGACCGCGGTGTCCGTGCGCGGGGACGCCCACCACGTGTGGGTGGACGGGTCCACGTTCGTCGGCGACGGCGGGGACGAGCCCCTGGTCTCGGTCACCGACGGGGCCGACCGCGTCACCCTGTCCTGGAACCACTTCTCCGACGCGGTGTCGGCGGTCGCCGTCGGCGGCGACGAGGAGGAGCCCGGCGCGCTGAGGGTCACCGTGCACCACAACCACTTCGACGGGACGGAGAGCCGACACCCGGGGGCGCGGTTCGCCGAGCACGTGCACGTGTTCAACAACTACTTCAGCGCCAACGCGGAGTACGGCGTGCGGTCGGCCGACGACTCCAACGTGCTGGTGGAGGGCAACTACTTCGACGGCACCCGGGTCTCGGTGGCCACCGCGGAGGAACGGCCCGGCAACGTGGTCACCCGCGACAACCTGCTCGTGGACTCCGAACAGCCCGAACTGCGCGGTGAGGTCCCCGACCCGCCGTACGCCTACGAGCTGGACGACACCGCCCACGTCCCCGACGTGGTCACCGCGGAGGCCGGGGTCAACTGAACGAGTGGTACTCGTAGTCCTCCCCGACGCCGTTCGCGGCACGGTACTCGAATCTGCGCGGGTACCCCTGTTCGTCGATCCACAGGTCGAACTCGGCGTTCTCCACGTGTGTGAGGACGTTGCGCCCGGTCCCGGGGTCGTAACCGCCCAGCGTCGCCGTGAACACGCCCGTGTAGTGGTAGGCGCTGTGCGTGCTGCTCAGCTCCGGCGACTCCAGACGCACCTCCTCCAGCCCGTCCAGCACCAGGTCGGTGGAGGTGGCGAGCACCTCGCGCAGCTTGGCTGAGCCGTACGCGGAGGAGCACAGGTACCGGTCGGCCGCGCTGGGCGGATCCAGCGGTTCCAGACCACGGCCGGCGATCATCCTGAACTGACCGCCGCCGAAGTCGTAGCGGTACACCGCCCGGTCGTCCACGGTGGTGAAGTGATGCTCGAACTCCGGCTCGGCCCG
>NZ_ANAX01000085.1:25675-31367 GCF_000341065.1 Nocardiopsis halotolerans DSM 44410 | reverse complement strand
GCCGCGGGACGGGCCGCGGCCATGGCCGCGGGGGCCTGCCCGCCGCCGGAGTCCGGACCCGCCGCTTCCAGCGGACCGGACTCTCCGTCGTCCACGGTGAAGGTGATGTGGAACGCCGAGGAGGCCGCCACGAGTTCCACCGCGAGGGCGACGTAGGCCTCGGCGTCCTCGGGGTCGACCTCGGCCGGGGAGGAACCGCTCTCCGGAGGCGGGGCCGAGGGCCCCTCCGCGACGTCGAGCGGACGCGGGGAGTCGCCCATGGCGATCCGGGCCACACCCCACCCGCTGGCGACCACGCCCAGGCAGACCAGCACCATGAGGACGGAGAGCAGCCAGTTCGGCCGTCCCCCGGTGGGCTGGTCGTCGGGGGTGTCAGGGTCGGAGGTGTGCGGCATCGACGACATCGACACGGCCTGGGCCTCGTTTCTGCGGATCGTCGCGCGACCGGACACGGATCGCGGGTGCGTGCGGATCGTCTTCGGCTGGCACCGGAGGGTGACGGGAGATACGACGCGGTGACACAGGGTTCCGTTCGATGGTCGCACGCACGTGATCGCCGCCGACATCGACGAAGGTGAGGACCCAGTCGCCCTGGGGCGACTCCAGGAACGGTGCGAGGAAGCCGAAGGTGCGGGTCCGGGCCAGCCGTCGCAGCACCTCCTCGGAGGCGTGCCGCCACAGCACCAGGACCGCCGCCCGGGCGGCGGCGGTCGCGGTGAAGGACTGGCTGAGGAAGAGTTCGTACAGTTCATCGCCTTCCAGCCGCAGGATGGTGGCCTCCAGGACCTGGGAGTCCAGCAGGCCCAGAAGAGCCAGCGCGCAGTCCACGCGGGCCACCGGATCGGGGACGACCCCGACCCGTGCGCAGCGCAGGACCGCCTCCGCCGCGGCCGCGGAATCCCCTCTCCAGTCACCGCCCGGAGAAAGTTCGTGGCCGGTTGCGGCCCCGCCGTTATCGGCGTTTGTGTCCGTGTCACCGTCATCGTGGGCGCCGTGGTCCCCGGGGGGACCCCCGCCGCCGACCTCTCCCAGAGCCCGGTGCACGGCGCCGCGCAGCTCCTCCGGGAGGCGCCCCGGAAGCCCGTGCGCGGTGGCCGCCACGAGCAGGGACAGCACGACGAGGAGGAGCGCCGCGTACTCCAGCAGGGTGCCGCCCCGGTCCACGGGTTCACCTCCGGGCTCGGTGCCCGCGTCTCGGGCCGTCTGTCGGTCGGATCGTGTTCTCTCCGGACGCGTCGGGTACCGCGTCCGTCGTCGGCCGTTTCCGCGATACGGGGACGGCGGGACCGAGAACCCGGCTCTGGCGTCGCCACGGCGGGTTTCGTGGGCTCGGCGGCCCCATGGAAGTCCGGCTGACATCGCCATGGAAGGCGTCGTGGAGCAGGTGGTCTCGCGGAGTCGTCGCTTCAGGCGCTCCGGTGGGCGTCACCGGCCGTGGGAAGCGGCCGGTCCGGGTCGGTGGAGGGTGGCGTCGCGGCCGGGGCCGACCGTCACCTCGGACGGGGATCGAACAGCCGGGGCGGATCCAGTTCGTAGGCGCGCACGCGTTCCCGGACACGGCCGAGGTGGTCGGCGGGACACACCCAACCCTGCCGGGAGAGCGTGTGCAGGACGCGGCGCAGTAACCGTCCGGGGCGGAGCTGGAGGTCGTGCACGCTGGCCGAGATCACCTCCCAGCCCTGGGCCCGCATGGCCGCGTACCGGACCCGGTCGCTGGCCAGGGCCACCGTGGAGGAGTGGAACTCCATGCTGTCGTACTCCAGCGCCACCCGCTGGTCCGGCCAGCCCAGGTCGGCGTGGAACAGTCCCTCGTCGGTGGCGACCGGACACTGGGGGACGGGCGGCGGCAGGTGTGCCTCCAGGACCAGCACCCGGGTCCACGACTCGGCCGGTGACTGGCTCAACTCCGAGGAGTAGCGCAGCGCGGTCCGCAGACGCCGCAGCTGACGCTGGGAGCGGGGCCGGCGGGTGGCGTGGACCAGGTCGGCCCTCGTGACCAGTCCGCGGGAGAGGAAGGCGTCGAGACGGGCCGTGGCCATGAACACCGAGGGGGCGCGTGCCGCCACGTCGGCGGCGGTGCGCACCGGCGTGGTGAGCCGCACGCCCTCCACCTCGGTGCGGTCCCCGGTGGGAACCGGCTCGTGGTGGGTGACGACCGGCACGCCGGAGGTGCGCACTCCCCTCGGGACCGCCACGTGCGGGCGGGTGCGCGTGGCCCGGGTGCCCGCCGGGTGCAGGTCCACGCCCCACACGTAGGAGGCGGTGACGTCGCAGACGACCGCCTCGGAGGAGAGCGGGCCGACGATCGGAAGGAGGGTGCGCAGGAGGAGGGAACGGTCGGGAAGGGTTTCCTCACGGACTGTCATGTATCCAGGTTCGGGGGAGGGGGAGGCCGGGACAAGGTCCTTCCGGGACCTGTGGACAACTCTCCGCGGACCCCGTGGACGGCTCACTGCATGGAACCGTCGCCCGCCGCCAGGTGGATGTGGTCGACGTGGTTCTGGGTGTTGCTGCCTCGGTCCTCCATGGGGCGCCGTACGCTCGCCCACGGCCCCACCGGGTCCCCGCGGGTCGCGTTCCAGATGTGCTGCTCGTAGATGACGCCCTTGACCCCGAGCCGGTGGGAGTTCTGGATCACCCAGTTGATCACCGTGACGGCCGTCTGGTGCATCTGGGGCGTGGGAACACCGCCCAGCTCCGCCATCATGTAGTCCACGGCCTCGCCGGTGTGGTGGTCGCTGCCCGGTTCGTCGCGCCGGCCGCCGGCGGAGAGGTAGAAGCCGGGGAACTCCTGCTGGAGGCGCTCGTGCACGGCGCACATGGTCGGGTGCAGCGCTCCGAGGGAGGCACAGGCCACGGTCGCTCCGCCCCCTCCGACGAACTGCGGGTCGAAACCGTAACGGCCCTCCTGGTCGACCAGGTGCACCTCGATCAGGCGTTTGGCGGACTCGAAGTCCGCCACGACCCCGCCGTCGCAGACCAGCTGGCCGTCGTCACGTCCGCACTGGTGCGGGATCTGGACGATGGCGATGGCCGACGCGTTGCCGACCACGGTGTCGGTCTCCTCCTCGGAGCCGTCGCAGACCACGTCGTTCCAGTGCCGGGAGCCGTCCTCCTCCAGCTCCCGCTGGCACACGGCGCCGCGCACCTCCACCCGCACGATGTTTCCGCTGCGCCCCATGACGTTGTCGCTGGCGCGGATGTCGGTCAGGACCGCCCCGTTGGCCCGGGCGTACTCCTCCGCGCGCTCCCTGGCGACCCCCTCGTCGAACCACGGCATGGGGTACACGTCGTTGACGATGTCCCGCGCGGCCTGCTCCTGGAGGGCGCTCACCGCGGCCAGGGCGGCGGCGTCGGCCGCGGTCTGGGTCCGCGAGCGCTGGTCGTTGGCGGCGCCGACCCGCACGAACAGCAGGGTCAGCGCGAGCAGCGCCAGGGTGAGTCCGAACAGGAGCAGGACGTTGGCCTGTCCGTCGTCGTCGCGGCCGAGCAGGCGCCGCCCCGGTCGGGGAGCCGTGCGGGGGAGGGTCCGTCGCAGTCCCATGCCTCTTCCGTGGGGGGAGGGGACCGTTCCCGGGGAGGAGGGGAACGGGGATCGTCGGGTTCGGGGAGGGCGTCGCGCGTGGTGATCGGGCGACCACGTCCGGACAACACCCCGATGAGCGCAGCTTATCCGGGCATGTCGCGAAGCGGTAGGGCCTGTGGACGGCCCACGCCTCCCCGGGGAGGCGTCGGGGACGTTCGCCCTGCTCGTGTACGGAACGGCGGTCTCGCCGGGCGGGAGCCCCGTCCGCGCCGGGCCGCGCGTCCGTGTGACTTCGTGGGAATTGTCCCGCGTGTTTCTGGCGAGTGTGGGGCCCGAAACGGGTTCCACACTGGAGGATGGACCCTGTCCGGCGCGTGCCGAGCCGCGGTTCGCGGCCGGGCGTTCGACCATCTGCCCCAGACCAAGCGAAGGCGAGGACATGAGCGCCCGTAAAGCGATGACCCCCGTCGAACAGGACGAGACCCTCCGCAGAATCGGGACGGACCTGCTCCGGGCGGCACCCGACGGCTGGGTCAAGCTCCGGCTCGTGTACTCGGGACTGGGCGCCTGCGAGACGGCCCACTTCGAGGTGATGTTCGAGGAGGGACGGAACACCGACGGGGTCCCGCCGCTGTCCGCCCTGGAACGGCTGCGGGAGATGCGCTCGGGGATGTACGCGGCGGGGACGGGCACCTGGTACACGGCCTACTACGAGATCGAGCGGCCCGCGAGTTACCGCGTCCGCTACGACTACGAGAACGAGCCCCACTTCGACGAACCCCGGGACGACGCCAGCTACCTGCTCGACCTGGAGCACTTCCCGCGCGACGAGGAGAACGTCCCCGCGTGGCTGCGGGAGAGGCTGGAGGGGGACCGCGTGCCCGAGACTCCGGAGAACGCGTCCCCCTGGAGTCTACTCACGGCCTCGCGGCCCGCGTCGCGGACGCGGATCTCACCGGGGGACATGACCCCCGAGGAGATGATGGACACCGTCCAGGAGATCGTGGACCGCACACTCGACGCGGTCCACGGCCAGTGGACGGAGGTCGTCATCGACTACAGGGGACTCGTCGGAGTGTCCTCCTCACGGGTGACCGTGCGCAGAGCGGACGGCGGCACCGAGTGGGACCTGCTCCTGCCCGAGGTCGGACGCCTGCTGGACCGGTTGCGCACCGGGATGTACCAGCCCGGGAAGGGAACGTGGTTCACCGCCCGGCTCTCGGTGCAGGAGTCCCGGGAGATCGGGGCGCACTTCGACCACGACGCCCCGCCCGAGTTCGACTTCGCCCCGGATCCCCGCAGCTTCCACCAGGACATCCAGTACTTCCCGCGCGGCGCGGACCACCTGCCCGACTGGCTGCTGGACCGGCTCAGCCTCGCCCAGCGCATGATCCGCACCGGGCGGAGGGAACCGCGCGTGGAACACGACGGTTGAAGGCCGCGGGAGACGGGGTGCGCGGCGAACCGTCAGCGCAGCCGCCGCCGGAGGACCCCCCACGCGTGGACGTCGGCGACGGTGACCTCCAGGTCACCGGAGCCCATGGGCGTCACGGTCGCCGAACGCACGTACGGTCCGCGGTTCCAGCGGCGTGAGGTGCGGTCCGAGACCGTCGTGGCGCCCAGACGCCCCAGAGCCCCCGCGGGCCCCGCCAGCAGGCGCAGCTGCCACGTCGCCCGGATCGCGCCGTTCCCCGCGTGCTGTGTCCCCGACAGCAGCGGCAGGCTGCCCACCAGGCGTCCGCCCCGGCCCTTGGAGCGACCGTCCTCGGTGACGCGGAGCGGGAAGCGCTGACCCGCGTCGGTGCCGCGCACCACCTCCACCGCGTACTCCGCGTCCTCCGGGAGCGGGGAGGCCAGGTTCACCTCGAACCGCAGCCGACGCCCGCGGTACCCGGCCGGGCGCACCCGTACGCCGTCCACCTCCAGGGTCGGCGCCAGCGGCGCCGTCACCAGCCCCAGGCGGTCGTTGACCGTGTAGTAGGGCCGCACCCGCGAGCCGCTCCCGTCGTCCCTCTCCACCTTCTGGGCCGGGTACCGGATGATCTTCTTGTACCCCGCCACACCGGTCAGGTGACGACCCACGGTGTACGCGGTCCCGTCGGAGAGCACGAGGCGCAGTTCCCACTTCTCCGACTGTCCGTGCCGGTCGCCGACCACGACCCCGGG
>NZ_ANAX01000085.1:0-25668 GCF_000341065.1 Nocardiopsis halotolerans DSM 44410 | reverse complement strand
TGGCCGTCGCCCGCCACCGGCGCGGAGAACTCGCGCCGGGACTCGGGAGAGGTGCGCAGCCGCGCCGTCAGGCGGGCTCGGGGGTCGGGAGCGTCGGGGCCGAGCAGCCTGCCCTGGACGGTGATCAGCCCGTCGGCCGACTCCACGTGCTCCACCTCGGCGTGGTGCTCGGACCGCCGCACGTGCAGGACCAGGCGCCCCTTCCCGGAGCGGGCGGGAACCACCAGGGCGAGGCGATCGACCCGGTCGGCGTCCAGCGGGAAGCCGTACTGGCGGATCTCCACGTCATGGACCGGTGTCTCCTGGTCGCCGTCGATCCGCAGCACGTCCCACGTGAGCGCGGCCAGCTGCTCACGGGAGACGTCCACGACCACGTCGCCGGTCTCGTCGGGTTTGAGCTCCACCCTCGTCCTCGGTCGGGCCAGCACCACACGATCGGGAGGATCGGTGAAGGACAGCACCGCGATCCCGTCCGCGTCGACGCGCACCGTGCAGGCGGCGGACGATCCGGCCGTGCGCGGTGCGGGCACCGCGGCCTCCGGAGGCGGCGGTGTGTGGCCCAGCCCGTCGGCGAACAGCTCCTCGTGCATCAGCATGACGTTGGCCGGGTCGAAGCGCTCGGAGTCCGCCAGGGCGGCGGAGGACATCCGGCGGCGGAGTTCGTCGTCACCCATCAGCGTGGCCAGCCCGTCGGCGATCCCCGCGGCGGACTTGTTCGGCACCAGCAGGCCGTCCTCCCCGTTACGGATGATCGACGCGGGGCCGTGGGGACAGTCGGTGCTCACCACCGGCAGCCCCGAGCGCATGGCCTCCACGATCGTCATCCCGAACGGTTCCTCGCTGGAGGTCACCGCCGCGAACGCCCCCTGTGCCCAGGCCTCCTCCACGCGCGGGTGCGCGCCCATCAGCCACACGCGGTCCTGGAGCCCCAGCGAGTTCACCAGCCGGTTCAGGGCCGCGCGCCGGTTGCCGCGCCCGTAGATCCGCAGGGTCCAGTCGGGGAAGTCGTCGCTGACCATGGAGAAGGCCTGCACCAGGAGGTCGTGCCGCTTGCTGGGGGCCAGTCTTCCGGCGGACACGACCGTGCGGCTGTTGTGCCCGTTCGCGGTGAACGACGGCGCGGGCACCGAGTTCGGGATGGAGAGCACGCGCACGTTCGGCATCGGCATGCGCTCGCGGTAGGTGCGGGCGTCGGCCTCGGTGACCGTCACGAAGGCGTCCAGGTTGGGGTACTCGATCTCCATCACCCGGCGCAGCGGCTCGGAGTGCTGGTCGTAGGTCAGGTGTTCCTGGCCGACCTTCAGTACCCGGCTCGGCGCGGCCCGGGCGATCACGACGTTCAGACCGGGGCGTGTGCCCACGACCACGTCGGCGTCGGTGGTGGCCAGGTACTCCTCCAGCCGGTCGTCGGTCAGGCGGCTGTGCGTGGGGCCGCGTGCGTCCTCGGGTGGGAAGAGCAGCGGGGGCAGACCGGCCCGTTCCGATCCCTCGTACAGCGGGCGGCCGTCGGTGCCGGTGCCGTCGGCGCTGTCGTGGTCGCGGACGTCCACGAGCGGACGCAGGCGTACCTGCGCGGGTACGGGCAGAACGGGTTCCGCGCGGTGCCGGAACACCGAGACGATCTCGACCTCGTGCCGGGCGGAGAGTGCCGCGGCCTGGTTGGCGACGGTGCGGACGGTCCCGCCGATGCCGTACATGTCGTTGATCAGATAGGCGATCTTCACTGAACCCCCGTGTGATCAGTGCCGACCCGTGCCCCCCACGAGACGGCAACGGTGTCCGTCGTCCTCACCAGCCCCATGAGCAGGTGCGCGAACGATCAGGGTATGAACGTTCCGGAGGGGAAATGCCCTTTATGTCCGGTAAGACCCTGAGATTTGCCAATTTCTGTGGGTGTTTTGCGGAACCTTAACACGACGCGCAGAAGCCTCTCGAGCTTCCGTGAGCGGCACTCGTGTAGGGAGGACGGGCTGTCGAAAGCCCGTGGAAGGTCTTCGTCGCAGGTCGCGCGCGGGCCGCCGGAGACAGGGAGGAAGCGGGCCGGACGGAGCTCAGTAGGTGCCGGTGCTCTCCCACTGGGCCCAGGCGGCGCAGGGCGCCCCGTAGGTCTCGTCGATGTAGTCCAGGCCCCAGGAGATCTGGACCGACGGGCTGCCGCGGAACCCCTCGGGCATGGCGCCGTGTCTGGCCGGGTTGAACCCCGAGATGCCGTTGTCACCGGTCTGGGAGTTGATGAACGTGTGGTCCCACTGGGAGACGACGTTCCACAGGTTGCTCAGGCACTGCCACTCGTTCTCGGTCCAGCCGTGGTCCGCGGCCATGTCCAGGGCGAGCGCCTCGTTCTCCAGGGCGGTGGAGTTGCCGCCGCCCCAGTCGTAGGTCTCGGGTTCCTCGGGCCGGTCGGCCTCCACCCAGGTCTCGTCATCGCAGTCGGGCCCCTGGACCAGGCAGACCATCTGTCTGACCCCGTCGTTGAAGGCCTGGCTGAGTTCGAGTTGGTAGACCGCGACCATGATCGCCGCGGCCAGCACGGTGACCGCCGCCAGCTCGACGAACGCCGCTCCCCGGTCGCTCGCGGCCCTCGCGGCGGGGACCAGGCGGCGGAGGGCGCCACCGACCCGGTGCCGGAAGCGCGGCGGACCGTTGCGCTCGTCGGGCCGCCCGGGCGGCCCGGTGGGGGAGGGCCGTCGGGTGTCTCCGAGAGCGGGGTGGTGGGGGGTGGGCAACGCCGTCTCCTACGGATCTGCGCGGTGGGGGCTGAGGAGGAAGGAGAAGTCAGGAGATCGGGACGTCCTCGATGGGATCGAACTCAGGAATTTCGATGGTCACGGTGTCCATGTCGTCAGGGACGGAGAAGAGGGACCAGTAAGCGATCTTCTCATCAGGCTCAACTCTTTGAACGAAGTCACCTGAAAGGTTTCCTGAGCAAAGACATGCACCCATGCCATCCATAACAGGGTGATAGCGTGTATTGCCATCTGAGCTTACTGCAGTCACCCCCGAGAAGTAAGGGCCCTCATAGGCGTATGAGCGGTCATCCATCCATGTTAGAACCACTCGTTCATCGCCGGAGTTGGAAATACTCCATGTTATGGAAAGAAGATTTCCGGATTGGTTCCTTTCTGCCTGGTGTACTTCGGCCGTAAGGCCTGTGGACCGGTTGCTTCTTCCTTCGACGGCACCAAGGATGTCGAGGTTTTCAGCCTGCGGATAAGGCGTGGCTGCACTAACGCCGGTCGCCATGGCAGACGCAGTGATGGCAGCCAGTGTGATAAGGACAAGTCTATGAGAAATTTTCTTCACTCTGTCCTTTCACTGCTTCTCGAACGTGACGCTGACTCGGCGATTTCTTTCCCGGCCTTCCTCGGTTTCGTTGTTGGCAATGGGATTTCTTGACCCGTGCCCCTCGACCTCGAAGGAAATATCTCTTCTCGTAATCAATTCACTCAGAGCTGACTCTACTGCCTCTGCTCGATCCTGGGATAGGAGGATGTTGATTGAATCGCTGCCAGTATTGTCTGCGTGCCCATCGATGTTCACAACGGAGGAAGTTGCGCTGTCAATCTCGGTGGCGACCTGCTCCAATATCTCCTGTGCTTCTGGACTGAGATCTGCACTATTAGTTTCAAACAGAACGTCAGAGGAGAGTATGATGCTGACTTCTTCGTTATTTTCTGTACGCCCAGTATTGTCTTCAAGGCCATCAGAGATCATCGTTAGGTCTAGAATCTCTGGTTCTGCAAGGCCAGGGATGTCCACTTCCTCCGGTGAATCTGTGATTGGGATATCAAGCATGGGTGGCGCTAGGGGCGTAACGATTGTCATCGATGTTACTTGCTCCGGGGGTGCTGGGTACATAACCCAAATTTCACCAGTCTCGCCACTGCCAAGGGCACCTCCTAAGGAGAGGCAAAAGCACTTGCCATTGCTTAGATTAAAGCTAAGGTACCTTTGCTGATTCTCAGAGTCAATTAGGCTCACTGCACTTGCAGTGTACTTGTCTCCTTCTTGGCCTAGGCCCCGGTAAAGACGGTAGCTATCACTAGAACTATTGGTGATTCCTAGGCGTAGTCTCAGTAGATCGTTTTCGAGCCTCTCTAGCGCGTATATGTCAATTTGAAGTTTGCTGCCAAGGTTTGTTGATGTGGTGACGCTGCTTGCGATTGCATTAGGTTGTTCAGGATTTTCCGAAGGTGGTGTGGATGGAGTTGAAAGGGATTGCCCTTCTTCTCCTGGAGTTGAGGGGGTATTCGAGTTGACTACGCACCCAGAAGTGAGGAGGACCGCCAAGGAAGTCAGGGCTGCGCCTGATGTTATGGTGCTTTTCTTCATGCGGGAAGTGAGATCCTTTGAAAGCACTTTCTTCCCGTTTCTATTTTAGTTTGTTCAACGGGGTTCTGTTTTTCTCTGGGTTGGCGGTTTTCGGTTCTTACGGTTCGCTGCTGAGGATGTCATCAATCGAACTTCCGATTGAATCGCTGATAAGAGTGGGTACGTTTAGTGAGAAGATTGCGACAGCTACTGCCGCAACGAGAATGAGGATCGCGGCGTACTCAACGATCCCGGCGCCCTTGTCCTCCTTCTTGGAGGCTGGTACGAGGAAGGTGCTCAGCGTCACCCAGAGCCTGGTCAAGCTATTCACGGGGCTAACTCCTTGAGGGAGGGGTCTTACAACACCACATCTCTGTGGCCCTTGGGCGGGCGACTCCAACCTGGAGCCGCCGGGGGTTCGTGGGTGGGTGGCGCGTGCTCACGGAGTCCCACTATCCGACACGAACACCGACGCCATCCCGCCTTCTGACCGGATGTGGCCATCTTTCTTCAGGATGCCCCATGGAACCCGAGACCACACGTTATCCACAGGGCAGGACGAGCGCCCAGGTGAAAGCCGGTGTTCGGGTTGATGCGCGGTCACGCTTCCTCGCCGATGGGGTGACGTTTGGTGGTCGGCGAGTCACCATGATGGCACGCGCGTTATCAGGACGCCATGGTCGGGCGAGAAATACCAGGTCACGCCATGGATGAGTATCACGCCTGGCCCGGGTGACGCCTCTGTTTCCATAGTGGCCAAGGAGGCCTGGGGTGCTCATGTGGCTTCTGGAAGAACACCATGTGAACAGAACCCCGGGCCGCTGTACAGCGTCTCACCTTCCACCTCTGTTCCACGAACAGAACCAGAACCCCGAACCCCCACCCCAGCGGAAGGACGAAGAAACGGCGTGGACATCAGTATGCTCCTTACACTGGTGATATCCCTGGTCGTGGGGCTGGTGGTCGGAGCCGTCCCACCCCTGGCCATCCTGCGCGGTGGCTTCGCTCTCAAGGCGGAGCTCCGCCGATCCGAGCCCGCCCCCCAGCCTCCGCCGGACCCCGAAGAACTGACCCCGAACGAGCTGGCACTGCTCTCCGGTGGTCCGGTCCGTGTGGGGGAGACGGCGATCATGGACGCCTTCCTGCACGGCCGTATCCGCCAGGACTCCGATGGCCTCCTCACCCTTGTCGGCCCCTCCCGTCACCACGTGCACGAGAAGGACCCCGTACGTCGGGAACTGGTGAAGACCACCAGGACGGAGTCCGGTACCAGCGCCCGCGAGATCCTGGGCCGGATCATCACCGGTCGTGGCATGGACCAGCTGCGCACCAATCTCGCGAGCTCCGGCCTGATCGTGGACTCCCCCGGACTCAGTCAAGCCCTGTCAACTCGCGAGAAGGCCCTCAAGGTGGTCCGTCCGCTGTCGACGGTCCTCCTCCTGACCGTCGCCGTTGACGTGCTCCTGTTCTTCTTCGTGGACCCGGGCCCCACGCCCCTCGTCCTCATCGTGGGAGGGCTGGGCGCCCTGACGACCCTGAGCGCCGCGCGGGCCGCCACGGCGGTGACCGGAGGCGCCTCGCCCCGCCCCAACACCCCCGCCGGGAACGCCGTGGTGGGAGCGGCGCGGGAGAGGTACGGCGCCCACACCCCCCTGCCCCCGCCCACCGGTCCGCGTTCCGCTGACGGGATGAGCCTCGACCACGCGATTCGCCGCACGGCCGTCACCGGTTTTCGATCTCTGCGCAGGGCAGCCCCAGCCCGGCGTTCCGCGAAGGACGACCATGACCGCTCCGTCAGCATCATTCACGGAGGTGACACTGACAGCGCCAGCGAGACGGAATCCGACTCCGTCACCTTGGAGGTGCTGTGTGCGTTCGCTGACCTCTGCCAGGGCCTGACCTCCTCCGGAGGAGACGGATGGGGAGGCTTCGGTCTCTCCGGGGACGGAGGGGACTCCGGTGGTGGCTTCGGCGGCGGCTCGGGCGACGGAGGTTCCGGTGGCGGTTTCGGTGGCGGTTTCGGTGGTGGAGGAGGCGGCGACGGCGGTGGTGGCGGCTGAACACCCCCAGCACCGCTTCCCGTGCCCGGGAACGACGAACGCCGGGCGGGGTTCTACGCAAACCCCGCCCGGCGTGCCCGTGCCGGGAAGGCGGAGCCGCTGCCTGCCTACAGTCGGCACCGCCACCCTTGACCGTCTCCCGGCCCGGGAGGTGGGATCAGCCCTGACGCGGACGCTTCAGGTCGGCCAGTTCCGCCAACAGCCCGAACGAACGCAGGCGAGCCTGCTGATCGTAGATCATCGACGACACCATCAGCTCGTCCACGCCCGTGTCAGCGACGAACAGTTCGAGCTTGCGGCGGACTGTCTCCGGGGAGCCCACGAACGAGTAACGAAGCATGTGCTCCAGTCGTTCCTTCTCTCCCGGACGCCACGCGGTGTCCAGGCTCTCCACCGGAGGACGCAGACGCCCCCGCGCCCCGCGCAGAGTGCCGAGGAACGCCTGCTGCATGGTCGTGAACAGGTACCGGGCCTCCTCGTCGGTGTCGGCGACGAAGGCGTTCACCCCGGCCATGGCGTACGGCTTCTCCAGCTGCTCCGAGGGGCGGAAACCCGCCCGGTAGGCCTTCAACGCCTCGTACAGCGCGTCCGGGGCGAAGTGCGACGCGAACGCGTAGGGAAGGCCGAGCTGGGCTGCGAGCTGGGCGCCGAAGAGGCTGGAACCCAGGATCCACAGCGGCACCCGCAGTCCCTCACCCGGTACCGCGCGGACGGGCTGCCCGGGTTCGGCCGGCTCGAAGTAGGCCTGGAGTTCCTGCACGTCGTTCGGGAACGTCGCCGAAGCGCTGTGGTCACGGCGCAGCGCCATCATCGTGCGGGGGTCGGTGCCCGGCGCACGCCCCAGGCCCAGGTCGACCCGGCCCGGGTAGAGCGACTCCAGCGTGCCGAACTGCTCGGCGATCACCAGCGGCGAGTGGTTGGGCAGCATGACGCCGCCCGCGCCGACCCGGATGGTGGAGGTCCCCTCGGCGATGAACCCCAGCGAGACGGACGTGGCCGCGCTCGCGATGGCCTGCATGTTGTGGTGCTCGGAGAGCCAGAAGCGGTTGTAGCCCTGCCGTTCCGCGTGCTGGGCGAGCTCCCGTGCGGAGCGGAGCGCTTCGCCGGGGGTGGACCCCTCGGCGATGCTGGCGTGGTCGAGCACCGACAACGCGACGTCGGACATGGTGGTCCTCTTCCCCCTGCTGCGTGGCGGGTCCGGCGGCGAGGCCGGGGCGGGGGGACCCGCGTCCCCGGCTTGGCCTGCGCGTTCGATGTTCGACGAACATCGAAATACGAAGGTACACTTCCGACTGTCCACGAGCCAAATTCCGTCTGGTCCCGGCCAGGCCCCCGTACGAGGAGGAACGCCTTGGCTCCCAGGGAGCACGCGCACCCCGCCCTCCACGAGGTGGAACTGGTCACGGTTCTCGCCGCGCTGGCCGAGCCGACCCGTCTGCGGATCGTGCGCATGCTCGCCGCCATGGAGGGCGAGCGGGCCTGGAAGGACATCGACCTGCCCATCGCCCAGTCGACCCTGAGCCACCACCTGAAGATCCTGCGCAACGCCGGTCTGGTGCAGAACCGGACCGAGGGGACACGGTGTTTCATCTCGCTGCGCGACGAGGAGCTGGAGGGGCGTTTCCCCGGCCTGCTGGAGTCGGTCCTGTCGTGCCGTGACGTGCTGGTCGAGGAAGAGCCCGCCCCCAGCGACGCCTGACGCGGTGACCGGAAAGGCGCACCGGCACGCCTTCTTCGCCGTGGTCCCGTACCCGTAGCGGGCTTCGACCGTCGAGGCTCGCCATAAGTACGAGATCCTCCGGGGGCGGAGCACGCCAGTCGCACCGGTGACGTATCCGGTCACCAGCGCGCTGGCGGGCAACGCCGGCGGTGTGCCGGAGAGGGCCCGACCTCCCGGCCGGACGCCTCCGCGATCCCCCTCCCTCCGCCGTCGGGGCGTCGCCTCCCGAGGATCCGCGCCACGGCCCGGGCGTGTGCGCCGTGCCCGTGCGCGTCGTCCCCCTGGCGTCCCCGCACCCGATGGTGTAGTTTCGCCCCCGTGTCGCGTGCCACCGACCAAGAGAAGTGGGCCGGTCGGTAGGTATGGAGGCACCTTGAGACATCCGGGGAGTGCACCGTGAGTACACACATCATGGATCGCGCCTAGCCGTGACGACGGCGCCGGCCTGAGCCGCGCCCGCACGCGCCGACATCCGCCGCGACCTCCCCGGAACCCTTTTCGGTCACCCGTCCGCACCCGGGTTTCCCTGTCACGTCCACCCGCAGCCCGCGCGCCCGCGCCCGGGCCGTCGCGGGTGCCTTCGGGGATGGTCGCGTTCATGACCAACACACTCGAAGGAGAACCCGTGACCGAAAACCCGCACATCCGACCCGAGCCCCACGTCAGCGACTTCAACGTCCCCGTCGTGGAGGAGTTCCGCGCCAACGGAGGTCGCGTCGGCGGCATGTTCGAGGGCGGCGACCTGCTGCTGCTCACCACCGTCGGCGCCCGCTCCGGTCGCGAGCACACCACCCCGCTCGGATTCGTCCGTGTCGACGGCCGCGTCCTGGTCGTCGGTTCCGCGGGCGGCTCGGACCGCCACCCCGACTGGTACCGCAACGTCCTCGCCCATCCCATGGTGAACGTGGAGTTGGGCACCGAGACCTTCGGTGCCGTCGCCGTGCCCGCCGAGGGCGCCGAACGCGACCGCCTGTTCGCCGAGTTCGTCCGTGCGGACTCCGGATACGCCGACTACCAGGCCGGGACCGAGCGCGTCCTTCCGGTGGTCGCCCTGGAACGCGTCCACGAGGACGGGCCCACCGAGGCCGCCAACCTCGCCGACAAGCTCGTGGAGATCCACACCTGGCTGCGCGGCCAACTCGCGCACGTGCGCACCGAGGCCGAGAGCCACCTCGCCGAGCGCACCGCCGGGGCGGAGGGGGACGGCCCGCCGCCGCTGGGACTCAGCCTCCAGCTGCGCCAGCACTGCCTGGCCTTCTGCGAGTCCCTCCACTTCCACCACTCCAGTGAGGAGTTCGGCATGTTCCCGGCGTTGGAACAGCAGGCCCCGCACCTGGAGGAGGCGCTGCGGCGACTGGCGGAGGAGCACCGCACGGTGGACCGGCTCCGCGGTGAACTGGAGGCGCTCATCTCCGACCTGACCACGGCCGATCCCGAGCGCTTCCGCGCGGAACTGGACCGGATGACCCGGGAGCTGGAGGCCCACCTCGACTACGAGGAGTCCCAGCTGATCCCCACCCTGGCCGCCATCCCCTTCCCGCCCGCCGCCTCATAGCACGACGCGAACGCGGCCTGACCGGGGGCCACGGTGGCGGCCGGTGGCGGGTGAGGCGGTGTGCCCTCCCGCCCTCCCGGCCGCCACCTCCCGCGGGTGGCCCGCGGCACGGTGTCCAGCGGACCTCCGGGAGAGCGGCCTACGTATTCCTCCCACGGTCGCGGAGTTACGTGGTCACTACGTATGGTTCCGTCGCTCTCCGCGACGCATGATGAGTGCCGGGTGGCCACCCGTTCACATCCCCCGTCCCCCCACCCCCGAAGGGTTCTTCGCATCATGCGCAAGATCGGTACGGCCCTGGCGGCCGCCGCCCTGTTGCCCGTCATGCTCGCGGCGCCACCGGCACTGGCCGAGGAGGTCCCCGACTTCCTCGACACCGCGGACACCACCGAACGCACCTACATCGTCGTCCTGGACGAGGACGCCTCCCCGGAGAACGTCGCGGAACGCCACGACGACGACCCCAGCAGCGTCTACGAGCACGCGTTGACCGGCTACGCGGCCGAGATGACCGCCGCCGAGGCCGCCGAACTGCTCCAGGACTCGGACGTGGACTTCGTCCAGGAGGACCAGGTCCTCCACACCTTCGAGCAGGACGTCCCCGACGGCATCGCCCGCACCTTCGCTCCCGACAACCCCAACCTGGCCGTCAACGGCCAGGAGGACTACGTGCCCGACGTCGCCGTGGCCGTCCTGGACACCGGCGTGGACGCCAGCCACCCCGACCTCAACGTCGCCAACTCGGTCGACTGCACCAGCGGCACCTGCGTCTCCGTCACGGGTACCGACGGCAACGGCCACGGCACCCACGTCGCGGGCAGCATCGCCGCCGTCGACAACGGCGAGGGCGTGGTGGGCATGGCCCCCGGCGCCGACATCTGGAACGTGCAGGTCCTCAACTCCAGCGGCAGCGGCTCCCTGGCCGGAATCGCCGCGGGCGTGGACTACGTGGCCGCCAACGCCGACCAGATCGCCGTGGCCAACATGAGCCTGGGCTGCCAGGGCTGCACCGACCAGGCCCTCAGCCAGGCCATCACCTCCTCGGTCGACGCGGGCGTGGCCTTCGCCGTCGCGGCGGGCAACAGCTCCATGGACGCGGGCAACTTCTTCCCCGCCAACCACCCCGACGTGCTGACGGTCTCCTCCATGGCCGACTCCGACGGCGCTCCGGGCGGGAACGGCGGCACCCTGGGCTGCACCGGTGACGACGACGACACCCTGTCCTACTTCTCCAACTACGGCACGATCGTGGACCTCGCCGCACCCGGTTCCTGCATCCTCTCCACCGCTCCCGGCGGCGGGTACCAGACCATGAGCGGCACCTCCATGGCCTCTCCGCACGCGGCGGGCGGTCTGGCCCTGCTCTCCACCGGCGCGGCCAAGCCCGCCGACCGCGCCGGGGTCATGTCCCTGTACGAGACCCTGACCGGCGCGGGCAACCTGGACTGGAACGACACCTCCGGCGACGGCGACCACGAGCCGCTGCTGGACGTGAGCGACACGACCCTCTTCCCCGCCGACGGTGACACCGCCCCGCCCGAGGGTCCGGTGGCCGACATCGCCCACTCCTGCGACGACACCACCCTGACCTGCTCCTTCGACGGCTCCGCGTCCACCTCCGACGGCGAGATCACCGGCTGGGACTGGGACTTCGGCGACGGCCAAGGCGACAGCGGCGCGACGGTGGAGCACGTCTACGGCTCCGAGGGCGACTACACCGTGACCCTCACCGTCACCGACGACGCGGGACGCACCGACACCGCCGAGGCCACGGTCTCGGTCGGCGCCCCCGACCACACCGCTCCCACCGCGGACTTCAGCGGCGGCTGCTACACCTTCTTCTACCTCTGCGAGTTCGACGCCTCCGCCTCCGAGTCGGGCGACGCCCCCATCGAGTCCTACTCCTGGGACTTCGGTGACGGCTACACCGGCACCGGCGTCACCACCTGGCACTTCTACGACGGGCCGGGGACCTACACCGTCACGCTGACCGTCACCGACTCCACCGGTGCGACCGGCTCGACGACCAGGCAGGTCACCCTGCGCTAGCCAGCCCCTCCCCGAGGCTCCGCCCCACCCACCACCGTCCGCCGGGGCGCTCCGCGCCTCGGCGGGCCACCACCTCCCCCCGACGGACGCTCCGCGCGGTACCCGCACCGTCAGGGCGTCCCGGTCCATCCCCCCAGCGGCCCCTCCCCCGATCCCCCGGGGGAGGGGCCGTCCGCGTCAGCCGCCCAGGATGACGCCGAGGTCGACCTCGGTGCCCAGGAACATCGATCCCACGATGAGGATGAGCAGGCCGGGCAGCAGGGTCACCGCGGTCACCATCGTCACCCTCGGATTCATCCGCTGGGCCTTGCGGCGCATGTACTGGGCGTCGGCCCGCCGCATGTCCTGGCTGATGGCGACGAGGGTGTCGCTGAGCGGGGCGCCGAGCTCCTCCGCCTGCTGGATCGCGGTCACGAACTTGCTCAGCGACTCGTTGCGGTTGCGTCGGCGCAGCAGGTCGAACGCCTCCCGGCGCGAGGTGCCCAGGTCCATCTGCTGGAGCGCCAGGGAGAACTCGTCGGAGAGCACGCCCGGCATCGACTCCGCCACCCGGGCCACCGCCGCACGGAAGGACATCCCGGCGCTCACCGTCACCGCGAGCACGTCCAGGAAGTCCGGCAGCTGCGACTGCACCCTGTCGGCGCGTTCCTGACCCTGCACGTACAGGCTCAGGTCGGTCAGCCCCATGAACGCCAGTACCACCACCCCGATCACGGGGTTGCCCGCCGCGAGCATCAGCAGCCCCACGGCGCCGTACAGCAGCACCTCTCCGGCCTTGCGCCGCAGGTAGCGCTCCGTGGTCAGCCCCTCAGGCCGCCCCGCGGCCTCGATGCGCTCGGCGATGGAGGCCCGTCTGCGCTGGCTCAGCGAGGACTCCAGGGAGCGCGCGAACGGCCGCCCGATCGCCTCGGTGATCCGGTGCAGGACGAACGTGCCGTCGGACCTGGTCCGCGGAGGGCGGGCGACCGGGTCGCCGACACCCACACGCGTCCGCGACATGGACAGGTGCAGGCCGTAGCAGGCCACCAGCACGACCAGCGCGCTGGCCAGCGCGGCGGCGAGCGGCACCAGGGGGAGGGAGGCGTTCATCGGGGGAGGTCCTCACAGGTCGAACTTGGTGATGCGGGACACCAGCACGAAACCGATGGCGAACAGCGCGGCCACCACCAGCAGCACCGTCACCCCCGCCACGGAGGTGGTCATGACGCGCATGATGCCCGGCTCGATGGCGTTGATCAGGAACAGGGCGCCCACCGACATGAACCCCAGCGCCCACACGGTGCTCGTGGTCTCGCTGAGGATGGTCCGCACCTCGCGCCGGGTCTCCTTGCGGTTCTCCAGGGTGGTGGAGATGTTGCGCAGCGCCGTGACCAGGGAACCGCCCGAACGCGAGGCCACCACCAGCGTGGACAGCAGGACCCCGAGCTCGCGGGAGGGCATGCGTTCGCGCAGTTCCGCGACGGCCTCCTCGAAACTGGCCCCCAGCTTCATCGACTCGGCCATACGCCCCAGCTCCTCACCGGCGGGACCGTCGAGCTCGTCGGCGGCCATCGCCACGGCCGTCGGCAGCGCCAGACCCGCCGAGGTCGCGTTGCCCAGCACCCGCGCCAGGTCCGGCAGCTGGGCGGTGAACTCCTCGCGCCGCTTGGCCTCGGCCCGGTTCAGGTAGGAGAAGAACAGGAAGGCCACTCCGGCCGCCGCCAGCAGGCCGAAGAACGGCGCCAGCACCTGCCAGACCACGATGACCGCCACCAGCGACCCGCCCACCAGCGCGAGCACGAACGTGGACAGGCGCACCTCCGCGCCCGACCGGGCGATCCTGCGGTACAGCCGCCCGCCCCACTGGGTGCGGTAGATCGACGCGTCCAGCCGCGCCATGGGCGTGGAGGCCTCGTACTCGGCCTGGTCCAGGGCGCTGCGCGCGGCGATCATCCGCCGGTGCCGCGCGCTGGCCACGAACTCCCACAGCGACCACAGCGCCAGCGCCAGCACCACGGCCAGGCCACCGAGGATCGCCACGAACTGCCAGGTCACCGGAACTCCAATCCGATCGGGGGGTGCGCCCGCCGGGGCGCGGCGAGGGGGATCACCAGCCGCTCCTCGGACGCTCGTCGGGGACCACCCCGAAGGACGCGGGGACGGCCTCGCCCACGTGGTAGATCCGCCCGGCGATGTGCCGGGGCAGCGGGAAGTGCTGGAACTCGCCCTCGACGGCCCGGTTGGGGCCCATGGGCAGCGCCGAGAAGCGCATCACCGGGTCCAGCCGGAACTCCTCGCGACGGCGCGAGGAGACCACCGCGATCTCGTTGACCCGCCGTGACCCGTCCGGCCAGCGGCCCAGGTGCACGATGGCGTCCACCGCGTTGTTGATCTGGTCGCGGATCGCGTCGTAGGGCAGGTTGCCGTCGCCCAGCGTGGCCAGGGTCTGCAACCGGTGGATGGCGTCGTCCGCCGAGTTGGCGTGCACGGTGACCAGCGAGCCGTCGTGGCCGGTGTTCATGGCCTGGAGCATGTCGATGGTCTCGGAGCCGCGCACCTCACCGACGATGATGCGGTCCGGGCGCATGCGCAGCGCGTTGCGTACCAGGTCGCGGATGGCGATCTCGCCGCGCCCCTCGATGTTGGGCGGTCTGGACTCCAGCCGCACCACGTGGTCCTGCATCAGCTGGAGCTCGGCCGAGTCCTCGATGGTGACGATGCGCTCGCTGGAGGGCACGAACGCCGACATCGCGTTGAGGAAGGTCGTCTTACCGGTGCCGGTACCGCCGGACACCACGACGTTGAACCGGGCCCGTACCATCGCCGCCAGCAGGATGCCGGTCGGCGCGTCCAGGCTGCCCATCCGCACCAGCTCGTCGATCGGGTAGGGCTTGGGGAACCGCCGGATGGTCAGGACCGGGCCCGACAGCGACAGCGGCGGGATGATGACGTTGACGCGCTCACCGGTGGGCAGACGCGCGTCCACCATCGGTGAGGACTCGTCCACGCGGCGGTTGACCAGCGACACGATGCGGTCGATGGTCTGGTAGAGCTGCTCCTCGCCGTTGAAGGTGGCGTCCACCCGCTGCATACGGCCGCCGCGCTCGATGAACACGTTGTCGGGACCGTTCACCATGATCTCGGTGATGGTCTCGTCGGCCAGCAGGGGTTCCAGCACGCCCAGGCCGAGGGCCTCGTCCACGACCCTGCGGATGAGCGCCGAGCGCTCCCGGTCGGACAGCACCGGCCCCTCACGGGTCAGGATGTGCCCCACGACCTTCTCCAGGCGGACCCTGCGCTGGGCCAGGGTCAGCCTGGTGAGGTCCTCCAGGTTGATCTCCTCCAGCAGCCGTCGACGCCAGTGCGTGACGCTGCCGCGCTCGGAGCGCCCCTCGACGGCGCGGTCCTCCTCCAGACGGTCCTTCAGGCCCATGGCCCCGCTCTCCTCGTTCCTGGGCGGGAACGGCGCACCGCTCCCACCTCACACATCGGGCATGTCCACGCGCCGGGTCAACGCCAGATCCAGACCGGCCGAGGGAAACACGATCGGCAGCGGGTGCGAGACCTGCACGTAGAAACCGTCATGGTCGTTGCCCCCGCTGGTGACGGTCGCCTCGTCCAGCCACGACGGCAGCGACTCCCGCGCGGTGGCCTCGGCGCCCTCCAAACGTTCGGCCCCGGCCACCCGGGCACCGGCGCGGGCGGCCGACTCCAGCCGCTCGACCGCGACGAAGGACAGGAAGGCCTCGATCGCCAGCACCGCGACCATGAGCAGGATCGGGAACATCGCGGCGAACTCCAGCAGGGGGCCGCCCCGGTCGCCGTCCCGGCGGGACCGGCCGCCCGCCAGCGGCCACCGCGGCCCGCGGCGGAAGGCCCCGCACCGTGGGCGGAGTACGCCGATCGCCCACCCGGGGCGCGCCGCGGTCCGGGTTCCGGTACCGGGGGCACGCTTCTTCCGTGCGGACCCTCCTGGGGCACCTCCCGGAGCCGCCTCCCCACGGTCGCGGGGCTGGCCACCGCGTCCGACCGGCGCCGTGCTCACGGCGACACCTCCTCCCGGGGTTCGACCTCGGTGACCACCCTGGCCTCGCCGGTGACGTCCCACGGGCCCGAGACCCCCGGCAGGAAGATCGGCATGGCCAGGGCCACACGCGCGTAGCGCGCTCCGTCGCGCTCCACGATCTCCACGTTCATCACGTCCTCGCCGTTCCACGGCGGCCGGACGCGTTTGCGGGTCTCCTCGTCCACGAGCGCCATGTCGTCGGGGGTCACGGCGGCCTGCCGGGCGGCCTCCGCGGCACCGTGCGAGGCGTACATGGCGGTGATGCCGAGCAGCAACACCTGCCACACCAGCGCCAGGGCCAACATCAGGAACGGCACCGAGGCGGCGAACTCCACGATGACCCCGCCCCGGTCGCCGCGGAGGGAGGAGCCGCGGCGCCGCAGGCTCCGGGGCCTCCGGCGGAGGACGGACTCAGCCACCGAACCCACCGAAGCCCCCTCCGCCCCTCTGCGGGCCGGATCCCGGACGCCCGCCGAAGGGCGGACCCACCGGCGGAGCGGGAGCGTGCCCGTTGCCCGCCGAGTGGGACGGGTTGGGGCCCGACGCGTTCAGGAAACCGGACACGTCACGGGTGGAGGGGCCCGTGCCGCGCATGCCGGAGCGGGAGGCGAGACCGCCCAGACCCCCGGGCGGGGTGGACGAGCCCCCCGGGCCGGGGTTGCCCCGCTGCGCGGGCGGGCGCAGCAGGTCCAGCTCCCCGGCCAGCCGCGCGAAGGCCCGGCGCAGCCCCTCGTCGGTCACCTTGGTCGGATCACCGTTGTTCTCCCCGGGCTCCAGCGCCCGGTAGTTGGCCGGGACCGGTGTGCGCAGCACCCGGGTGCCCAGCAGCTGCTGGAGGAAGTCGGGCTGGATCTCGTTCTTGCGGCTGTGCCGGGTGACCAGCGAGTACACGTCCTCGTGCGAGCGCACCTGCAACCGCTCCCACATGGCCATCAGGCGCTGGGCGCCGCGCATCGCGGGCACGTCCGGAGTGACGGTGACGATCGCGCTGTCGGCCAGCTCGACCGCCATCGCGGTGGCCTCGTTCATGGTGGACCCGCAGTCCACCACCACCAGTTCGTACCGGGAGCGCAGCGCGCTCAGCACCCGCCGGGTGGCGCTCGCGTTGACGTCCTCACCGCGTTCCCCGTGTTCGGGGGCGAGCAGCACGTGCGGGCCGCGCGGGTCCACGTACAGGGTCTCCGAGAGCATCCCGGGGGTGATGTCGTCCCCGGCCTCCACCAGGTCGCTGATGGAGCGCCGGTGCCGCAGGTTGAGGAACGCGGGCAGGTCACCCGTCTGGAGGTCCAGGTCCACCAGGCACACCACGCGTTCCGCGGCGGCGGCCATCGCCAGGTGCACCGCGCACGTGGTGGTGCCCACGCCGCCCTTGGCGCCGCTGACCGCCACGATCCGGCCCCGCACACCCGTCGCGGGCAGGTCCATGGAGGCCGACTCCAGGTGGCGGCGCAGCGTCCGCGACCACTCGGCGGCCCTGGTGATACGGCTCTCCAGGTCGGCGACCCCGCAGTCGTGGGGGATCACCCCGCGCGCACCGGCCTCCATGGCCCCGGTGAACGTGTCGGGGTCCATCGTGGGGGAGACCAGCAGGATCGCCACCTGCGGGTGGCGGTGGGACAGGTCGCGGATGGCCTCGAACACCGGCGCCGGACCCAGGTCCTGGTGGATGAGGACCACGTCGAGCTCGGGGAACTCCCCGGCCGCGTCGATCAGCGCCGACGTGGTGGGCCTGGAGGCCAGCAGGTCCGCGTTGCCCAGATCCTCGAAGCGCGCGGCGAGCACCATCTCCGACTCGGAGGTGGGCATACCCGCCAGGACACGGAAGTTCAACGCTTACCCCCCATGCGGAACGCGCCGCTGGTCGGCCGTCCCGCCCTCGTTCGGTGCCGACGCGTCGTCGGTCGATCCGCCGCCGACGAGATCGGCGAAGTCCCCGCCGCAGAACTCGGCTCCGCCGGGCGTACCGCCGCCGTCGGCGCTCACCAGGGCCAGTCTGAGCCCCGTGGAGAACTCCTCCGCGTAGGCCAGTCGCAGTGCCGTCTGCGGTTCCAGGCGGAAGGTCACCGGGACCACCCCGGACACGCCGCCGCCCTCGTCCTCCCGGGTGCGCAGCTCACCGATGTCGAGTACCTCCACCTCGGTGATGACACGTACCGCGCACGCCTCGCCGTGGTCGACCGCCGGGAAGGTGCCGTAGATGTCCACGAACGACCCGCGCCGCACCTTGCCCGCCACACCGGTCTCGGCGTTGACCATGATGGCGATCTCCCGCTCACCCGTGGTGAGGGTGGGCTCGGGGCGCACCATGCCGTGCTGGAGGTACACGCCCGGCTCCAGGTGGGAGGCGGCGACGAGCTGCTGGTCGGCAGGGACCTCGACCTCGGACAGGTCGCTGAGGAAGACCTCCGGGTCGAAGTACATGCTCGGCACCTCGACCCGCTCCACGGTCTCCTCGCCGATGGGCTGGTAGGCGTCCACGGGTTCGGTCAGCCGCAGGACGGTCGCGAAGTCGCCGAGGCGTTCGCGCTGACCGTTGAGGTAGGTGAACACGGAGGCGAACACGGCGACGGCGCCGATAGCGGCAACGACCATGAGCAGGACGCCGCGTCGCTGACGGGGGTTCATTGGGTTGCTTTTTCCGTTTCCAGTGTCGTCGCGGGCCGTCCGCTCGCTTCGGGGGCGTGGTGGTGCTCCCTAACGGGAGTAGGTCCGGGGCGCGTCGGGCCAGGGTGCGCGGCCCGCGAACGGCGGCCCCTCCGGGCGGTCGGTGGGCGGTGGTGGAGGAGGCCCCGGCGCGTGGCCCGCTTCCGGGCGGGGTGGAGCCTGTTCGGGTGGGGGACCGGCGACGCCGCCGGGTGAGCGGTCGGTGGCCCTGTCGGAGGGGTGCGCTCCGTGCGTGCCGTGTCCGTCGGAGGGTCGGGGTGCGGGTCGGGGAGTGGAGCGCCGGGCGGAGGCCCGGGCCGCGGTGGCCGAACAGAAGGGGCAGTGCCGGGCCGACATGGGTTCGCCGCACCAGGAGCAGGCGGAGGCGCGGATGGAACCGGCCGCGTAGGCCAGGGCCTGCGGGTGGGCGCTCAGCGCCACGAACTCCACGTACTTGACGGTTCCCCAGTACTCGGGGCCGAGCGGCTGGGCGGGCAGGGTGCGGGTCGCCACGGGTTGGATGGCCTGTGGAAGGTGGTCGTCGAAGGTCCCGGTGATGCTCGGGTCGGGAGTGGAACACAGCAGCTGGATCGGCTGCACGGGCCGGAAGGGCAGTGTGCGGCTGACGTCGGCCGAACGCAGGCGCCCCACCTGGTGGGTGGGCGCGCAGTAGGCGAGGAAGGACACGGACGGGGCGTAGGAGCCCACGTGCTGGCGCATCGAGGTCGGGATGGTGGACAGGCCGGAGACGGTTCTGAGCCAGGCCCCCGCGAGCAGGTGCCGTGGTAGTTCGTCGCAGAGCGCGGCGACCATCCCCGGCGGCAGGTAGGGGGCGAGGTAGGCGAGTTGGTCGGCGATCAGGGACAGGGCCAGGGGGGACAGGTCGACGCTGATTCCGGTGATGTGGTCGGTGCGCATCGCGCCGCGGGCGAAGTTGACCGCGCGCTCGGCGTCCGAGGACCGCCACGTGGGGTAGAGGGCCACGACCTTGCGGCCCGCGTTGGTCTGCTCCCTGGCGAAGGCGACGAACGCGGCGCTGCGCTCGCCGACGCCCTCCCCCCGCAACGCGAACCGGTGGGCCCCGGCCTCGCCCACGTGGCCCGTGCTGGGGATATCCGCCAACAGGGCGACGGTCGTCGCCGACCGGGGTAGGGCTCTGGACACTGGGCAAGCTCCATCAGTTCTGCGCACTGGGGGCGAGACGGCTGAGCGGCCTTGCGAAGGTGGCACTCGGACGCATCGTAACGAATGTGTGGCTGAGCGCGGGAGACCTCGCATTTGTCGCCATTGGGCGCGGGGTGTGAGGTGGTGGAGGGGTTCGGGTACGTCGGTCCGGCGGAGGTGACTCGGGTGGCGGAGCTCCTCGCTGGCCGAAGGGATCGGATCGTGTCCGTGTGCGTCACCGCCTGTCAGGGGAGGCGGCGTCCGTGGTGGCCGCATGTGGCCAAAGCATGGACAGGCCGGCATGTGGGTGTTTTCGCATCGTATGGGCTCCGTGTCGTGTGGTGGGGGTGAAAGGCCTCCCGGTGTCGTTTGGCGTCTTCCGTCCTTCCCTACCCAAGGATGCCCCGCCGCTCCCCGTCCCACCAGTGCCCTCTCCGGACTGTGGACAACCCTTCCGGGGCGCGGGGCCCGCGCCCCGGAGAGGACGGGCGCGGTGTCAGGCCGGTCACGTGCGCGGTTGGGCCGCCGTCGGACGGGAACGATTCAGAGAGGTTTCGCGTCATATCTTGAGAAGCCACGTCCTCATCGAGGAGACCAACGATGCGCAAGGCAAACCGCGCCGCCGCCGGAGCCGCCGCCTGGCGGGTCATCCAGAACACCGACGGCGACGTGTCCGTCTGGCAGCGCGCCAAGGCCGTTCCGCGGATGATCGGCGCCAAGCTGCGCGGACGCTACCCCGAGCTGAGCACGGGCAAACTGCTCGGCATGCTCGTGCTGGTGGCCTACATCCTCTCTCCGGTCGACTTCGTTCCCGAACTGTTCATCCCGCTCCTCGGCCTGGCCGACGACGTCGCCATCGCCGTGTGGCTGGCCACCATGGCGGTCGGCGAGAGCGAGCGCTTCGTGCTCTGGGAGCGCCAGGAACAGGCGCAGCGGGCCTTCCACCAGGCCAACCAGCCGGACCAGGACGCGTACGGGCGGACCGACTCCGGGCAGCGGACCGGGCACGACGTCCCCGGCGACCACGCCCACGGCGCCCGGCACTGATCCGGGTCGCCCCGCCGCAGACCGTCCACGGGCCCCGCGCGCACCGCGCGGGGCCCCTTTCCGTCGTGTTCTACAGGGCGTCGGCGAAGGGATCGGAGTGCAGGGGCCGCCCCGACTCGTCCTCGGTGAGCAGGCACGAGTCCAGCAGGGACACCAGACGCCCGGCGTCCAGGTCCATTCCCGTGAACGCCAGGTGCTGGATCCGGTCGCCGAGCACCGGGTCCCAGTCCAGGAGCGCGGAGACGCGGCGGGTCTCGGAGACCATCTCCACCGCGGCCTCGGGCAGGGCGCCCAGCCAGGGGCCGCCGCTCTCCAGAAGCAGGGCGTCGTTGTAGGCGTCCCACACCAACAGCGTGTCCGGTCGGCTGGCCAGCCAGATCCGCCCCCGTCCGCGTAGTCCGGCGGAGACGATCCGCTCCAGCGCCTCATGCAGCCGTACCGGATGCAGCGGGCGCCTGCGGGTCCAGGTCACGGTGCTCACCCGCCCGTCGGTGCGCTCGGTGTAGTGCGCCCAGGCGGGGTTGAGCCGCTGCGCGGCCGTCTCGGGGTCGAAGCGGCCGTGCGTCAGGTCCGCGAGCCCGCCACCGGCCGGAACGACCACGGCGGCGGGGTTGAGGTGTTCCACCAGGGCGCGGGCCTCGTCGAGGTGGCGCACACCGTGCAGGGTGACCGCCGTCGGGTACTCGACCTGGTGGTTGAGGACCTCGGCGACCGTGCGCTCGTCCTCCACCACGGTGGTCAGGTCCCGGTCGTGCAGGTCGTCGTGGCCGGACAGGTCCGGCAGCAGGCGCTCGGTGTCCACGGCGGTGACGACGGCGGCCAGCCGCAGGGCCTCCTGGGCGGCGACGGCCTCGGCGACCTGCCGGGGTTCGATCCCGTCCCAGGTCTCCACCACGCACAGGGTGTACTCGCCCCGGTCGGCCAGTCGCAGCAGCGCGGGGACGAGGTCCTCGCGCAGGGTGCAGGACGCGCACAGGTGTTCCAGGTGGACACGGCTGTGGTCCACGGGCCCCCAGCGGTCGCGGGTGACGCGGTGGACGACGCTCTCGGCGATGCCGTCGAGGTCGTGGTGGAGGGCCAGGGAACCCGGTACCTCCGCCAGCAGATCGTCCACGGTCCGTCCGCGCGCGTGGCGGTGCAGTCCGGAGACCACGACCACGGGCATGGTGGTTGTCGGATCCATCGGGGCGTTCTCCCTTGGTAGAAAACGATAATCATTATCGTATAGCACGTGTGCGAGGCCCCCGACGGGCGGGCCGCGCGGCCCGCCCGTGGCCAGGGGTCAGGGGGAGGGGTACCCGGGAACGATGATGTGCGTCATCCGGTCCACCAGGGACTCCGCGCCGTCGTCGGCGAGCACCTCGGGCAGGGTCAGGTGCTCCACGAACAGGCCGGTCATCGCCAGGTAGAGCGTGACCACGGTGTCGCGGTCGCCGGGGAAGCCGCCCTCCAGGTGGTGACGGACGTTCTCCTCCAGGGTGCTGTGGATGGTGCGGGTGAGCTCCTCGCGGATGCCCGGGTGGCGGTTGGCCTCCAGGCGCAGTTCCAGCAGGGCGAGGTAGCCGTTGCGGTTGGCCTCCACCCGCCGCAACAGGTCGCGCATCCCCAGGCGGGTCTGCTCGCGTGTGGGCGTCGCTTCCTGGAACCGCGCCATGAACTCCTCGGTCGGGGCGAGCCGCACGTGGACGTGCGCGCCCGCCTGGAGCAGGAGTTCGGCACGGTTGGCGAAGTAGTTCGACGCGGTCCCCCTGGGTACCTCGGCCCGGGTGTCCACCGCGCGGAAGGTGAGCCCGCGCGCGCCCTCCTCGGCGAGGACGTCGATGGCCGCGTCCAGCAGGGCGCGCCTGCGTTCGGGGTTCTGCCGCATGTCTTCTGACCACATCTTTCGTCGTACGTGGGATACGTGCTTGTCATAACCACTCCAAGCGTAGTACTTTGCTTGTAGTGGTAGGAAGCGAACCCTCGGGAGGCACCGTGAACATCGAACTCGTTGGTCTGGCCGTGCTCTGCGACGACCCGCGCGCCAGCGCCGAGTGGTTCGCCGAGCACTTCGGTTTCACCGTCAACGTCGACCTCGGCTGGTACGTGAACACCCAGAACGCGCAGCACAGGAACCTGTCGTTGGACTTCGTCCACCGCGACCACGAGTCCTGGCCCGACGCGCTGAGGGGCAAAGCCGTGGCGGGGACCCTCATCGCCTTCCTGGTTCCGGACGTGGACGCGGAGGAGAAGCGTCTGCGCGAGGCGGGGCTGGAGATCGTGCTGCCGCTGGTCAGCGAGCCGTGGGGGCAGCGCCGCTTCCAGGTCTCGGGCCCCGAGGGGCTCTTCGTGGAGGTGCTCCAGATGGTCGAGCCCGATCCCCGGTGGATGAGGGACAACGGTCTCGCCGAGGGGTGACACCCGGGGCCGCACATGACGCGGGCCGGGACGGAGGGCGANCCTCCGTCCCGGCCCGCGGTGCTTCCTCAGAAGTGCTCGGCGAGCGGGCCCAGCACCGGGGACCACTCCTTGACGTCCACCTCGGAGACCAGGCCCTGGACGCGGAAGGGGTCCTTCTCGGTCAGGGCGACGGCCTCATCGCGGGAGTCGGCGCGGAAGAGGAGGAGGGCGCCGGGGGCGTCCTCGGGGCCGAAGGGGCCGGAGCAGAGGTTGGCGTCCTGCGCGGCCAGGTACTCGCGGTGCGCGGGGCGGTGCTCGTCGCGCGCGGCGGCGCTGTCGGGGGCGTAGGTGTAGGTGACGGCGAAGATCGCCATAGTTTCCCTCCCAGGGTGCGTGGCGGCTGGCTGGTGCCGCGATCGCCGACACTGTGCCACAGACGCAGGTGGGAGGGCGTCGTCGGGTTGGTGCGCGTTCCGCTGCGGCCGGGAGGACGGCCGCAGCGGGTGCCAGTGTCTCTACCGGGAGCGGGCCGCCGAGAGGAAGGTGGACCACTCGGCGGCGGGGAAGGGGAGGTGCCCGGCGGCGGGGTGCTTGGAGTCGCGGACGGCCGCGCCACAGGGGAGGTCGGCGACCTCGACACACTCCTGTCCCTGAGCGCTGTAGCTGCTCTTCCGGAAGCCGTTGGGGATGTGGGCGACCTCCACGCAGTTCCCACCGGTGTCAGCGCTATAGCTGCTTTTGCGCCAAGCGGGCTGGAAGCTGGCACCAGTTGGGCTCTCGGTCATGAGTAGTCCTCCATGATCTTCTGGAGTCGAAGACGCGATGGGCTGGGCTTGAGGGCCGCCAGCCTCAGATGTTCAAACGCTATCTGGTGTTCTTTGATCTCTGATGGCTGCTCCAGGTAGACCGAGCCCGTGCGGTACTCGATGTAGATGACGCCCGGATCGACGGAGGCGGGGAAGCCCAGGATGGAGAAGCTGCCAGCCATGCCCGTATGTGCCCCGCTTGGCTGAGGGAGGATCTGGAGGGTCACCTTCGGGTGCTGGGATGCTTCCAAGAGATGTGTTATCTGTTCATGCATAACTTCGGAACCGCCCACGTTCCTGTGTAGGGCGGCTTCGTCAATCACGGCCCAGAACCGTATGGGCTCTTCTCCGTCGAGGATTTGCTGCCGTGACATGCGGATGTCCACGCGAGCGCGGACCTCTTCCTCGCTGAGCTCGGCGGTGCCGCTCTCATTGAGAGCAGTCGCGTACGCGCGAGTCTGCAGCAGACCTGGGACGAGCTGGGTCTCCCAGGCATAGATTTCAGATGCGCCCTGCTCCAGCCCCAGGTACAACGAGAACCACTTGGGCACCGTGACGCTGTCATCCTGTTTTTCCCACCATCCCCGCTTGCGCGCGTTGCGGGCGGCTTGCAGATAGTGCTCTCGGCGGTCTTGGGGGACCTGGTAGAGGTCGAAGAGGATCTCCTCCAGGTCGCGTGCACGCGGAGCGACCACAGCGGTTTCGATGTAGTGGAGCTTGCCCGGAGTGCATCGAAGCTTGGCCGCGACGTCCTTACGGCTGAGGCCTGCTTCCATACGCAGGCGTTTCAATTCGTGAGCGAGCCAACGCCGCCACACGGTCGGACTTGATCCCATTTGCACCACCTTGTCTATTTTGCGTGCGTCGACCGTGCGTTAGTCGAGACACCCCTGCGCCTTCCGGTCTCAGAAAAACCTGGCTAGCCAGCTGCGTGAAACGCTGGCGAAGATGGGATTGACATCCTATATTGAAAATCAATCTTGACTCTCAAGATCATGAAGCAACAGTACAGCGCTGTGTGTCGCAGCAAGGGCACAACGTGAAAGTTCGTGGGCGCTTGGCTGCTGGCTTCTGGACTCAAGGTTTGTGCCAAGGAGTGTGTTCGTCATGCCCGCAAACGCCCCGATGCCCGATCTGGGCGAGGTCACCGTGCCTCTGATCAGCTTCGTCCGGCCCGCCTACCGCCACTACTTCTCCGGCCTGCCCGAGCGGCCGAATTACCGGATGCGCCGCTACAACTTCGCCGGGATTCCGGCCTTCATGCCGCTGGTGCGGGCGTTCCTGGACACCTGCGCCGCCGCCAAGGAAACCGACTACCGCTACCTGTTCACCCTGCTCGGATCCGAGCTCGCCAACAACGCCATCCGCCACACGCTGTCCGGTCAGCCCGGGGATGGCTACAGCCTTCTCGTTCACCGTCACCGCACCGGGTTGCACCTGGCCTGCCGGGACCGGGGCGGGTTGGCAACGAAGGACGCCCGCCTAGTGCCCAAGCCGGACGGGCTGAACCTGTCGGCCGAGTCCGGGCGCGGGCTGGCGATGGTGAACGCCTTCGCCTCGGAGTGGGGTGACAACGGCAACGCGGAGTTCCGCATGGTGTGGTTCTACCTGGCCTACGACCTGACCGGAAGCCAGTGGAACACCTCCACCGACGACTGACATGTCAGTGACATGAGACGGGCCCAGGAAAGCGTTGCAGCGCTCGCCCTGGGCCCTGAATCCCCGCAAATCCAACACAGACATATGTAAGGAAAGAGGATCTGATGCAGAACCTTATCCCCTCGCCCAGGCGTTCGGACGACGTTCGCCCCATCCCGATGCTTCCGCGCCGCACTCCGCTGGTCGGCCCGGTCTGCCCAGTGTGTGACCACCCCTCCTGCCGGATCCGC
>NZ_ANAX01000084.1 GCF_000341065.1 Nocardiopsis halotolerans DSM 44410 | reverse complement strand
GGCTTCCGCGTCTGGGCGGCCACCGTTCCGAGTTCGCCCGCGAGCACGCCCAGGCCGCCGCGATCCAGGCACGCCACCGCCACCTGATCGTCTACTACGGCGAAGCCACGCAATCCTTCTGGGCCATCACTCCGGCCGGAATGATCGAAGCCGCCGACGTCGACGAGCTTCTCCTGCTCCTGTGGTCGCACACCACCCAGCGCACCAACCCACCTGCCGCTCGGACGCAGTCCACCTCCGGACGTACTTTCGAACCCTTGTCCCTCTCCAAGCGGGTCCGCAGGAACGCCCGCACCGGCCGCCGTTCCTTCTCCCGGCCGCGTGCCTCCACACCCGCCTGACCGGTAACAAGCCGCTGTGGCTGCCTCGTCGGACCGGGGCAGCCACGGCAGTGCCTGGAGCGTCAGTCGCATTCCGTTCTTCGGTCAGGGCTCAGGTCACCGCCACAGCGGCGGTGATCCTGCCAGAGCCTCTCGCGTAAACGATCACGCCTCCCGGGACCACACGCACCCCAGCTCCCTCTTCCTCGGTCAGCTCACGTCCCAGGACGTTCTCGACTGTGTGTGGAGCCGTGCCCTCCCAGGGGTGGGCCGTCAGTTCCACCGCCCGGTCACCGCTTTCCGGCCATTCGACCGCGTAGAGAACCTCCTCCGTGGCGGCGAACCCCCGTTGCCCGTCCGTGGAAGGAAGCTCCAACGTGTGCTCGGGTTCTCCGTGGGCGTTGGTGAGGGTCAGGGTCGGATCCGATCCCAGGAGCACACCGGCCCCGGTCACGTTCTCCCAGAGGTAGGCGTCCAGCCAGTCCTGATTCGGACGGGGAGCCTGCCAATTTCCGGAGGTGAGTTCCTCACCCGTACGAGTGTCAATGGTGAAGTACGCGTCGGCATGGACATCGTAGCGGTAGAGAATGGCGCCGTCGGAGGAGACCGTGAGAGCACTCCCCGCAAAGTCGTTTGAGTTCTCGGCTTCGTGTGTCCACAGCAGTTCACCGGTGTTCGCGTCGAAGGCGTGCACCACCGGAACGGCCTCACCCCGACACCGGATTGTCGCGATGACCACGTCTTGAGTGATTTCGAGATCGAGAACGGGGTCTTCCTCGTCAGGAACACAGTCCGGTGTTTCCTGGAACCTCCATAGCAGGGCACCCGAGGACGCCCCGTACACATCCAGCGGAACCTGTGCCCCCGTCCGCACGACGACGCTCTCGTCCGCCAGAGGCTTTGCGTTCTCGGAGTCGTACGCCACCGGGGAGACCTTGTCAGCCAGGAGCCTCTGGTAATCCTCGGAGCGGTACAGGACCCGGCCGCTCGTCGTATCCAGTGTGACCCTCACCGTCATAGGATTGGGGTCGTCATCAGTTGAGGGGGGATACTCCTCCACGACAAGCGAGTTTCCATCCGCGGCGACCAGGTTCCGGATGTCCGATCCGGGCGTACGGTACCGCCACAGCTCTTCACCGGTGACGGCGTCCACCATCATCACCCCGTCGCTGAGCTCGAACAGCACTCCCGCGGTGAGCGCCTCCACTTTCCAAGCCGCGCCGTGGGGAACGTCCAAGGCATGGGGCACTCCCTCGATCTCGGTTGGGATCTCCCGGGCTGCGGACTCGGCTCTCGCGACCAGATGCTCCACTCCCGGCTGCGGGGGACGGAGCGCTCTCTCAGCCATGACACCCGCTCCGGCGGGAACCAGCAGAGTTAACACCGAGGCTAGGAACACCACCACTCCGCCACCAGGAATGCCGTGTTCCCTACGGTCGAGCAGGATCGCGACCGCCGCAAGGAGCACCTGGAATCCGCCCACTGCGACGGTGGCCACCACGGTCGGCATGAGCCGATACCGCTCCCCGGGGAAGAGTTCGAACTCCGTGTAGCCGCTCAGGTGGGAGAAGGCGACGGTCACGACCAGGACCGCGATCCCCAGGGACGCCCAGAGTAGGACGGACCTCATCGTCGAAGCCTCATCGGCCTCCGCTCGCACGTCCCGGAACCAGGTGACCACGAACACCACCGCGACGACCACGGGCCCGACAAGCACGTACGGCGGAGCTGATACGTGAGACGGGCCGACCCACGTGAGGACAAGATGGAGGAGGAGAGGTAGGAGGCCGATCAGGGCCCCCAATAGGGGTAAGTAGATGCGGGCTTTTTTCATGGTTCTACGGGTTCATCCTCGATCCCCATGTGGCCAGAAGGTAATTCCTTGACAATTTCCTGGCACCGGATGAGAGGAACGCTGCGCGGTGCTTGTCTCACGAAACGGCTTCTTCGATCGCTTCCAGCATCAGAGGGCTAACACCGCTGCCCATCGGTAGTTCGTCGATAGTGGGCAGGCGCGGTGTACCGTTCGGACTTTCGACGATCGGTGTACCTTCCGAACTGTCAACGAGCAATGACTCCGGGAAGTCCTCAAGGCGCATCACATTCGCCTCCATGAGGAGATGGGTTGTCTGCACCGCCGCGCTTCTGTCTATCGTTCTATACCTGCCTACGACAACAGCTCGAGGGGACGGATTCCCGTCCGTGTTGGCTGGGGTGAGCCAAGATTCTATCCCTTCGATATCCCACAAGCGGGGTTCATGCGATGCACCAGACGGGTCTCTGAGGTACAGGTAATCAGTGCCGAATTCACCAGACAGGACCCTGTGCAAGGGGTCGTTCTCTTTGCCCCTATACAAACCTTCGTAATCCACTACGAGCAATTCGGGTGGAGTCTCTGCCCCTGCTGCCGCGAACTCCCGACCCCACTCGAATTCGCCTGACTCAGGGTCCAAGGCGAACACCACGCTCGACTCCGCACCTGGGCAGAGAATCGAGACGAAGACTTTCTCAGTGGACGTGGCGACCTCGACGTCGTTCCGGGAGGGTTCATTACCGTCGCAGTATGCGGCTAGTCCAACCCGCCATATGTCGTCCTCTTCGTCCTCATTAGTCGGTTGCTCGCCAGCCAGAGTAAGCGGGTCCTCTTCGAACGTGAACTGCGTGTTCTCGTATGAGGCATCGATCAGAGAGGAAAAGCCTCCTGAAGGCATAGGGATGGGATCGATTCCCGTATCCCGACGTTGACCGGTCTCGGGACTCAGTACCGCGTAATGCACCTCGGCGGAACGCAGTCCGTCCACCCGGTAGGCCACGCGAACCGCGCCACCGCCAGGCCTGAAGCTGACGGCCACCTTCTGTCCGGGGACGCGGAAGTGCCAGCGTTCCTCTCCCCCGGGGTAGCCAACTCCGAACACGCCGTCCTCGGTGACTGCGACCAAAGAATTCTCTGCTGCGACGAGCCGTAGGGCATCGGGGTGATCCCAGTCAGCCGCGAACTCATCGAACTGGCCCACACTGTCCAACGTCTGCGGAGCCGTGATGCCCAGGTCCTCCGAGATCTGGTGATCGATGTCGGGTGGGTCCGGGGTCACCATCGGTTCGATCACACGCACCGAACCCCACAGGAGCACGAGCACTCCGGCAGTGGCCAGAACCACCCATCGTGGCCGGACACGCCGTCTTCTACAGTTCTCCGGTTCTGCCTTTGCCATCGTCAGCGATGATTTATTCGCATTATTTCTTTGTGTTGGATAACTGTCGAACTCAAACGATGCCAACTAGAATATTTGTTTCCTCGCCTGAGTTATTATCGGAGGACTGGCCTCGGATTACCAGCGCCCCAGGGGCCAATGTCATGTAAACAGGTGGTGCAATGATTCCATCGGCGACTCCGTCCTGATTCGGTTCACTGGGCACCTTCATGTCTAGATTGATCGTGTTGACTTCCTCTGCACCCCAGGGCATGACGGTGAGTTGAGCCTCGCTCCAGGAATTTCCATTCTTGTTTACATTTATTCGGGCGAGTACATCTTCCAGAGACGCGACATGTTTCTCCGCGTACGGGTCGGCTGATTCTGGTGGATCGATGCTAAGGATATCTTCTCCCTCGAAGGTTCCGCGGAAGTATGTTGATGAACTTGTATCTGCATCCCAGGCTGAATACGAGTAATTATCATCAGAGAACCCGACGATTGTATTTTTATCATCCAGAGGGTCAGAGGCGGGGGTCCCGTTTACTGGGTTGATTGCTAGATATCCTATTGTGGGGATATGGATAAACAGGAGTTTGCTACCGGGGTATGTGCTCAACCTTATTGAGCTGGGGGAAACAGGAGTCGCTACTGGATACTCCTCACGCCAGAGCTCTTCGCCGCTCATCGCATCGACTCCGATGAGAGTAGCAGTGGGCTCGGGGGTTTCTGAAGTACCTACAAGAACCACTGTTTCTTCAGAAGTGATGAATGGCCCAGGAGAGAAGGATGGTTTGCTCGCAATATTTGACATCTCCCATGCTTCTTCTCCCGTAGTAAGATCAAATGACCGAAGCCGGAGGCCCTCCTCGGAGCTATGGCTGTAAGAAACACGGTTTGTATTTGTCAACAGGCCAAAGTCAGTGAGGTGAGGCATTGCGGCTAGAAGTGTGTGGGTCTCGCGCGATGACTCATCGATTACCGCTGTGCGATCGCTGTTAATTTCTCCCGTGGAACTTTCCAGAACAAGGAGATCAAGTGAGTTGCTATTCTCCTGGGAATAGGTGAGAACGACGAGCGAGCCGTCAGGAGTTACGCCACTGCTGTTGAGTTTCTGCCCCGGGCGCCTGTAATGCCATATTTCCTCGCCGGTGTCTCCTTGGAGTGCGACAACTCCATCATTCAGAGATACTACAACTCCGCCTTTGAATGAGTGCGTGTCAGTAATGCTAGAATTTTCAGCAGCCTCCCACTCCCAGCCGACCCGTGTAATATTTTCCGGTACAGGTATCCTTTCAGTAGGGCTGTTGGAAACTTGGTGTAGAATATCTTCATTTGCGGGGTCTGCTGATTGGCAGCCGACTATAAGCGTGATCAAGACAGCGCTTGCAGCAGTGATGCATATTTTCTTCACGGCCACCCCAAAAGCCTTACAGTTCAGTTGAAATTCTCATAGTTCCGTTCATGGCATCCATGAAATCAGTGAAATGCGTTCCGATGTCTGTTTCAGGGGGGAGGGCTTCGAGTTCCTCATATCTGACGTTTTTCCAGGTCTCATTCCTCAGGCCGTTGGCTTCATCGTTTGTTTTTATGCCGTCCCACTGGCTTGGGTTGTTAATGAAATCACCTCCCGTGAGCATCTCCTCAGGCAGCTCCGCCCCATCCCAATTATCATTCTCTGATATGAGGTTGAATACTTCGTCCTTCACCTGTGCCTCCATTATAAGGGATACGTCTTCCTTGGTTGTTGTGTTTTCTGGCTCGGTTTGCAGGTCATTGCCCGCCATTTCTACATATTCCTTTGCAATTATCTTGAAGGCCTCTATTCCGTAAGCGTTCTTTAGTGATGGAGCCATCATGTCGATAGCGAACGTCCCCAGTTTTTCGTTCCTGTCCACTGCCGCATTATGGTTTTCGCTTCTAAGTACTGCTTCGTCTGCGATTCCTGACATGACGGCGTTAAGCAAGAGGCCTGATCTCCGAGGAGCGTGGTCTTCGAGTGCTGCCTGTTCGTCAGTGAAGTACTCACGAACGGACTCGTCAATGTATTCTTGGGTTGAGCTGAACATTTGGCTGGCAGCTTCCGGACTCCCTGCGATCATGCTGGCAAAAAAGCGCCTGTCATCCAGTTCAATGCGTAGTCCTGATGCTGGATCGTATCCAGTCGTGAAGCTTTCGTCCAATGCATTGTTCTCATCGATTGCATTAGAGTCTGCAAAAGTGTCAATGTATGTATCGAAAATATCTGCAAAGCTGTCTGCTATCTCTGGATTCAGATGTCCCATTGAAACGTTCCTCCATGTAAACTCCTCAGTGACTTCATTTCCTTCTTCGTCCTCTGTTGTGCGTGTGTCTTCGACTTGGTTTCCAGTTTGAATAAGGGCTTCCTGAACGTCAGGTCGAGTTATAACTTCGATGAAACCACTCAGAGCCCTGTCGGCTCTTTCCTTGATTTCTGTATTATCGCTATTTCCGTCCTCGGCTAGCCAGTCGGTGAGTCCTCGGATATCAGCACCATCGTCGTGCCACTCGTAGGTGAGCAGATTCTCAAGCGCGTCGGTGGGTTTGTCATTGGTGTAGTCCACACCCTCCTCAGAGTTGAGGTGCTCTCCGGTGAGCATGTAGTAGTTGGCATCCTTGTTGCGGGCAGCAACGTCGACAAGTTCACCGATTTCTTCAGAAGAAACCCAGTGTTCTGTGCTGTCACCCCATTGTCCTATGTATGCTCCAGCGGAAAGAGAGAGCCTGGTGGACAGTCCGTAGCCGCCTTTCATATCATCGTTTGTATGAGCGAACAACTCTGAAAGTGCTGCGTATGTTCGAGCATCTCCCTCCTGGGTGATGAGATCGCCAGGAATTTCTTCCTCGTCCGTGAAGGGGATGTCGATTGCATCGCGCACGCTTTGGGGTAGGTCCCCGTAGCCGCCACCGAAGTCTGGGTCGGACAGGGCGAGCAAACCATCCCCGAGCATGCCCAGTGCGTGCTCGCGTTCCTCGTTGGTTAGGTGATCGCCTTCCATCTGGACAGGAATGCCTACCACGCCCATGTGGTTGGGGCTCTCCTCCTCCAGTGTTTCGTAGAAGGTTCGGAGGAAATCCATCTCATCGGTGCGGTAACCCGTGCCCCCTTGCTGGGCTTGCATCGCGTTGGTGGTGATCATGCTCATCATGAGCATGAGTTCGTTGTAACG
The DNA here is from genome assembly GCF_000341065.1 of Nocardiopsis halotolerans DSM 44410. Classification (GTDB taxonomy): domain Bacteria; phylum Actinomycetota; class Actinomycetes; order Streptosporangiales; family Streptosporangiaceae; genus Nocardiopsis; species Nocardiopsis halotolerans. The sequence goes on along the minus strand of NZ_ANAX01000084.1, from coordinate 3,119 downwards.
CTCATCGAGGGGCTTGTCGCCGGACCAGTAGTCCGAAAGTTCGTCGGCCCACTCCTCAGCGTTTTCCTCGGTCAGTTCCCGGCCGTCCACGAGCATCGTGTAATGGTTTGGGTCAATGTTGTAGAAGGCCCAAGAGTTGATGCCCGCGTCGATGAGTTCCTGAACGTTGGCCTTTGTGGGTCCTTCCTTCAGGTTGTCGGCGATTTCTTCGGCGTTATTCTCGAAGTTCTGATAGTTGGTGTTCGCGCGACCTATGAGCTCCGCCAGCTTCGCGGCGACCTCGTCGTAGATGTCCCGGCACTTGCTGGCGTCGCTGATGCCGAACAACCCACCGCGCTCGGGGTAGGTGGCGGTGATGGTCTGCCCCTGGTAGTCGGCCGGGATCTCGTCCTCTTTGGCTGTGCGGAAGTCGAACCACTCGGAGGTTTGCTCCTCGCGCTCCTTCTTGAACTCCTCCACGTGCGCCGCCCACTGCTCGATCTGGGACGCGGCGTAGGCGATCGCCACTCCGGCCTCCCGCCAGAGCTGGTAATCCTCGGCAGCTAGCCCTTGGATGTTCCAGGCGAAGATGTCGGTGAACTGTGTCGCGGCGGAGTTGAAACTGGCGTCCAGGTCGTCGGACTGCCCAAACATGCGTGCTTGGAGAACGTACAACTCTTCCGCGCGTTTTTTGATCGCCGGAGGGTTGGCGATCGTGTCACGAGGGCTGAAGGCGAGATCAAAAGTGGCCATGACTCACTTTGGAAGGGAGAGGGATGCAGGGAGAAGAGAGTTTCAGAAGTTGACGTCGAGATCCCACGGGGTGTTGTACGTCTCCGCGGCCTCCAGGTCATTGAGGGCCGTCTCGGAGGCTCCGGCCTGGATGTTGTTGGCCAATTGGAGGCCGTGTTCCTGGACCTCGACGATGGTCGGGGCGTACTCCTCCTTGTAGGAGCGCAGAGCCGATTCAACCCCGTCTTCGTGTGCGACGGTCTCGGCATCTTCCATGATCAGGTCGAACATGTCGGCCAGCCCTGCCATGGCCTCGGCGAGGGCTTCGGCGAGTTGACCGCCTTCGAGGGCCTCGATCGGATTGGCGCCAGCCTCGTCTGCCATGGCGGGGGACTCCTTCGGTCAGGGGTGGTGAGGGTGCATGGGTGGGGATGCTCCGTAAGTTAGCAGTTGTGACCAACCGTGCGCGGATCGGTATCGGGTTCCACATTCAGCGAAAGGGCTGGTCAGAGGGATTTCGAGCGATGAGAGTGGCTCAGGAGGGGTGGCCGGATCCGGTCACGTTTCGGCTGGTGGGGAGGGCGGCTCAGGAACCGGCGGCGATGCGGGCCAGGGCGTGGGCCCACACGCCCTGCACGGTGGTCACGCCCAGCCAGACCGCGGCGGCGATCATCGCCACGGTCACCGCGCCCGTGAGCACGTACGTCACCACGGCAATGGTCCGGCGGGTGCCCCGGTGCCCGGCTCCCCGGTAGGTCATCGCGTCTCCCTCGCGTACTCCGGCGGCCGGGGCCGTGCGTGCCGGGGGGAGTAACCGGCGAGCAGCGCGGTGAACGCCTCGTGCTCCCCCTCCAGCATCCACCGCAGCAGGACGCCCAGGCTGGGGTCGGCCCGCCCCTCCCCGTCGGTCACGGCCGAGGTCAGGAACACCCGGGTCCGCCCGAAGTCGGCCTCCGCGTCCCGCAGCAGGTTCCCCAGGCCCAGCGTCCGCTCCGCCCACTCCCGGGGGTCGGTCTCCCCGGGCGCGATGGCGGTCCCCCGAACCAGGTCGCCGCGCGTGACCACCACCGCCAGGCGGGCCCGGCGCAGCCCCCGACGACCCCGGCGCCGCCCCAGCATGCGGTACTGCCTGCGGATCTCGTCGCGCACCGCCCCGTACGCCAGTTCCGGGTCACGGGTGTGCGACCGGTCCCCGGCCAGCTGGTCCCTCTCCCGGGAGGTCAGCGAACGCCACACCGACTCGATCCCCAGCGGGTCCACCACCAGCACGAACGTCGACGCGCGCCCCAGGTAGGCCAGCTCCTCGGCGGTCGCCGACCGGTTGAACCGCTCGCCCGCCGCGTCGAACAACTGCATGAGCAGGGCCTTGTTGTCCACGCCCACCCGTACGGTCAGCCCGCGCACCTCGCGCCCCGGGGGAGTGGGCGCGGTCCGGTACCCCGACGAGAGCATCCGCTCGCAGTCCCGCAGCCGCCGCACCGTCTCCTCGCCCACGGGCTCCACGTACGCCTCCGGCGCGTGGCTCGCGGCCTGGGTCAGCGCCAGGTTCAGCCCGGTCACCAGCCGCGTCTTGCCCGCGCCGGTTCCTCCGAACAGGGGCAGCACGAACTCCCTGGCCTCGCCCGGCCGGTGCTCCAGACCCCGGTCGCAGTGCGGACACCGCGCCTCCAGGTCGGCCGAACCCAGGAGAAGCAGCGTCGGCAGGCGCGTTCCGCACAGGCACCGCCGCCGCCAGACCCCCCGGCTTCCGGGGCGGATGGAGCCGTGCCGCCGACCGCACCGCGCGCACAGGTACGCCGGGTACCCCAGCCGCAGGAAGCACCCCGGGCACACCATCCGTATCCGCCGGACCAGGAGGAGCCCCGAGTCGGCCAGGCGCAGCACGCCGACGGCCGCCCACGCGACGGCCAGGTAGAGACCCACCACCAGGGCGTGCACCAGGAACTGCGGCAGCAGGAACACACTCCACAGCGACGAGCCGGTCCAGATCCGGCCCACGATCGCGCGCAGGTCCCACCAGGCCGGACCGCCATGGTACGCGCGGTGCGCGGGGTCGTCCCCGTCCCCCGGCAGGGGTTCGTCCGGATACCCGCCGCCGAACAGCACCTCGTGCACACGGCACAGGTACAGCACCGCCAGGACGCACCATCCGACCAGGAGGGCGGTGCCGCCCAGGATCACCACGGCGCTCACCAGGCCCGCGAGCAACCACCACCGCAGCAGGTAGACGACCAGCAGGCACAGGAGGATTCCGGCGAGGACCAGGAACGCCGTGCCCAGCTGCGCGCCGCCGTCGTCCCACCGTGCCCGCGAGGCCGCCGCCCGCCTCATGACCGCCGCGCGCCCAGTCCGAAGAGCCCGCCGCGTCTGCGGGGCTCGCGCGACCGCTGCACCCACTCGTCGAAACC
>NZ_ANAX01000083.1 GCF_000341065.1 Nocardiopsis halotolerans DSM 44410 | reverse complement strand
GCCCCCGGCCCACGGCGGGCGCGAGCACCGCCGCGTCCAGGTGCTCGGCACGCCCGTGACCGGCCAGGGCCACGTCCCGCGCGACCAGGTACACCAGGGCGGCCGTCGTCGTGTCCGGACGGTCGTCGGCCAACCGCAGCGCCACCGCCGCGCAGTAGGCCTCGAACACCTCCGTCGGGCAGTCCCGCAGGGCCTCGGCCAGCAGCGCGCACCGCCGCCACCCCAGAAGCACCCGTACCACCAGCCTCCAGGCGTTCTCCTCCACCGCCGGATGCGTCTCCCGGACGGCCCCGTACACGGCGGCGAGCCGGTCGGGTATCCGCTCCTCGTCGGCGGCACGCAGCGCCACCAGGACCGGACGGACCTTCGCCCACTCCACCAGCACACGCCGACCGGGTTCCGGAAGCCGGTCGCGCACCCAGTGCCGCGACACCTCGTCCACCAGCTCCCGCCACGCCCGTTCCTGTCCCGGCCTGGGAGGAGAGGTCATCGCCTCGGCCACCCAGCCGCCCACCCCCGGCGCGACCAGGACCCCGGCCCGCAGGACACGCAGGGCCAGCAGGGCGGCCCGGGGCCCGTGGCCGGGCCCCCACACCCCGGTGAGCAGGTCCTCGTCCAGGTCGTACGCGGCGATCCCCGGCGCACCGACCGTCCGTCCCTCCCGGCGCACGGACACCAGGTACGACAGCAGTCCCGGGGGATCACTGCGGCTGTCGGTGCCCAGGAGCCGCAGCTCACGCAGCAGGGCGCTGGTCCCGTCGCGGTCCTCGGCGAACAGGGCGCCCACCGGGCCGACCATCAGGGCGGACAACCGGTCGCGGGGCAGCTCCGCCAGCCGCATCGCCGCTCCCCGCCGCATCCCGGGGCAGGACGCCACCAGGGCGCGTGCCTCCGGGGCGGGAAGGTGGGAGGCGGCCAGCAACGGCGCGAGCACCCTGCCGCCGTACCGCTCCAGGCTCTCCTGGGAGGGAACCAGACCACTCGCGCGCGCCCAGCGCAGCAGTTCCACCGCCCGATCGGGGGTGATCTCACCGCGCTCGCCGTCCAGGAGGGCGGCGACCCGGTCCCGTGCCGCCTCGCGCACCGACTCCGTCCGTGTCGGTGCCGCCGCAGGAGCACTCCCACCAGCGGCGATGTCATCCAGGCAGCGGCGCACCACCACGCGTTCGAGCCGCTCGGTGATCCCCGCAGCGCCGCCCAACCGGTGCGCCACCCGCTGCAACCCGGCCAGGTCCGTCTGGTCCAGCCCTCCGCCCGGTCCCGTTCCGACCGCCCCCGCACCGGACGCCCCCGCACCGGGCGGCTCCATCGCCGCGTCGGCGTCCAGGACCCGGTGGACCAGCGCGGCGGCGTCCTCGGGGACGAGCCAGTCCACCGCCTCCGACAACCACTCGCACACCCGCCGCAGGTCCTCACCGGTGTGCGCGGTGGTGCCCAGCAGCGACGCCGCGATCAGCACCGGAAGCCAGTCCGCCAGGGGACCCTCCCGGCCCGAGGCGTACGGCCGGGCCCCGCGCCACAGCGCCGCCGCCCGGCGCGTTCCCAACCGGGCCAGCCGGTCGGCGACCAGCCACGCCCGCGCGTCGGGCTCGGGCAGCTCGTCCGTGGAGTCCGTCTCCGGGTCGTACACCGTGAACCTGCCCCGCCACAGCATGGTGTCGGAGCCGGGAGGCACGCCGACGACGTGCACGAGCGCCTCGTCCGGGTTGCCGCAGTAGGTCGCGAACGACAGCGATCGCGCCCGTCCCGGTGACAGCAGGTGGGACAGGGCCGCCACCCAGTGCGCCACCGACGCGCTGTCGGCCACCAGCACCAGCGGGCGGGCGTCGTCCACGGCGTCGTCGGCGGCGAGCAGCAGCCGCGCCACCACCTCCGTCGGCCAGCGCCGCACCCACGCGTCGGTGCGCGCCCGGTCCAGCGGTCCCGGGCCCATCTCCGACGCGGACAGCTCCGCCAGTTCCGACAGACCGGGGTCGCCGACCGGGGCCTCCGCCCAGAAGTCGGCCTCCCACAGCTCCGCGGGCAGCGGGTCCGCCTCCCCGGAACCGACGGAGACCAGGCTGTGCGCGAAGTAGTTGCCCGGACGGCCCGAGGGGTCGTCCCCGCTGGAGACCACCCTGCTCAGCACCGGCACGCCTCCCACGTCGGGCGAGTAACACAGGTTGACCGGGTGCTCGTCGACGCTCCCGAAGGGAAGCGACCGCGGTGGTTCGTACACGGTGAACCGCTCGATCTCCCGCAGCACCCGCGGGTCCACGCCGGGGGTCGCCGCGTTGAACTGGTAACCGGCGTAGCCGGACAGGCCGTGCTCGCACGAGGTGTAGTACAGCTGCGCGAAGCCCATCGGTGCGCCTTTCCGGTCGGTCGGGGGGCAGGTGGTCGGATGGTCGAATCGGTGTGGCGGGCCCTCCGGACCCACCGGAGTCCCTCGGACCACGGACGGCCCGGGGTCAGGTCCCGGCCGCGTCGCGCGCGGGGATGACGCCGAACTCGCTGAGCATCCACAGGAACGGGTCGGCGACCCGGTAGGGGCGCACCCCTCCCCGCACCCGGTTGCCCTCGTCGGGGACGCCGCCCAGCGCCGACACCCCGAAGTAGCGGGCGTTGCGGTAGTGGTTGCCCACGTGGCCGTCCACCCCGCCGCCGTCCCACCGGTGCAGCAGCTGCTGGATCTGGGCGTGCACGTCCTGGCTGTCGGACTCGTCGAAGAACGGCGCGGTCGGCTGCGGCCGGTGCAGCGGAGACCCCTCGTCCAGTTCGCCGTGCAGGGCGTCGATCTTGGTCAGGCACACCGCCATGGGCACCTGGATCAGCCTGTTGGCCGCCCCCGGACGGCTCATCAGCAGGTCGGTGACGCGCCCCAGCATGTCCAGCGGCCGGTTCTCCACCCGGCCCGGCGCGCGCGTCCGCGCCGGAACCAGCTGCCGCGTGCCCTCCATCTGGAGCGGGTCCAGCAGCAGGATGATCCCGTCGGCGTTGTTGAGGTAGCGCAGGTTCGCCTCCACGCTCTCCCCGGAGGTCAGGTCCTCCCCGGCGGTGTCGAAGAACGACAGCAGCGTGTGCTGTGGACGCCTGCCCGCCAGACCCCTGCGCTGGGTGGTGAACCGGAACACCAGCGGTTCGCGGGTGACACCGGTGCGCCGGGTGGCGCCCAGCAGCCGGGCCTCCTCGTACAGCGGTGTCTCGTAGTCGGCGTGGAACCGGTGCCGGGTGTGGTCGTCCGAACCGCCCACCGACGCGTTGAAGCGGGCGCCCACCCGGTTCATCAACTCGTGGATGAGCACGGTCATGAACACGGTCTTGCCCGCGTCGCGCGCACCGACCAGCGCGATCATCCGGCTGCGGATCCGGCCGAAGTTCACGGGCAGCTNGGCAGGTGGCGCACACCTGCCTGCCGGTGGCCGACGCGCAGGCGGGGCACACCGCGCGGGCGCGCCGCCCGTCGGCCTCGAACACGGGCGGCAGCCGCTCACGCCGCCCCAGGTGTGCGCGGATCGCCGCGTCCTCCACCGGCGCGCACACCCGGCCGTCCGGGCCGGGGCGCCCGGTGCAGCGGAAGCGGATCCGCCGCTCGGTGAACCGCGAGTAGCAGTAGGGGCACACCAGGAGACGACCGTCCACGGGGTTCAACGAGCGCACGGCGTCCAGGTTCCTCAGCACCTCAGCTCCTTCACCGGGGGTTGGCGCAGACGCACCCCGTGCCCGTGGTCGTCCGCGGGGAAGCACATCAGCCAGCCCTGCCCCGTGCCGCGGGGAGGCCGGACGCGGACCGAGACCCACTCGCCCGCGGCCAGGTACTGGGAGGGCAGGACCGCCAGCACGATCCCCTGGTCGGCGGAGTGCGGCTGGACCGGGCCGTCGGCGTAGACCACGGACACCTCGGGCATGGTGCAGTCCTCCTCCGCGACCAGGTGGACCAACCGGTCCCGGCGCAGGAGTCCGGCCGCCTCCACGCGGTAGTCGAGCACCGCGCGGCCGGGAACGACGACGCTCACCGGGGAACTCACCGACTCCCCGCCCTCGAAGGGGACGACGGAGCGGACGTCCACGTGCACCGACTCCGGGCCCATCAGCGTCTCGAAGCCGCCCTCCGAGGCGTACTGGCGGCGGGTGCAGCGCAGTTCGCCCCCGGTCCAGGACTCCGTACCGCGCTCCTCGGGCCGCCAGGAGATGATCGCGGCGGAGGCGTCCTCGGGCCAGGTCCATCCCAACCGGACCGAGGTGTCGAAGCGTTCGGCGCGCAGCCCCTCCACGGGCGGGGCCGCGGTCACCCGCACGGAGGCGCCCACCACCGCCTGGTCACCCGCCACGGTCACCGCCAGGACGTGGCTGGTGCCCGAGTCCAGGGTGAACGCGGTCCTCTCCCGTCTCTCACCCTCCGCCGGACCCCGGCCCTCGGACCCCTCCCGCTGCCGGGGGATCCCGGTGGCCCGCCCTTCCTCCGCCTGACGGGGAGCCGTCACGTCCCGTGCGGGTCCCACGGTTTCTCCGCCGTTCCCGGTCACCGGCCGCGACGGAGGGTTCCGGGTTCCGCGGTCCGGTGCGCTGGCCCCCTCGCCCCGCTCACCCGGTGGCGGGGACGCCGGGAGCACCACGCGGGGAAAGTCCTCGTGCGCCGGTTCCGTGGGAGCACCCGGGGGAGGGAACCCGTCAGCCGCGGCTCCTCGCTCTCCGGACACCCGCTCCTCGGGGACCGGGGGCGCGAACCCAGGATCCGTGGCCCCCGGAGGGTGCTCCCCGTGCCCGCCGCCGCTTCCGCCGTTCACGGGTGTCCCGTCGTCACGGGTGTCGGCCGGGCTCCTCTCGCCGGGAGCGAGGACGCGGATCCCCTCGTCGTCGGGGAGCGCGGGGCGGGGAACGTGCGGTGCGGCGCCGTCGCGGGCGCCGTTCCCGAACCCCTCCGCGGGCCCGAGGACGCGGACGCCCTCGTCCGCCCCGTCCGGCGCGGTGTCCGCGTGTGCCGTGGGCGGGGTGCCCCCACCCTGGTCGTGTGTGCCGCCGGGTGCGTCGGCCGGGCTCCTCTCGCCGGGAGCCAGAACGCGGATGCCCTCGTCGTCCCCGTGCGCCAGCGGCCCCTCGGGCACGGAGTCGGGGACGTCCCCGCTCCGCTCCTCCTCGGTACGTGCGCCGTCCGCGGGACGGGGACCGAGGATCCCCAGGCCCACGTTCTCGGCTTCCGGTTCCGCGGCGGCCGGGTGGGGAACGTGCGGTGCGGCACCGTTCCCGAACCCCTCCGTGGGTCCCAGGACCCGGACGCCCTCCCGCTCCCCGCCCGCCGCCGGAGCCGGGGCCCCGGTCCGGGGAAAGTCCGTGCGGCCGGTCGTCGCGGTCGGATACGCACCCGTGGCACGGGCCTCACCGCCATGACCACCGGCCCCGGTTCTCCGTGCGTCCTCCGCTCTCCGTGCGACCTCCGCCTTCCGCGCGGCCTCGGCCCTCCACGCGGCCTCCGAGTCCTGTGCGGCCTCCTCCTCCGCCTCGCTCAACGGGCGCTGGACCACCTCACGGCCGTAGGAGTTCAGGTCCTCGGGTCCGACCACCGTGCCCGGCGGCCACGCGGGCGGTTCCGGGTCCACCCGCAGCACGACCCGGCCCCGGGACGGCCGCGTCCACGAGGCCCGGAAGTCCGTGCCGCCGTCCGGAAGCACGGACAGATCCAGCACCGCGGCCGGAGACGGCCCCGGACTGGCCCGCCGTACGAGCCCGGCCGACCCCCGCGCGTGCCCGTTCGGGGTCACGTAGACCGCCCGGACCCGGTAGTGGTACTCCACGTCCGTCTGGACGTCGGTGTCGTGGAACCCCGCCCCGTCCGTCTCCACGCGCACGCCGTCGCCCGGGCCGCGCGGCGGGGCGCCCTCGCCGCGCAGCACCTCCACGCGCACCGCCTCCGCCGGCGCCTCCCAGGTTCCGGAGACCGAGTGCTCCCCGGCGCGTACACGCAGACAGGAGACCTCCGGCGCGATCGTCACCGGTGAGGTCGACACCTCCTCCGACGTCACCCGGCCGCCTCGCACCGCCACCACGGTGTAGCGCGCCTCCGCGCCCACGGGGGCTCCGGTGTCGGTGATCTCGGTCCCCGACAGCTCGCCGACCACCGCCTCGCGGGTGTTCCCGTCCCGTCCGGTCCTCCGTGTCACCCGGTAGGTGACCGTCCCGGCCTGACCGGGGCCGGGCCGCCAGGACACCACCACGCTGCGGCCGTCCACCCGGGCCTCCACATCGTGCGGCGGCAACGGTTCGACCTCGCCGAGCCGGG
>NZ_ANAX01000082.1 GCF_000341065.1 Nocardiopsis halotolerans DSM 44410 | reverse complement strand
GACGTCGCCCGCCGCGGCCAGCGCCCGTGCGGCCTCCTCACGGTCGCCCGCGCGCAGCGCCCGGTCCGCCTCCTCGGTCAGCTCCTCCACCTGACGCATCCGCACACGCAGACGAGCGTGCAGGTCGTGGTCCTCGGGCAGGTCGGCGGCGGCCTCCTGTGCCTGGCGCAGCCGGTTGTCCACGAGCAGGTCGTGCACGTCCCGCTCCGCCCTGGCGGTGGCGTCCGCGTCGGTACCGGCGGAACGCACGAACGCGGCCAGCAGCAGGGCCTCCTCCTCGGCCAGTCCCCGCCGGACCCAGTGCCTGGCCAGGGCGGGCCCGGTCAGGGAGTCCGTGCGCTCCCGCAGGTCGCTGACGATCTCCCACAGCACGAGGGCGTCGACCTGCTCCGCTTCGGTGCGCAGGACCTCCAGCACG
>NZ_ANAX01000081.1 GCF_000341065.1 Nocardiopsis halotolerans DSM 44410 | reverse complement strand
CAGGGAGGCCTTGTCCAGGGCGGTGCCGTCAGGGAGCCGGAAACCGTCCAGCACGGTGAACCCCCCGGCCAGGCGCCGTTCGCCGAAGACCTCCATGGGGGAGAAGGGCACACCGCGGACGCGCAGGTGCTCGCGCAGGGTGTGGAAGGCGTCCGTGGGCGGGGCCCCCGCCAGGTCGGACAGCCGGTCCACGAGGTGTGCGGTCGGGCTCCCGGCGGCCTCGGACCACGCGGTCAGCGCCCGGCGCGTCGCCTCGGAGCGGACGCGGTGGAAGTGGGCGTGCGTGAGCGCGTCCTCGCCCTCCAGGCGCTCGTGGTCGTCGATCAGGTCGACCAGCACCTTCTTCAGGGAGCGGCGTCGGCTCTGGAGGTCGCGCCAGTAGGCGCACACCTCACTGACGTGCTCGGTGAACGCGGCCGGGTCGTCGCGCAGCCGCCGTTCCAGCTCGGGGCCGATGCCGTAGCGCGCGAACAGGTCCGCGGGGAGCCCGTGGGCGCGCGCGGCCACCAGTACCTCGTCCTCGTAGCGTGTGCGTTCCTGTGCGTCCCAGGGCATCGTGCGATCCCGCTCCCCTCGTGTGGTCGTGGTCGTACGGTCCGGTGAGGGGGTGACGGGGGGTTGGGTGGTGCGGGTCCGGGGCGGTGCCGGTCAGCTGTCCGGTCCACCGGCCGGATCGGGGACGGCGACCGCCCTCGTTCCGACGGTTCCGGTTCCGTTGCGCGCTTTCATCGACTCCGCCTTTCACGGCCGGTGTTATTCCCGGTACGGCCGTTTCGGGTCACGAGCATACCTCCCAGGGATGCGTCGACGGGGAGAACACGGGCCTTTGGGGTCTGCGCGTGTCCGGTTGTTTTTCTGGTGCATACAAAGCCCCATTGAAGTGCGCAAACCATGACATTTTCTGAGTAAGCGCGCCTTTTTCCGGCCATACGAAAAAGGCGCGGTACCTCCGGGAAGTACCGCGTCGAGGGAATACCGTGTTCCGGTCCGCGTTCGCGTGCTCGGCGCCGCCGGAGGCGTCCGTACGGCCGGAGGAGCCACCGCGCCTCCGGCCGGGAACGCCTCAGGAGTCCATGGCCTCGTCCATCCTCGCGGCCAGCTCATCGCTGAGCAGGCCGATGTAGGTGCTGGTGATGTGCCCGGAGTCGCGGTAGACCATCACGTTGCCGATCACCGCCGGACACCCGCCCTCCGCGCAGAACAGGTCGGTCAGGTCGAGCCAGTGGACCTCGCCATCGAACAGCCGGACCGCGTCCTCCTGCGGATCGGCGGCCCGGGTCGCCTCCTCCAGGGGCCGCCCGCACACCGACGGGTCCTCGGCGTTGGCCGCCACGCACTCCACCACGTCCCGGCGGGCGCGCGGGGTGTCGCGTACCGCGACGATCTCTCCGCTGACCTCGGCCACGTCCTCCCACAACCGGAGCATGCCCTCGGTCATCGCGGCGTGGTCCTCCTCCGCGGAGACCTCCTCGGCCGGCCGTGCGGCGGTGGAGGAGCTGGTGATCACCAGGTCGGGCCGCAGCTCCTCCAGCTCCCCGACCACCGCGCGGTTCCACTCGTGACACGACGTGTACGGGCCGCCGTCGGGGCCCCTGACCATCGTGTCGGTGAACGCGCAGGAGGACTTGGTGTAGATGTGCAGCCGCCAACCGCGCTCCTCGGCGATCTCCGACAGCGCGGTGCCCCACTGCGCGCTGTGGGAGTCCCCGAGCAACACCACGTCCCGGGCGGCGTCCTCGGGGCCGTACACGCACGGGTCGCCGGGCTCGGTGGCCGACTGCGAGGCCTGGCAGTCGTCGTCGTACAGGAGGGGAACGTCGTCCTCGGCGTTCACGGGCGAGGGGTAGAGCGGCCCGTCGCCCGGGGCCTCGCCGAGCGCGGCGGGACCGGTGTGCACCGCGGGGTCGAAGGACACCCCCCGTTCCCGGTCGACCCGCACGTACACCGCGCCGCCCACCGCGGCCACGGTCACGATGCCCGCCGTGGCCACGACCAGGGCCGAACGGCCGCGGCGGACCAGACCCCGGTCGCGCACGGGGTCCTCCACCCAGACCTTGGTCGCCCACGCCAGCAGGACGGACACGGCCGCGACCGCCACGGCCTCCAGCGGACCGAGTTCGGCCTCGCCGGTGAGCACCAGGGCGAAGATGATCAGCGGCCAGTGCCACAGGTACAGCGAGTAGGACACGTCACCGACCCAGCGGGCGGGCGCGGTACCCAGCAGCCGGGAGGCCGACAGGCGTCCGGGGGAGTCCTCGGCGGCGATCACCGCCGCGCCGCCCAGGACAGGCAGGAGCGCCGCCCAGCCAGGGAAGGGCGTGGCGTCGTCGTAGACCACCGCGGAGACCGCGATGGCGACCAGACCGAGCCAGCCCAGCGGCGCGCGCCAGCGCTCCGGAAGACTCCCGTGCGCCAGCCCGACCGCGAGCAGCCCGCCCACGGCCAGCTCCCAGGCTCGGGTCGTCGGCAGGAAGTACGCCGAGGCCGCCTCCTGGGAGGTGAGCACCACCGAGCAGGCCAGGGACAGCACCAGCACCGAACCCAGCAGGACGGTGAGGGCCCCGGCGGTGGCCCGCCAGCGGCGCCGGGCCAGAGCCCACACCACGAACAGCAGCGGCCACACCAGGTAGAACTGCTCCTCCACCGACAGCGACCAGAAGTGCTGGACGGGGCTGGGCGGGTCGTCCGCGGCCAGGTAGTCCACCGCCTGCCGGGCCAGGTACAGGTTCTCCACGTAGGCGGCCGAGGCCACCAGCTGCCATGCGGTGTCGACCAGACGGGTGACGGGCAGGAGGAAGAACGAGACCGCGCCGGTGACCAGCAGCA
>NZ_ANAX01000080.1 GCF_000341065.1 Nocardiopsis halotolerans DSM 44410 | reverse complement strand
CGCCGCACACGACGCACGTAGAAGCCGCTGATCGACACCCGGTCGTGCTCGGTGGCCTCGCGGTACAACAGCGACGTGATGAGGAAACCGGAGATCACGAAGAACACGTCGACGCCGACGTAGCCGCCGGGCAGCAGGCCGGAGTCCAGGTGGTAGGCGAGGACCAGGAGCACGGCGACGGCGCGCAGGCCCTGGACCTCGGGACGGAAGCGGCGCCCGGTCCGGGCGGGTGCTGTGAACATGGGCTGGCTCCGAGGGCGGGCTCGGCGACGAGGGCGGGGACCGGGGGACGGTCGCGCGGGGGATGACCGCATTGTGTGCCGAACCGGAGCCCCCCGTCGCCCCCGGAGCCGACACGGGGGCAGGTGTTCGTCCAACCGGGGCGTGGGGGACACGTTCCCGTGGCCGGACGTTCGTCTGGGGAGGGGCGCGGGCCGCTCGGGGGCATGCGAGGACCCGTTCGTGACGCGTCCACTCCGGATCTGGGGCAGACTGTCGGATGTCGCCGGAAGGGACCGCGCCGCAGCGCGCCGGGCCGTGCCGGTCCGCGCCGACCACCCCCGTGTCGTCGCGCGCCGGATCACGCCAGTGCCGCGGTGCCCCCGTCCACCGGACCAGGCCGGTGCGACCACGCCGCGAGAGGAGGCACACCGTCACCCCCGTCATCCGAACGCGCCTCGTGGTGGCCACCACGGTGGTGTCCGTCGTGCCCTGTGTCCTCTATCCCCTGGTCGGACTGTGGACCCTGCTGTGGATCCCGGCCGTGCTGCTGCTCCTGGGCGCCTTCCTCGTGTACACCGAGGGCACGGAGGGCGCCGAGGCCGCCGACGCCTCCCCGGAACGGGAATCCGGAGACCCCTCCCGGCCGCCGGGGGCGCTGGGGGAACCGGTCGCCGGGCGAGGCACCCGTGTCCGCCCGGTCGCGCTGCCCAGCGCCACCGAGGACTACGACCTGGTGTTCTCCGCCGTGGTGCACTGGCGGTGGGACGGCCACGTGGACCTGCGCCTGCGCAACCCGGTCGCTCCGGCGGTCCTGGCCGTGGTCACCCGCGCCTCCGAGTTGGCCCGCCGTGTCGAGCCCGGCGGCCACGGGACGGCCGAGTGTGAACTGGCCGCCCGGCTCGCGGTGGAGACCGCGGTCATCGGTTCCGGGATCGTGGTGTGGGCGGAGGAGGTGAGCCTGCGCCTGCCGGAGGAGGACGAGGAGCGGTTGCGCCGTATGGCCGGGCTCCGCAAGGACCGCCAGCTGCGCGAGGTCGAGCGCGAGACCGGGCAGGATCCGATGGCCGCCGGTCCGGTCGTCCCGCCGCGCCCGGCCGCCGACGAGGACCTCGACCCGTTCGGCGACCCGCTGGGCTTCGTGGAGGACGATGCCGACATGCCCCCGGGACCGGGCAGCGACGTGGACGGCGAGGGGTACGAGAGCTACTGGTGGCCCGCCGACAACGGCACCCGCGAGTCGGCCGAGCGCGACGTGCAGGTGGCGATCCTGCGGGGACTGATCGACTCCGTCAGGGACGAGGCCACCCGCACGCGGTTCGCCCGCGAGCAGCTGATCGTCCTGGAGCGCGGCGGCTTCGCCGAGGTGGCACACCGTGTCCGCCAGGAGTACCCGGAAGTGGACGGGGAGATCGCACCGGGGTCCACCGGTGACTCCGAGGCGCTGTAGGGCGGTCTCCGCGCCCGGGTCCGGCTCCGGGACCGTGCCTGGGGGTCCGCCCGGGTCCCGGGGCGGGCCGGTTCCCGGAGGCCTGGCGTTGAACCTCCACCTCGTGGACACCCGGCTCCCGGGGCGGGGCGGTTCCCGTATCCGGGTCACCGGCGTCCGCGCCACCGGGCCGCGGCCGTCGCCTCGCTGTGAACCCGGAGAGTCGCGGGCGGCGTTAACCCTGGTGAGGGCAAGTCTGTCCGCCCTCACCAGAGCCTGACCCAGGGAAACGGAAGAGTGCATGACCGCGGACACCGAGAAACCCCCGTCCCCGACCGCTTCGCCGTCGTCCCTCGCCACGGCGGTCGGCGTAGGCCTCGTCGTGGGGTACGCGACCTCCTACGGGCAGGGCCTGCTGCCGGACGCGCTGTCGTCGCTGGCGAACTCGTCCGGCTCCTGGAGCCTGGTCGCGTTCCTGCTCGGGATGCTCGCCCGGCGCCCGTGGGTCTCCGCGATCGTCGGAGTGCTGTCGCTGGCGGCGATGGTCCTCGGTTACGACCTCGCCTCCATCGTGCGCGGATACGGCGTCGCCACCAGCATGACGGCCTTCTGGCTGACCGCCGCCGTGGTGGTGGGGCCGTTCCTCGGCTGGGGCGGAAACGCCGTGCGTTGGCGTACCCGGCTCACCCCGCTGGCGGTGGGCGCCATGAGCGGGGTGCTCGTCGGGGAGGGCGCGTACGGACTCGCCTACATCGCGGACACCACGTCCCCCGTGTACTGGTCCGGCAGCATCGCCGTGGGTGTCGCGTTCCTGGTGTGGGGCGGGGTGCGCCGGTTCCCCGACGCGCGCTCCCTCCTGCTCGCTTCGGGGACCACGGCCCTCGTGGCGGCGGCCTTCGTCCTGGTGTACTCCGGCAGGGTCATCATGTGGTTCACCTGAGGACCGACGCGGTCGCCGTCTGACGGGCGGCCCCCCGGAGCCCATGCGACGGGCGAATCGCGTGCGCGGCCGGGCACCGCGGCGGTCCCTCACCCGGGCGGGCCCCGCGTCGGTGGTCGGAGGCCGTTCGGGGAGGCCCCGTGCTCGACGGTGGTCTGGTCCAGCGGTGCGGTGCGGCGGCGCTCCGGCTACCGCACCGGATCGGCGCCGAGGGTCGAGTAGGGGCCGTGTTCGGTGACGCGCAGCACGTCCCGGATCTCCTGGAGCAACGACTCCGGTACCATCCCGAGCCGGACCCCCTCCTCCGCGAGTTCCTCGGCCGCGTTGAGCGTGCGCCACGCCTCCAGGAGGTCGCGGCCGATCATGATCTCGGCCAGCAACCTCATCGCCCGCAGTTGCCCGGAACGGTGCTGGAGCCCCCGGTAGCCGTCGACCGCGACCCTGGCCAGCTCCTCGGCCTCGGACAGCCGGTCGGCCTGCCGCAGCGACTCCGCCGCCATGCGGTGCGCACGGGCGTGCCACCATTTGTCACCCAGCTCCCGGAACCCCTCGGCGGCCCGCAGCATCTCCTCCTTGCCCCGGTCCCGGTCCAGGGCCATCTGTGCCCGGCCCACCACCAGGCACGTGCGCCACCGCCCCCAGTCGTCACCGATCTCCACGAACACCCGCTCCGCCTCCCGCAACCGGGCGATCTGGTCCGCGTCCCGCCAGGACTCCCGCAGCCTCTCCCGGCGTCGCAGCAGCCCGTGCGCGGGCCGTATCTCGGCGCAGCGGTCGGCGTACCCCTGGTCCCCGTCGGCGAACAGGGCGGCCACCCTGTCCCGCTGTTTCCTCGGCCAGTCCGGGTCCCGTGCGGTCAGACGGCGCCGGTCACGTTCGCGTGCGGGGCTGAGCAGCAGCTCGCACTCCCAGGCCTCCCGGTTGAGCCTGGTGGTCGGCAGCTGGCCCAACGAGCGCAGGTAGCGGGCGCGGTACCAGTCCCCGTTCGGCGTCGGTGGGAGCCGCTCCCGCTCGTCGTCCAGTACGAACCAGGCGTTGAGCGCGAATCCGCGCAGCCGCAGCACCTCTCCCTTCTGCCACTGGACCCTGGCCCACTGCTCCGGGGAGTCCTGGGAGCCCACGAGCAGGCCCTGCGCGTGGGTGAGCAACGCGTGAGCACGCTCCCAGTGCCCCTGGAAGCGATCGACCTCGGCCAGGTTGCACAGTGACCGCACCCGCCACCAGCGGTCATCGTGGTCGGAGAAGATCCGTACGGCCTCCTCGATCTCGGCCCGGCCCTCGTCCAGGTCGCCGCGGCGGTACAGGTTCACCCCGATCGCCCGGTGCGCCCGCGCCCTCCACCGCGGATCCGCCGACTCCAACTGCTCCAGGACGTACAGCGCGGTCAGGGCGCGCTCGTAGCCGGTGTCGTGGTCGCCGTGACCGCTGGCCACCTCGGCGCGGTCGAGCAGGGCGATCCCGTAGGCGAGCGGTTCGCCCATCTCCAGGGCCAGCACGGTCGCCTGCTGGGTGGCCTCCCGCATCGCCTCCCACCGTGTGCGCCCGGTCCGGCACAGTACGGCGAAGGCCCGGCGCAGTCGCCACCCGTACCCGATGGCCCGCCTTCTCCGCTGCTCCCGCTCGTCGGTTCCCTCTCGCCACCGGTCGTCCGGTGCGGTCTCACGCGGTCGAGTCCACTGGAAGCAGGCCTCGAAGCTCCGCTGCTCGGACTCCAGCCACGCCATGGGATCGGCCGGAGCGGGAGGGGACGGTCTTCCCTGGTCCGTGCCGTCCCAGCCGGGCAGGGAGGCGCCGAAGCTCCACTCGTGCGGCGCGGCCCGCCGCGCGGCCGCCTCCGCGATCCGGTCGAAGGCGCGTAGCAGCCGTTCCACCGCGAGCCCGAGTTCCTCCCGCGACCAGTCCGGCAGTTCCGCCTCCGGGACACCGAGGACGCGGGGACCCACCGTCAACAGGGTGCTCCGGACGTGGTCGTGCAACTGGAACCGGTCGAACCCTCCCGCCTCGTACAGGTACGTCACCAGGTACCGGTGACTCATCCGTAACAACAGGGGCTTGGCCTCGTCCTCGGAGACGTCCAGCAGCGCCGCGGCCGACCACGCGGTGAAGGTCGTCAGCCCGGCACCGGCCAGGCGGCTCAGCAGCAGCCGCTCCCGCGGTTCGCACTGTTGCAGGCTGAACGCGAGCGACCGGGCGATGGCCTGGGGCCCCGGCACGGTCAGGCGCAGGGCGGGGTCGCTCATGTGACGCATGAGGTCGGCGGCACCCGGCCCCCGCTCCTGGGTGATCTGTGTGCCCACCAGGCAGAGCGCCAGAGGGAACCCGTGGCAGGCGGCGACGAGGCCGGGCAGTGCGGCGCGGTCGGCCTCCGACAGCGGACGGGGGGAGCCGCTCACCAGTCCGTCCAGCAGCTCCAGGCCCTCCTCGGGCGGTAGGGGGGCCAGGTGACGGCGTCCCATGGGACGCGCCGCGTCGGGGAAGTCGTTGCGGCTGGTGATGAGGACCGCGCACCCCCGACCGCTGGGCAGTAGCGGCTCCACCTGGGCGTAGTCCCTGGCGTTGTCGAGGACGACGAGCAGTCTGCGCTCCTCGGTCGCCGCGCTCCACAGCCCCCTCAGGTCCTCCGGAGAGGCTCCCTCCGGAGGGTGGCCCCCGACCTCGGTGATCATCTGGGCGAGGATCTCCTCGGGGCGCCGGGGTTCGCGGCGCACCGGGGTGATCGGATCGGTGCCGTCGGATCCGACCTCCGGAGGTCGGTGCCCGGAACCGGAGTGGACCGTCCGTCCCCGCGTGGACGGGTGCGTCTCGGCGGAGACCTCGTGCGCCGCGCCGCCGTAGAGTTCGAACTCCAGCTTGCCGTCGGGGAAGCGGTCGGCCACCTTGTCGACGACCTGTGCGACCAGCTGGCTCTTGCCCGTGCCGCCCTCACCGGTGATCGCGATGGCCAGCGGGCCGCCGCGGTGTCGCCGCCGCCCGATCGTCCACGTGGGTCGGCTGACCAGTCGGCGCGCCCCTTTGCGGGGGAAGCGGGCGAACTCCTGGAGCAGCTCCGCCACGAGGTCGGTGTGGCCGGTGAAGTGTTCGATGGGCGGAGGCAGCCGTCGGCGCAGTGCGGGCCTCTCGCGGGATTCCTGAGCGTGGCCGAGGCGTTCGAGCAGCGCCTGCGCGGACGCGGCCACCCCGCTGCCGAGGACGGCGAGCAGCGCGACCCACAGGCCGCCGTTCTCCGGAAGCAGTTCCGGGACGCCCTGGAGCGCCGTGCCCAGGCCGAGGGCCACCGCCAGCCCGGTGGCCAGACCGCTGTGGAGCGGTCGCCACCCGCGTGGGACCAGGGAGGATTCACCCTCCTTGTGGGGGGTCTCGTCCACGCTCGCTCCACCCTCTCCCGGGACACCGGACAACCGTGTACACCGGGGTTCGCGGGGTGTGCCGCCCGGTGGGAAACCGATCCTCGTGCCGTGGGAGGGCCGGTGTCCAGACGGGGAGGGACACCTCGGAAGGCGTTCATCCGCCCGTCGCCGGGGGGACACCTCGCGCGTTTCGGGGCCGCTGCGGCCCGGCCGTGCCCGTTCGCGCCCCTGTGGAATCCGGTGACCGGTGACCGAATGGCCCGCGTCAGGCCTCGGCGGCGCCCTCGCGGACGACGCGGCGGTGGAGGAGGGCCAGCACGGCCAGGACCAGGCTCAGCCCCAGGGTGGCGGTCCCCGCCGCCAGGAACGGCTCCAGGGTGAGGGCCCGTACCACCGTCGCGTCCGGAGCGGTGAACTCCGACTCGCGGGTGTACGCCAGGGTCCGGGCCGAGTCCCACGCGGACCATCCGACGAATGCGACGGCCAATGGCAACTCCAGCACCAGCAGCGCCCGGTGCGTGGCCGGGAGGCTCCAGCCGTGCAGGTGGCGGGCGAAGACCGCCTGGGAGTGCGTACGGACGTGGACGACGCACACCGTGACCCCGGTGACGAACAGGACAGCGACCGCCCCGGCGAGCGCGAACCCCTCCATGCGCGTCTGGGAGGAGATCTCCCGGTACTCGTCGGCGGCCTGGAGGGCCACGGGTTGGACGCCGTCGAGGTAGGCGGGCAGTTCCCCGACGGCGAAGGCCTCGCCGTCGGGGACGAGGGCGGCCCCGCTCATGGCGTGGTCGCGGTAGTGGGCGGGGCGCAGGACCTCGGAGCCGTTGGGCACCGCCACGACCACGGGGTCCCGCACGAAGGGGATGCCGCTCCGGTTTCCGGTGGGGGAGGCGCCGTATGTGAACAATCGTTGCCCGGACCGGCTGAGCGCGGTCTCGACGTCGATCCGCGGGGGCGTGTCCCCGGCCTCCTCCCACGACGCGCGCAGCTGACGCCCGACCTCCGTGCCGAGGGCGTCCGCCAGGTCGGCGTGGGCCTCGGGGACGAGGACGCGCACGGCGCCGCCCCCGGACGAGGAACTGTGCGGCTCCCCGTCGGGGTCCAGGACGGGACGCCGTTCCAGGTAGGTGTCGTTGACCACGACCATGGCGAGGCCGCCGGGCAGGGGCCGGGGCGCTCCACCGAGAACGGAGGTGTCGTCCGAAGGCGCCACCAGGAGCAGCTCCCCCCGTGCGTCCAGGGTGCGGAGCGCCTCGCCGAACTCCTCCACCGTCTCCTCCTCGCCCAGTTCGTCCACGTTCCCCGAGAAGTGGAAGCGGGAGACGCCGTCGGCCTCCGCGAAGAGCGCCCGGCCCTCGTGCTGGCCCCGGAGGACCTGGAGGCTCAGGGCGAGGCTCGCGGTGAGACCGAGTACGAGCACCAGGGCGGGCACGCGGACGGCGTAGGCGCCGACGGTGGCCAGGCGTGCGGGCAGCCTGCCCCCGAGCGCGGGAAGGATGCCCGTGACGTGCACCATGGCGAGTGCGGCGGCGTGCGTGACCAGGCCGACGGCAGTGAACACGGAGAGGTGGAACAGGGCCGCCTCCAGGAGCAGCCCGGCGCGGGACAGGGCTCCGTGGAGCAGGAGAAGGCCCGCCGCGGCCACCGCGACGGTCGGGGCCGCCACCACCCAGAACCGTGCCAGCTGCGCGAGGTCGCGCAGGAGGACGCGGACCGGTGACACGCCCTGGAGGCGCAGGACGGCGTAGGAACGGGAGTTGAGGAGCACACCGGTGCCGACGGAGACCACGCCGCACAGGAGGGCGATGACGAAGACGTCGGCGAACGTGCCGTGCCGGGCGATCTTGAACCACTCGTCGTTCTCGTACGCGGAGGCGACGTGTCCGTCCAACCCGTACGCGGACAGGGCCCCGAAGAGGTCGGATGCCTTCTCCTCGGGGCCGAGGAGGCGGTAGGCCCCGCGCGGATCCAGGTCCGCGGCCTCGGCCCAGGGGTGGACCTCGGTGCGCAGATCGGGGGAGAGACCGGGATAGCCCCGTTCGAGCCAGGAGCCGCCGGGCCGTTCGGGTGCGCCCACGGCCAGGTACAGGTGGCGGACACCGCCCGGATCGCGCGGGTCGGCGACCTCCAGGGCGATGTTCACCCGGTGCTCCTCGGCGAAGGAGGCGACCGTTTCGTGGACGCCGTCCCGACCGGCCGCCTCGTTGGTGCCCCGGACCTGCACGAGCGTCGCGCCGGGGTCGAGTACGGCCTCCAGGTGTTCGCGGACCACCAGGAACGACAGCAGGGCCGAGAGCACGAGGAAGGCGGCGTGTGCGAAGGTGATGCCGCGATGGAGCATGAGGGGGTTTCCGGATCCGGGCAGGGGCGAGGGACGTGGGGCGGGGAAGCGGGGGGACGGGGGACCGGTGTCCTGTTCCCGGGGCGGGCGGTGCCGGGCGCCGCTGTGCGTGGCCGAGCCGTGAACGCGGGTCGCCGCCCGCCCCCTCGTACGGTGTGCCGGTTCTACACGGTCGCGGTGAGGCGCTGCTCCTGGACGTCGAACACCGCGTCGCAGGCGTCGCGCACGTCGTCGTTGTGGGTGGCGACCACCACCGCGCACCCCTCGCGGGCCATCGCGCGCAGGGTGTCGATGACCATGCGCCCGTTGTCCTCGTCCAGCGCGCCGGTGGGCTCGTCGGCCAGCACCAGGGTGGGCTGCTTGACCATCAGCCGCGCCAGGGCGACGCGCTGCTGCTCGCCGCCGGAGAGGTAGTGCACCTTCTCCTTCTCACGACCGGCCAGGCCGACGCGCTCCAGGGCCTGGGCCTGGAGCTTGCGGTCGCGCCCCGCCACGTCCAGGTTCGCCCTGATCGTGGCGTTCTCCATCAGCGCGTAGTTCTGGAAGAGGTATCCCAGGTGGTCGCGGCGGAAGCGGCGCCGTTTCCCGGCGCTGAGGCGGGTGATCTTCTTCCCGTCGTGGACGATGTCGCCGCCGCTCGGGCTCTCCAGGAGCCCCATGCAGTTGAGCAGGGTGGTCTTGCCCGAGCCGGAGGGGCCGACCAGGGCGAGCATCTTCCCGGCGTGGACGGTCAGGTCCAGGTCCCGCCACAGGGTGCGCTGGCCGAAGGACTTGGCGAGGTTGTTCAGGGTGATCATGGTGTTCCTCGGGGGTCAGGCCTGGGAGGCGCCTTCACGGACGATACGGCGGTGGAAGACGGCGAGCGCGCCGAGGGTGATCGCGAGGGAGGCCAGCGCGATTCCCACGGCGTAGAGGGGTTCTACCCCGGTGGTGGTCACCAGGCCGGGAATCGGCGGTCCGGTCGCGTTGTTGGCCGCCACCAGTGTGCTGATGGTGTCCCACGTGGCCCAGCCCACGAAGGCCGCCGCGATGACCCCCTCGACGACCAGCAACCGCCGATGGGTGGCCACGAAGGTCCAACCGCTGATGTGCCGGGCGAAGATGGTCTGTCCGCGCGTACGTACGTGGATGATGCACGCGGCCACGGCGGTCAGCAACAGCACGGCGCTCGCACCGACGAGGTTGAACAGTTCGCTGCGCAGCCTCACCACGGTCTCGGCATGTGTTCTCAACGCGACGGTGGTGAGCTTCTCGACCATGGAGATGTACTGGGACGCCTGCTGGTTTTCGGCGCGGAACTCCTCGACCACGCTGGGGTCCAGGAAGACCGTCTCTCCTCCGGACATGTGGTTGACGTAGCCGGCGTCGGACATGACCTCCCCGTTGGGCAGGGCGATGATGACCGGTTCGTGCAGCAGGGGAAGGAACCGGAGGCCACGATCGCCCTGCGCTCCGTAGGTGAACACGGTCTGGTCACCGGCGGCCGGTCGCACCTCGATGTCGAAGGCGCGAGCGGGCAGGCCGTTTGCCTCAAGCCAGCCGGTCATACCTTCGGTCAACTGGTCAGCATGCGCGGAGGCGGACTCAGGCACGATGACACGGATACTCTCGCCGGGCCCGTAGCGCTCTCCGGACGGCGCGAGGACCTCCTGTTCGGTCAGGTACGTGTTGTTGACGATGAGGATGGGATTGTCCATGTCGGGTGGTTCCGGATCGCTGGGTAGGAGCCGCACCGGGTCCACATTGACTGCCAGCACCATGTCGCCGTTGGTGTCGACCCGACGCAGCCACGGGCCGAGTTCGGCGTCGACGGCTTCGGGGTCGGACCAGCCGTAGTTGGAGCTCAGGCCGAGCCGTGAGGCGTCGCCGTACTGCTCGTAGACCTCCAACCCGATGCGCTGTTCCCGGGCGTTCTGCACGTTGAGGACGACGGAGCCGACGATGACCAGGGTCAGTACCAGCACGGGGACGCGTACCAGATAGATGGCGACGGTGGTGCTGCGTACGGGCAGACGGCCCTTGAGCGCGGGCAGGATCTCGGTGGTGTGCACCAGACCGAGTACTGCGGCGTGCACGATCAGGCAGGGCACGGCGAGCAGCCCCAGGAACACCAGCGCCAGGGGTGCGTAGAAACCGAGTTGGTTCCAGCCGTTGTAGAAGCCGAGGAACGCCAAGGTGGCGGCGGCCACCACGGGCAACGCGATCGCGCCCAGGCGGGCGACCCTGGCCAGGTCCCTACGCAGGATGGCCGCGTAGGAGTGCCCCTGGAGGCGCATAACGCCGTAGTCGCGGGAAGCGAGCAGGACACCGGCGCCGACGGCGGTGACGGTGCCGAGCAGAGCCACGACCACGAGGTTGAACAGGTGGCCACCGGTGAGGAAGTGCCACAGCTGGGCGACATGCGTGCCCGGTGCCTCGCGCAGACCGTGGTCGGCGAGCGCTTCACGCAGGGCGGGCTCAGCCCGGGGCGCGTCGAAGACCAGGTAGTTGCCCTTGGGCCCCACATCGCCGAACTCGGTGAGGGGGTGGGTCTCAACGGTGAAGCTGCGGCTGAAGGACGGGTAGCCCTCCTCCAGCCAGCGGGCGTGGTGGGAGTCGGGGTCGGAGACCGCCAGGTACATGTGGGCCCGCGAGGAGGGTTCCTCGACGTCGAGGATGACGTAGCCGATGGCGGCGCCGTGTGCGTCGGCGACCTCCTGCACGGTACGCGCGACCTCGTCGGTGTCGTGGGTTCCGTCGTCCTCGGTGATCCACACCATCTCCGAGTCCTCGAGGACGTAGAGGGTCTGCTCGGCCGTGGCGGCGAGGAGGAAGGCGATGAGCGCGGCGAACGCGACGCAGGCCGTGTAGGCGAAGGAGAGGATGCGGTTCGGCACCTGGGCGTCCTGGGAGACGGGTATGGCGGACCCGCCGGTGGAGCTGCACCTGCGGATCTGGGGCACGGACGGTGATCAGCAGCTGGTGCGCCAGTAGGTCTTGTTACCCCACCGGGCTTCGGGGGCGGTGGCGTAGGAGGTGTATCCGGCTGGGGCGGATGTGCGGTCGGTGTAGGTGCCCACGGCGGTGGAGCCGTGGCAGACGCCGCCGTGGAAGTAGTTCGAGTACACGGAGCCGGCGGAGAAACCGTGCTCCCATCGCCCGCCTCCGACGTACTCGACGACGGCCAGTGCGGTCCCGGTGGCGCCGACGGCCAGGCCTGAGGCGAGCAGTACGGTGGCGGCGGTACGCCTGATGCTGTTCTTCATGGGGATCCTTCGCCGGGGGGTTGTATGGCTGGTTACGTATGGTAATCAACCAGTAGGAAAGCTAACAATGCCCATGTGGATGCGACAAACCTCCCCATGCTGCGCGAACAGCTGATTCTGGGACGGAATGCTGTTCCACCTGGATGTTTGTTCCGGTGCTGTGGAGGTGACCGCATCCGGCCGTGCCCGGGCTGAACCGGAAGGCCGCGTGGAGGCGATAGGTCCGGTGCCCGTCGGTGGCTCCAGACTCTGGGGATGGGGTATGGGCCGCGGCGGAGGAGTGCCCCGGGGAGGGAAGACCGTTTCCGTGGTGGTGGCCGGGGGTACATGAGGCGAAATGCTCGCATAGCGCCCAATTAGTGACAAAGCGGGCAAGGTGTGGGTGTCCGTGCCGTGGTCGACGGCACGGAGCGCTTTCTCGGAGGGGCTCGGGGCCGTGGGCGCGCCCGAACCGCTCGGAAGGGTGCGGAGAAGGTGAGTCGGAGTACCCAGGGAACCGGAAGAAACAGGGATCGGTCCACCGGCGACAGGAGACCCCCGAGAGGCGAAGCGCCACCCGAACAGGACACCGAGGCGGGGCGGAGGAGACGGCCCGACGGTGCGAGGAAGGGGCCCAAACCCCGCCGCGAGCACACCGGCCGTGCCCGCCACGCCGAGGACCCGGACGTGCTCCTCGACGTTCCGGTCGTGAAGGTCGACGAGATCGAGCTTGGGGTGGAGAACCTCCGAGCCTCCGTCTCCCTTCAGGCCGAGGTGCTGGACCTGCTCAAACTCAAGGTGGGGGCGGACGTCGAACTCGGCCGTGTCGACCTCACCATCAAGGGGGTCGAGGCCGAGGCCCTGCTCAAGGTCCAGCTCGACAACGTCCGCGAGATCATCACTCGGGTCCTGCGGACGATCGACGCGAACCCGCAGATCCTGGAACACGTGGCCCGGGGAGTGGAGTCCTCGCTCGACCAGGTGGCGGAGGGCGCGGGAGAGGCCGCGGGGACCCTGGGCGGGGGCACGGCGAACGCGGTGGAGGACGTCGGGGAAGCCGTGGATGAGGTCGTGGAGGACCTCGACGACGAGGACGAGCGGTGAGACGCCATGGCCGCCGTACCCGGGAGGCGGAGCCGGGGACCACGGGTGACCGAACGGAAGCCGCGTACGACGTGGAGGTCAGCGCTTCCGTGTCCGCGGACGAACTGACCTTCCGGGAGGTGCCGGAGGTCAGGTCCCGGACCTGGGGGCACCCGGACCATGAGGGAACCTCCGGCAGTGAGCGCCACGGCCTTCCCCGGAGGGTTCGCCCGGGAGTGGTCTACACGGACATCCGCGTCGACTACCGGCTCGCGAGCCGGATCCAACTCTCCGAGGCCGAGACACCGCAGGACCGCGACGCCGAGGAGGAGTGAGCGCGTCGCGGCCCCAGCGGCCGCCGAGCGGGGGAGCGGCACCGTCGGCTTCCACCGCCGACCGCCACCGGACCCGGTGCCGTTCCCGCGCACATGGCGGGTCGGTACGGCCACCGTGTGGAGACACGTGCGAGACCGTCTCACTGCTCGCCGCGCACCTTCCCCGGACCAGGCACCACGGCGGACCCGGGAAGCCGGGGCGGGCCGTGGTGGAGGGAGGAGGCCGCCCCCGGTCCCGGGTGTCCACCGGTGCGCCCCCGACAACGCGAAAGGCCCTGACCTTCGCGTTTCCGCGCTGGTCAGGGCCTTTCGGCTCTGGGGTGAGTGACGGGACTTGAACTGGGGTGGGCAAGTGTCCTGACCTGCGGAAACGCGAGAATCTGCGGGTAGTGGGGGAGGTGGTTGCCCGGTTGTGCTGTGTTGTCCCGCGTTCCGATGGGAGGTGTGCACCCTCCGGGTGCACATGGAAAACTTCGTGGAGTGCTTCAAAGCGGGTGAGGGCCGTGAAAAGTGTGTCGAGACCGAGCGGCTCAAGCCGTTCACACTGGACGGGCTCCTTGTCCGTGTCAAAGTAGATCTCGACACCACCTGGATGCGGGAACCAGGTTTGACGATGCCGATTCACTGGCTTTGCCCGAAGTCATCGCTGCCGAAAACATGGATGACCTGCAAGCGGCCCTGGCCGAGTTCGCCGCGAACACTGAATCCCTGAGCAGGGTGGACAAGTCTGAGGTACTCCCGGGGTAAACCGGCCGTGCAGCTTGGTGGGATGATTCTGATCGATGGTTGATCGAGTCGGGTTATCCCGTCTTTGTATTCCCTCGGTTTTCGAGGTTCTCGCTTCGGTTCATGGAGGTACTTGTGGACGTATATCCGGCACGCGTCATGCAGGCGGGAGAGAACTATGGTGGCGACCTTTTTATGGAGGGGGTGAGTATTTATGAGCAGGGGTGTGTCCGATGGGTCGATATCAGATTCGGGAGTGTTGAAGGAGCCACCGGAGCCTGGTCTGATGAGCATCAGGTTTGGGTCGGGGTCCGTGATGGTCTGCTGGTATCCGAATGTGATGACTGCATTCTTAGCCCTGGGGGATATTTTGGCCTCCTTGACGATGAGGACGAGGAAGAGGAGCCAGAGGACAAGCTCTGCAAGCACGGTGTCGCGGTAGCGCTCGCGGCGCTCGATGAGGGGGCCCTGTTCTATGAACTACCCGGGCCGGAGAAGTCAGCCCGTCCCCGGCCTCACCCGGAAGCTGACGCCTCCCTCAAGCTCGACCGGGGAAGTTCGCTCAACGGCTTGCGGACCAGCGAGTTCCGAACCCTCGTCCAGCATGTTCTGGCGAGGAAGCCCGAGCTGATCGCGGACTTCGAACAGGTAGCGGTCGCCCAACTGAACGACGCCGACCCCGCTGTGTTCTGCCGCCGAACCAGGACGGAACTGGAACGCTTCCGACCGGATGAGCTTCCCGCCTTCATCGATGCGCGCGAAGGGGAGGTGAGCGCTAGGTACATCAAGGAGGACGAGAGCGGATACGTCAAGAACGATCCGGACGAAGTCGTCCTTTCCTATTCCCTGAGGCCGCTGGTCGAGGACGTGACCCGAAGATTCGCCGTCGGGGCGAAGGCCGGGGCGCGTGCTGCCGCGCTCGGTGTGATCCAGGGGCTCTACGCGGAGCGGGATGGGAAGGCCTGGCAGGACCCGACCGCGTTGGATTACCTCGGCGAGGACATCCTGCTGGGCGAGGCCTGCGGCATCGCTCGGATCGCGGACGCATGGGGTGGGAAGCTGGAGCTGTGGGACTTCCAGAGGACGGTCCCGGAGTGGGCTCGCCAGATTTCCAAGGTGCGGGCTGATCGGTAGCCCTATGCCGGAGAGGCGTGACGTCAAGGTCCTGTGACAACCGCGCCCGGCCGTGCTGCTTACGTTGGGGGACACGGCCGGGCTCTGCCGATGGCGCGTCGGCTGATCCGCCGTGGTCCGCCTTCCTCAATCAGAGCCAACAGACGGTGGGTGTGGTGTTCAAGCTCGGGACCGGGAGAACCAGGCCAGGACCGACCGCTTGTAGCCTTCCGGCATCGGCAGGCCGGGCACCTGGGCTTCGGTGAACAGTCCGGCCTCCTTGTGTTCGCTGGAGACCACGACCGGGGTCTGGGAGTCGATGTGGCACCCGTAGGTGACGATGAAGACGTGCCGGTCCGCCTGGGTGATGTGGTACATCCACGAGTCGAGGATCTCGGTCACCTGTACGGGCCAGCCGGTTTCCTCCTCGATCTCCCGGGCCAGGCACGCCTTGGGGCTCTCCCCGATCTCGATCTTGCCGCCGGGCAGTTCCCACTCATCACGCTCGTTGCGCAGCAGCAGCACTCGGCCGTCGCGGATGACGACGCCCTTGACTGAGACGGGGAACGTGCGCGGGGCGTAGGGGGTATCGGACATGGGGAGCTCGCTTTCGACGGCGTGTGGGCTCGGCACTCGTGAAGTAAACAGGAGAGCTGAGTCGTACGAGGTGTGTCCGGCGAACTCTCTGATCATGGCTCTGGATTCTCCTGCTCGGCCGCTTTCCAACCCTGGTACGGCAGTGGATCGAGCTGGGCTCAGCGGGATGACTGACGGGGCTTGGCCCCGGTTGACGGGCGCTACTGGGTGGGACCGCAGCTTGGAAGGCTCTGGGCCTCCCACCCTTGCGCTGCGCGCGTTCTAGACTCTGGCCATGTCGAGAACCCTCTACCTGGTGCTGTCCGGAGCCCCCGCCCCCGAAGGAGCCTCCGAACTCGTGCGGGCGTTTCAGAACCAGGACTGGCGAGTAACGGTCCTCTCCACTCCCACGGGTGTGCGCTTCCACGACCAAGAGCGGTTGGAGGATCTGACCGGCGAGCCGCTCCGCGTCGACTTCCGTAGGCCGGGGACGGGCAAGAGCCTTCCCCCCACCGACGCCGTCCTGGCGTGTCCGCTGACTTTCAACACGGTCAACAAGTTCGCTCAGGGCAT
Organism: Nocardiopsis halotolerans DSM 44410; assembly: GCF_000341065.1. Taxonomy (GTDB): domain Bacteria; phylum Actinomycetota; class Actinomycetes; order Streptosporangiales; family Streptosporangiaceae; genus Nocardiopsis; species Nocardiopsis halotolerans. The sequence goes on along the minus strand of NZ_ANAX01000080.1, from coordinate 11,753 downwards.
CGCCGACAACTTCGCCGTCTCCCTGCTGTGCGAGATGGTCGGCTACCGGGTACCCACCGTGGTGGTGCCCCACTGCAAACCCCAGCTCGCCTCCCACCCCGCCTTCGCCCGCTCCCTGGAGACCCTGCGCGCGATGGAGGCGGTCACCCTCCTGCACGACCCCGACGCGCCCTATGAGCGCCGCATGCCCACCTGGCAGCGCGTCGTCGACACCGTGAACCGCCTCTGACCGAAAGGCACAGCGTGGACCCCGCCTCCCGAGGCCAGACGATCAAACGCGCCCGCCGCAGGCACGGCTACTCCCAGAGTGTGCTCGCCGGACTCGTTGGGCGTTCGGAGTCCTGGCTTTCCCAGGTCGAACGCGGAATCCTCACGGCGGACTCCTACGAGGTCCTGAACCGTTTGTCGCGCGTGCTTCGGCTCAACATCGCCGAACTGACCGGCACCGAACCCGAGGCGGTCACCGACATGCGCTACGACGCCGCCCGCACGATCGAGCAGGCCATGATGCGGTACTCCACGCTGGAGACCATCATCGCCGAGATCAGCGCCGAACCCCGGGTCGACCCGGACGTGCTGTTCGCCCAGGCCCACCACGCCTATGCCGCCTACCAGGCGGCCCGTTACGACGAGGTCGGACGACGCCTGCCCCGACTGATCCGGGACGCGGAGGCCGCCGCGCACAGCCGTGGCGCCGATCGGCCTGCGGTGTGCGCGGCCAGAGCCATGGTCTACAACACCACGGCCGCCCTGCTGCGCAAAGTGGGGGAGAGGGCCCTGGCCTGGCAGGCCGCAGACCGCGCCATGTCGGCCGCAGCGTGGGCTGATCAGCCACTGTTGACCGCCGTGGCCGCCTACCGGATGGCGTATGTGTTCATCTCACGGGGACGTCCCGCCGAAGCGACGGAGTTGGCGATGGGCGCTGCGAGCGCACTCGAACTCCGGATGAGGCCCGGTACTCCGGAGGAACTGAGNGCCACGGCCGCCGCCGCGGAGTTCGACCGGGCAGCCGTGCCACGCCTGCTTCGCCAAGCTCACCGTGCGGCTGAACGCCTCGGCGGGGACCGCAACCTGCACGGGACGGCGTTCGGCAGGACCAACGTCGCCATCCACACCATCAGCACCGCCATGGCGACCGGTGACGCACGCACCGCCGTGGAAGTGGGAGAGGACCTGGACGTCAGCGCCCTGCCCAACGGGCTGGTCAGCCGACGCGCCCAGGTCAGTTTGGATCTGGCCCGCGCCTACACACAGCGGCGCCAGGACGCCGCAGCGGTCCACACCCTCCTGGAAGCCGAACAACTCGCCCCCGAGCTCATTCGCTACCACCGGGGGACCGCGGGTGTCCTGACCGAACTGTTGCGCCGGGAACACCGTCGCTCCACCCCCGAACTGCGCCCCTTGGCTCGCAGAGCCGGAGTGGTCTGAGCCGACCCGCAGATTCCTGTGGGTCTTTTACCCTCTGACGACTGCGAAACCGTGAGGTGTTCACGCCGTACGGTCGCTCCATGCCGATCACTAGCGCCCCGGGGCAGGCCACGCCCGGATGTGTTCCTCGCCAGCGTGACCAGAGCACGGAAGACGTCGTGCTGGCCCCCCGCTTCCAGTCGCTGGTCCTCCAGCCGACCACATTGTGCAACCTCAACTGCTCCTACTGCTACCTGTCTGCCTCTGAGCGCAAGACCCGCCTGGAGATGTCCGTCCCCGTCGCCGAAGCCCTCGCAGCCGGTATCACCGAACGGGGGACGGACGTGGTGGACGTGGTCTGGCACGGCGGCGAGCCCCTGACCACCCGACGCGACCGCTTCCGCGCTCTCCTGGAGCCGTTCGAGCCCCTGCGCCACCAGGGCAGAGTCCGTCACTTCGTCCAGACCAACGCCACTCTCATCGACGACGCCTGGTGCGACCTCTTCCACCGCTACGGCTTTCGTGTGGGCGTGAGCATCGACGGCCCGGAGGCGGCCAACCGAGCACGCACCGACTGGGGCAACAGACCGTCCTTCGACCGCGTAATGCGCGGCATCTCCCGGCTGCGCGCCCATGACATCGCCTTCTCCGCCATCTGCGTGGTCACCGAGCAGACCGTCACACAGCCCGAGTCCCTACTGGAGTTCTTCGAGGATCTGGGCGCCACCAGCGTCGGCTTCAACATCGAGGAACTCGAAGGCGCCAACGACGACCGCCAGACCATCCCTCCCGAACTCGTACGTCGCTTCTGGCGGAAGATGTTCGACCGCCTCGATGCCGGAAGTCCTCTGCGCGTACGCGAGGCCGACCGACTCCTGGGCTACCTGGCCGACGCGCGAGCTGGAGGCAAGGACCGGTGGGACACAGCCCTCCATGATCCCATCCCGACGGTGGGGACCAACGGTGACGTGGTCGTGCTCTCCCCGGAGCTGCTCGGGGTCAAGGACGACCGCTACGGCGACTTCGTCCTCGGCAACGTCCTGGGCCAGACCTTGGCTGCCATCCTCAACCGCATCGACGAAGCCTCCTATGTGCGCGAGTACACCGAGGGCGCACGGCGGTGCCGTCAGGAGTGCGAGTTCTTCGTGTTCTGCCAGGGAGGGCAGGCCTCGAACAAGTACTTCGAACACGGAGACTTCACCGTCACCGAGACCGCCTACTGCCGTAACTCGAAGATCGAACTCGCCCGCGCGCTGGGCGAGAAGATGGGAGCGTGAACGATGAGCAGTGTCATGACCGTGCTTGAGCGGTCCTGCGAGGTCGCCGACCTGATCAGGCGGCTCCGGCCGAGCACCCCGGTGGGGCGGTTCGACAACCGCGACACCTGGGACAACAAGAACGGTGGCCCCTGGGACAACCGTTCCACCTGGGACAACTGGAGCAAGTAGAACGGGGAAGGCTTCGTGGAGACAGCCCGGATCCGGAGCGCGAAGGTGCTCCTGCCCAGTGACGACGAGGCCCCGGTGGCCTCGTGGCCGCATCCGAACCCGTTGGAGGAGGAACGGGTCGTCAACACCGACTTCCGGTCGGTGGATCTGTCCTCACACCGTTTGGTGGACGTACGCCTCGACCGGTGCCGGTTCCGCACGTCGAGGCTGATGGGTGTGTCACTGGTGCGGGTGTCCCTGCGGGACGTGGTCTTCGAGGGCTGCCAGTTCGACTACGCCACCTGGGCCCAGGTCAGAGCCGTTGGCGACGTGGCGTTCGTGGGCTGCTCGTTCAAGGAGGCCGCGTTCGAAGGGTGCGACCTGCGAGAGGTGGTCTTCGACGACTGCGCCTTCGGCGCGGATCTTCAGGGCACCTCTCTGACCGGTGCGGACCTGCGTGAGAGCGATCTGTCCGGGCTGTCGGGTCTGGCGTCATTGCGTGGGGCCAAGGTGACCGAGATGCAGTTGCGCCAGCTCAGCGAGGTCATGGTCCGCGACCTGGACCTGACCGTGGCCGAGGCGCCACTGTAACCGTTCAGGAGAAACAGCCCCGGAGACGGACTGGCTTGGCGAAGCAAAGGTGTGGCCGTTCCGGAGCCGTCGTTAGTGTCGGGGCATGGCCTCTGATCCCACAGAATGCTTCTCCCGCCCGAGGGTCGCCGCTGGTGCCCTGTTCTTCAATCACCTCGGCCGGGTGATGATGGTGGTTCCCTCCTACAAGGACTACCTGGACATTCCCGGCGGCTACATCGAGCACGGGGAGACACCGACCCAGGCCGTGGCGCGCGAGGTGAAGGAGGAACTGGGGATCGCTCCGCCCCTTGGGCGACTCCTGGTCGTGGACTGGGCACCCAACCCCTCCGAGGGCGACAAGCAGCTGTTCGTCTTCGACGGAGGAGTGCTCGGCCAGGAGTGGCTGGACCAGATCACCCTCGACCAGGACGAACTGACCGAGTACAGATTCCATGACGTGGCCACGATCGAGGTGGCAACGATCCCCAGGCTCGCGCGCAGGATCGCCCATGGCGCACGCGCACGTCAGGAAGGCACAACGGTTTACCTGGAGAACGGCGAGCTCGTCTCGTAGGCGTTCACTCGCTGGTCAGGTGGAGGGTGCTGACGAAGGCCTTCCACTCGTCCGAGGTGAAGGCGAGCTGGCCGCGCGAGCGGTTCTGGGTGTCGCGCACGTCCGCACCGGTGCTGTGCTCGCGGACCTCGACGCACTCGTTCGACCCGCCGCTGTAACTGCTCTTGTGCCAGTCACTCATCGTCGATCTTCCTCATCTCGTCGCGGATGGCCTGCAAGGTCTCCTGCGGGTCGCGTGCTGCTCCCTGAAGGGCCGTGAACAGCAGGCGGCTACGAAAGATACCAGCGGAGTCGGTGATGATCCGGCCCTCCTCAGCTGATTCCATGTAGACGACTTCCGGTGCGTCAGCGGTCGTGATGATCCGTCGTGGACCGGAGTTTCCCGCATGGCGAGGAGAGTTCGTCGGCACCATCTGCACGGTCAACCGGTCGCCGTCCACAAGGCTAGCGACGTGAGCGAGCTGCTCCCGTTGGATTTCCGGAGAACCGTAGCGGCGGGCCAGCACGCTCTGGTCGATGATCAACCAGAGCGAGGGAAGTTCGGCCTTCGCCATGCGCTCCGCGCGTTCCCGACGCTCCTTGGCCAGAGCTCGAACTTCCCGACCTGCCAGCCAGGGAGACCCGTAACGGATGAGCGCGTGAGCGTACTCCTCCGTTTGCAGGTAGGAGGGGAACACCAGGGGCTGGTACTCGAAGAGGGCGTCGGCGGCGTGGGTACGCTTGGTGACCTCGTGCAGCCACACCTGACGTCCGGAACCCGTCAACTCCTCCCAGAGCTGCTCCAGCCTCCCGTCGCTCTCCAGGATCTCGTCCAGGAGCTTGCGCAGCCACGGCCGGGCCATCGCCCGGCCGTTCTCGATGTCGGACACGTGTGAGTCGCTGATCGTCGTGCCGCGCTGGCTGACCCGCCGGGCCAGGGCCTGCTGGGTGAGTTCGGTTTCCCCGCGTAGCCTGCGCAATTCGCGCCCGAACGCCTTGAGGGCGCGTTCGTCTGTGTGCATGAGGCCATGTGATCACAGGGCGACGCGGCGTGTGGGGTATTCCACAGAATTCCAGAGGCATATGGAAGATTCGGGAACTCTCCGTCTGGCCTTCCCGGGGTGAACGCTCTGACCACATCCTTTCGTTGCGGGCTCACGCACAGCGACCACGACCACAGCGAAAGGACCCGGTGGAAATCCATGACCCCGGCTCAGACCTCCCTCGACCTGCCCAGGCGTATCCGCCACACCGACCCCGACACCAGCGGCCTGGTCTGCGGTGCCGACCTCCACCACGTGCGGGCCGCACGCCGCTGGGCGATGCAGGCCACCAGGACCACACCCTCGGCCGCGCACCCGCTGCTGGTGTCGCTGGCCGAACTGCATGCCAACGCGCTGAAGCACACCGCCTCGGGCCTTCTGGGCGGTCGGGTGCGGATCGAGATCCAGCGGCGCCCGCGCCTGTTCCTGCTCCGGGTCACCGACGACGGCCCCTGGCCCGGCAGGAAGGCCACCGTGCCCACGGCCTCCACCAAGTTCGGCGGGGGGAAACCGGAATCCGTGCTGGCCGAGGGCGGATACGGCCTGGCGCTGGTGGACGCCCTGGCCCTGTACTGGGACTTCTCCGGCAAGGAAAGCGGGCCGCTGACGGTTCGCGCCGCTTTCGACCGTTCCGGGTGGACTCGTCTGCCGTGGTGATCCGAACGCGGTGACATTTCCCAGCGGCCGATATTGAAGAACCTCGCTTAACCAATCGAACATCAACCACCCTGCGGAAACGGTGTCCTTTTCCGCAGGGTTCGGGCCATTCGTGCCCCTTGTGTGGTGTGGGTGGGAAGCGCAGTTCCGGATGGCGTACGACCCCGGGGCCAATGACACCCACCCACCTCACACGGCCAAAGACAGAAGACGTGGAGGCGCCCCGGCCCGGTGTTAGCGGCACCAGGCCAGGGCTGAATCCCCACCTGACACAACCAGGAGGAGATCGTGGAGAAGCCTAGCGGTCGGCACCGCAAACCCGTCCGGGGATGGGCACAGCAGGTGCGGTGGCTGTTCGGCGCGGTACTGGCCGCCGTGCTGTGCAGTTCCGTGGACGTTCGGCGACAGGACCAGCGCCCACTGCCGTCACCTCGCAGCAGCACACGAGAGCAGACGATGCCCCTGCCGTGCGTCAGGACCGCTGTGTCCGAGACGGAGAGGCCACGGCCGGGAGGCGCTCCGGTCGCGGCCCGGCACACACGCCCGGTTCCGGGACCGGTGCGGATACCGCACCCTCGTCACCCCCACCCCTCCGAGCAGGGCTGGTGTGTGGACGACGACGGAGTGCGCGGAGTACGCCCCTACCTGTTCCATGATCCGAGTCGGAGGCCTCGCCGCCTTGAACGGGTCGAGGCCGAGCCGGGGGAGTTCGACGAGCTGGCCGCTGCGGTGAGGACCTGGCTGGACACACGCCACTGAGAACCCCATCCCGGTTTCGGGGCGGTGCCACAGGTGTGGCACCGCCCCGAGGGCGCTGGTGGGGAGGTGATGTGTCCACTGAACCCGTTCTGAACCCGAAGTGAACCCGCCCCGGGGGTAAAGCAGGAGGCACGTGCAGGTCAAGGTTGCCCCCGCCGGTGTCGAATCCGAACCCTCTCCTGGCTCTTTTAGGGGGTGAAGGGCAAAGAAGAGAGCCGACCCGGGAGGGCGCGTGTGAACGACTACGCCACGACACTGATCCACCTGGCGCCACGGATCACCGACCGGGACCGCCAGATCCTGACCGGGCTGTGGGAGCACCGGGTGATGACCACCCACCACCTGCACCGCATCTACTTCCCCGACGCCGGACCACGCCGCGCCCGCTCACGGCTGCTGGCTCTGCACCGCTACGGAGTCATCAACCGGTTCCGCCGCCACGCCCACGACCGCAACGCCCCCGACCACTGGATCCTGTCCCCCACCGGCGCGGTCCTGGTCGCCCTGCACCAGGACCAGGAACCCGACGCGCTGAAGTTCCGCTCCGACCGCGCCCTGGCTCTGGCCCATTCACCGAGTCTGAACCACATCCTGGGCCTGTCCGAGACCCGCGCGGCCTTCACCGAAAGCGCCCGCACGGTCGGCGCACACCTGCGGCGCTGGCACGGAGAACGCGCGTGCTTGGATAAGTGGGGCAGGCACATTCGCCCCGACGCCTACGTGCGCTGGGAAGAGCACGAGGTGGCGGTGGACGCGTTCATCGAGTACGACACCGGCACCGAGTCCCTGACTCAGCTCAAGAGGAAGATGCCCGGCTACGCCAATCTGGCCCGCACCAGCAAGCTGCCCTCGATCGTGCTGGTCCTGGTCCACTCCGACCAGCGCGAGGACAACACCGCCCGCAAGCTCGCCACGGACTGCACCGCCAAGGTGGGGGTGTATCTGAGTACCCACCACCGGTTGGCCCAACAGGGTGCGGCTGGGCCGATCTGGCGTCTGGCCCACCGCCCCGGCCGGGTGCCCCTGCACGACATCCCACGCGCCTACCCCAACCGGAAGGAGAACACCGATTCTGGGAACGGTGGGCGGTGAACCCCTGGGCCAACGGGTGGGCCTGTACACGGTCCTTCCGGGCGTCCGCGTGGTGGTCCGGCCTTGGGTGGACCACCCCTGAGAGCAGTCACAGTGCAGGTCGTCCGGGCTTGGGGGTGGTCCAGTGGCCGCCCCGGCTGTCTACCCAAGGAGGTAGTCCTCTTCACGTGGGGCGGGCGGCGCCCGGGGTGTGTGGGGGCGTTCACGCCCCCGCACACCCTCATCACCAGGCCACCACCAACTACGACGGCCTGTCTCCTCTGCTCTTCTGCTGCTGGAAGCTCTTTCTGGCTACTGCCTCTGGTCTTTCTCGTAGCGCTCGGCGTGGTGGCGTTGGCGCGGTCAAGATCAGCCAGCGGCCCGAGGAGGACGGCGGCGCGGCTTCGTGGTCGCGGATCGAATGTCGCATCCGTGAGGGCGGACGTCTTCCTAGGGGTTCATCAGGGCGAGAACACCAGAGCGGCAGGGCGAGGTCGACCGTCGTGCGGCGGTGTTCAGTGCGGCTCGTGACCGATCACGAAAGGGCGAACATGGGGGACATTCGACGACGGATGCCGTTGGGGGAGCGGGGGCTGTTGGTGGGCGACGTGGCGGCCCGAACCCGGGGACCGCGTCCCACGGGCCGGGACGGTGTGTCGGGCGCGGACAGCCCGTCTGACGACCCCACAGGGCCCGATGCCGCCCGTACCGCTGGGGGCAACGGTAGGGGCGGGGCCGGTGGGTGGCAGGCCTACGCGGCTTGCCGGGGGCAGAACCCGGACCTGTGGTTTCCGCACCAGGGCGGGTCGGTGCGCGACGCCAAGCGTGTGTGCCGTGTGTGTCCGGTGCAGATCAACTGCCTGGCCGAAGCGATGAAGCGCGGCGAACTCTACGGGGTGTGGGGCGGGGCCTCCGAGGACGAGCGCCGCCAGTTCCGCTCCGCTCTACGGAACGAACGCGGGGGAGGTGCGCATGGCGCGGACCGGGCGGCCTGACAACGACGGCGACGGAAAGGTGCCGGAGCGGTTGCTGACGATTCCCGAGGCGGCGCGAGTGCTCGCGGTACCGGAATCGTGGCTTCGCGAACGGGTCCGGTTGCGGCGGGTACCGCACCGCAGACTCGGCAAGCACGTGCGCTTCAGCGCCACTGACCTGGAGCAGATCGTGGCGAGGGCCGCCCAACAGGTGGCCCCCGGGCAGCGGGGTGCCCACGCCCACGGGTGGCTGCGCACCCAATAGGCAAGGAACCCAAGCGGGCCGGTGGGGCGTGCACCCGCCCCACCGGCATACCCGAGGCCTGTAGCTGCTCTAGGAGATCAGGCGCAGACGCTGCTCATCGCCGGGGTCGGTCCAGGGCCCCGTGCTGGTGGGCGGGCCGTCGATGGCCTCGATCATGGTGTCGTCGATGTCGGTGACCAGGTGTCCGTAGCGGTCCATGGTCGTGGTGATCGAGGTGTGGCCCAGGCGGCGCTGGATCTTGAACACGTGCACGTCCTTGTCGATCAGCCACGCCACGTGGGTATGGCGCAGGTCGTGGATGCGCGGCTTCTTGCCCAGCCCCCGTTGCTGGGCCTTCTTGACTCCGGGCGCCCACCTTCGCCCGTAGAAGGAGGAGTGTCGCCACCAGGACCCCCGTTCGGTGGTGAACACGAACTCCTCCGGGCCCTTGCCTTCCAACCGTGGTCGCAGGAGGTCGATGGTGCCCGGGGAGAGCGGGATGCGCCTGCGCGAGCTGCGGGTCTTGGGCGCACCGAGCCGGAAGGTGTTGTCGGGGCAGCGCTTCCACGCCCGCCGCACGTCCAGGTGTCCCCGTGTGAGTGGTTGCCCGTCGGGTCCGATGGCGGGGGTCAGGGTGATGTCGCGGACCTGGAGGGCGGCGAGTTCGCTGTAGCGCATCCCGGTGCGTACGAACACCTCCACTATGTCGCGTACGCCCTCGGCCATGGAGTCCCGTAGCAGCGTGAACTCCTCCCTCGTCAGGAAGCACATGTCGGCTTCGCCCTCACCGTCGTCGACGCGGGGCAGGCGGGCGCGCGATGCCGGGTTCGAAGGCCGTAGCGGCGGGTTCTCTCGCACGGCGGCCTCGCAGACGGTGAACAGCAGCCCGTGCAGGTTGTGGATGGACTTGGGGGAGAGCGGTTTGCGCAGCCACCCCGGTTCCTTCTTCCGGCCCCGACTGGGCGCGCTGGTCCTGTACGGGGCGGCGGGGTCGGGGACGCCGGTGCGCAGATGGTTGATCCAGGTGCGTACGTCCTTGGGTTTGAGCTGGGCGGGGTCGCGTAGGTTCACCTTTCCGAAGCGGGGGATCAGGTGGATTGCCAGGTCGCGGTGGTAGTCGGCGCGGGTGCGCTCCTCGATGCCGGTCATGGAGTCGACGAGGTCGCGGGCGTAGTCGGCGAACAGCACCGGCTCGGCCTCGGGTTCGTCGTCTTCGTCGGTCCTGGCCCATCCGTGTCCGGGGACCCATCCCGGGGCCCAGCCTTGGCGGCGGATCCAGTTCTCGGGCCATTGGTGGTCGGCGGCTTCGACGTGGAGTGTGAAGGTGTGGGCGTCGGCGTGGGTGTCGAAGGGTTCGGACTGGGGTGCGCCGGTGCGGGTGCCGCCGAGCCGCCATTTCACCCAGTAGCGGGTGCGTCCGTCGGCCAGTGTGCGCTGGTTGATGGTTGCCATGCGTGGACCATCGCTTGGGTGCGGGCGGAAGCGAAGGGAATCGGCGAAGGTTCTCGAAGATCTTTTCGCAGGCCAGCAGCGGTAGCCCATTCATCCGGCTTTGTACGGGATGTCGGCCTGGGGTCACTGATTCGTGCACCCTTGTGCGCCCCCGGCTCCGGAGTGAGTGACGGGATGGGTGGTGCACACTCACGGGGCGAATCTTTACCGCCGTGCACCCGCTGGTGCACCCCCGACAACGCGAAAGGCCCTGACCTTGCGACGTTTCCGCTGGTCAGGGCCTTTCGGCTCTGGGGTGAGTGACGGGACTTGAACCCGCGACTTCTTGGACCACAACCAAGTGCTCTACCGGCTGAGCTACACCCACCACGTCCGCTTGGCCTCTCGGCCCCGCGTACGTATGAAAGCTTAGCGGATCCCGGGGAGTGCTTCGATCAGTTTTCGGTCGCGTCGGTCCCCGAAGCCTCCGCGCGGACCCCGAGACCGGTGCCCCCGGCGACCACGTCAGCCGCGACGGCACGGGCCGTGGCCGAGCTCGGGCCGGGCGCGGCCACGAAGGCCGCGGCGCGGTAGTACCGCAGCTCACGGATGCTTTCGGTGATGTCGGCGAGCGCCCGGTGCCCGCCGTTCTTCTCCGGGCTCGCGTAGTACACGCGCGGGTACCAGCGGCGCAGCAGCTCCTTGATGGAGGACACGTCCACCATCCGGTAGTGCAGGAACTCGTCGATGCGTTTCATGTCACGTGCCAGGAACGTGCGGTCGGTGGCGATCGAGTTGCCGCACAGCGGGGCCTTGCGCGGCTCGGTCACGTACTGGCGGATGTGCTCCAGCACGAGGTCCTCGGCCTCCTGGAGGCTCACGCCCTTGTCCAGTTCCTCCAGCAGACCCGAGGTGGTGTGCATGTCGCGGACGAAGTCGCCCATGCGGTCCAGCGCGGCCTGCGGGGGTTTGATCACCACGTCCACACCCTCGTCGAGGATGTTGAGCTCCCCGTCGGTGATCAGACAGGCCACCTCGATCAGCGCGTCGCTCTCGAAGTCCAGGCCCGTCATCTCGCAGTCAATCCACACCAAACTGTCGTTCATACCGGTCAGCTTAGGGGTTGTGTGGTACCCGAGGGGATGACGAAGGGGCGGCCGGACCGTGTCCGACCGCCCCTGGGAGTCCGGGCTAGTCCCAGACCCAGCTGTCCGGGACGCCCTGCGGCTCACCGACGCCGAAGATGGCGTACATCCAGTCCCAGACGTCCCAGAACTGGAGGTAGAGCGGGACCAGGACGACCACCAGGATCAGGAGGAAGGTGAGGCAGCCGCAGCCGCATCCCCGCTTCTTCTTCTTGGGCCGCTGCGCGGGAGGCTGCTGGTAGGGGTGCTGTCCGCCCGGATGCGGCGGCTGGCCGGGCCCCTGCGGACCCCACTGGGGCCGCTGGGGACCTCCGGGGTACCCGCCCATGGGCGGCTGACCGCCGGGACCGTTGGCCATGGGGCCGGGCGTGGGCGGGAATCCGGGCGGCGGACCGGGGCGACCCATCCGCTGCGGGGGCGGAGGCGGCGGCCCGGGCGGACCCTGCGGTGGGCGCCCAGGGGTGTTCGG
>NZ_ANAX01000079.1 GCF_000341065.1 Nocardiopsis halotolerans DSM 44410 | reverse complement strand
CTGCGGAGGCTGCGGAGGCTGCGGAGGCTGCTGGGGCGGCGGGGGCTGGCGGTAGCCGTGCTGGGGCCCCGACGGCGGCTGCTGCGGGCCCGAACGCTCGAACATGCCCTGCTGCGGTCCGGACGGGGCCACGGGCGGGGCGGAGCGCCCCTGCTGGGGGTCGGGAGGCGGCTGCGCGCCCGGGTGCTGCTGCGCGGGCTGCTGACCGCCGGGGAAGGGCTGTCCGGCCGCCTGCGGTCCCGGGGGCTGTTGCCCGGGGGTCTGCTGTCCGGACGGGCCCCACGGAGCCCCGGGCCGCGCCCCGCTCTGCGCGTCGGCGGCACCGGGGGTCTGCGCGCCCGAGGGCTGCTCCTCCGCTTGGCGCCTGGCCTCCTCCTCGCGCCGCCTGGCCTCCTCCTGGAGCTGGGCCTCCCTACGGGCCCGCTCCTCCTCACGCTGCTTGGCGGCCTCCTCCTCGGCCTGGCGGCGCTGTTCCTTGCGCTCCTCGGACAGGTCGGACCAGCCCTCCTTGAGGCTGCCGAGGAACTTGTTGAACTTGCCGCCCTTCCTGCCCTCGTCCTCGGGCACGCCGCCGGAGAAGGCGGGGTCGTTGGGGTCGAACACGGCGGTACCGGCGGGCTCGCCCCCCGAGGGGTCGAAGACCGCGGTGCCGGAGGTACCACCGCCCGACAACGCGGGGTCGTTGGGGTCGAACACGGCAGTGCCGGCGGGCTCGCCCCCCGACGGGTCGAACACCGCCGTGCGGGGGGCGTCCTGACCGGATCCGGACCCCGGGTCGAACACCGCGGTACGCGGAGCGTCCCCGCTGATGTCTCCGTCGGTCAGGTTGGACGTGGGGATCTCGTCGTCGGTGAGGTCGGCGGTGGGCACCTCGTCGTCATCGCGCCCGGGAAGGTCGGAGGGGCTGACCCGCATCGTGGAGTCCGTGCCACCCAGGTCGGCGGTGGGCTCCTCGTCCTCGGCACCGCCCTGGGGTCGGGACGGGCTGATGCGCATGGTGCTGGGCTCGTCGTCGATGGGGGGTTGGGGGGTGGAAGAGGCGGGGGAGGAGCCCTGCGCCCAGGAGGGGTCGATCCGCATCGTGCTGGGCTCGTCCTCGACCGGGGGCTGGGAGGGCGGAGGGGTGGAGTCCTGCTGGGGGGAGCCCTGCGCCCAGGAGGGGTTGATGCGCATGGTGCTGGGCTCGTCGTCGATCGGCGCGGGCGCCGTGGAGGAGGGCCCCAGCCGTACGGTCTCCGGGTCGTCGTCCTCACCGGGAGCGGAGGCGCCCGGTCCGGATCCGCCCAGGTAGGTGGTGGCGGCCTCCTCGTCAGCGCCGCCGGCGCCTCCGGTACCGCCCTGAAGCTCGCTCAGGGAACGGGTATGCCGCGTCCACTCGTCGCCGTTCCACCATCTGAGCGTCTGCGCGTCGCCCTGCGGGTCCGCGTACCAACCCGGCTCGATAGATCCACCCATGGGCGACAGACTAAAGGGTTACGGAACGGCGCTGAACCAGCGGTATCCAGTTCCCCGTGGTCAGGGCCGCGAGAGCATTTTTCTCCTGTCCTCCCGTGCTCACGTCATCGCTGAGCGTCGCGGTTCCGGGGGAACGCGGGGGCCGTCGGGCGGTCCGGTGGTGGAGAGGCCGACGGACAACAGCCGCGCGGTGTCCAACCTTCCCGGGCCCTTGGCGGAGGAGCCGGGCACCTGGTCGTGACCGAAGTGGCCGCCCCTGGCCCACACGCGCGCCGCGTCGGCGGCCTTCGCGCCCTCCGCTCCCGGAGGCCCCGCCGGCCAGACGCGTTCCACATCCCACGAGTCGAGCCACGTCAGGATCGGGGCGAGCCCGTGCATCGGTCCGTCGGTGAAGGGTGCCTCCGACACCACCGCCACCGCCACACACACGCGTCCCTCGTGACCGTGGTCGAGGTGCAGTCCGTACTGGTCGGTGCTCCCCAGGGGTAACCGTGCGCGGCGGGTCGCGGCCAGGATCTGGACCACGTCGCCGGTCAACGGGTTCCACACCAGGTGCGCCGTGCGCTCCTCGTACACCAGCCGCCGCGCCTCCTCACGCGCGGACCAGGCCCGCGGGTCCGATCCCGTCACCGTCCACACGGCACGCGGGGCACCGATTCCGGGAGGTGTCCGGGTGGTCTCACCGACGAGCCTTTCGGCACCGGGCATCCACGCCTCCGCCATGGTCTTCCCCAATCCGGTCGTCGTGTGCCGTGTCCGGCGCCGCGGGAGGCCCGGGCGGGCGGGTCCGTCCCCCGCGCGCGGCGGGCGCCTCGGGAATCCCCGACCCCTTTTGGGTACGCCAACACCGCGCAGAAGTCCAGAGCCCCGCACGCGGAGGACAGTGTCTTCTCACCGCCGGTCCCGCGCGGTTGTCCGTACCGCGAGGGGTGGGTTCCGGGTGCTTCGGAGGGAGCGGGGGGAAGGTCGGGCGGGCCTTCCGCGAGAAGGGTCCGCAGGAGGGCCGGGGCGCGGGCCGAGGGTACGGCGTTTCCGCGTGGTGGGAGAGGGGCGGGAGGGCGGCCGAAGAGGGGACGAACGCGTCCGGGCCGTGGCGCCACGCGCCACGGCCCGGACGTCACCCGGGGGTGAGGAGGACCTCCCGGTGCTCCCGGCCTACTCGGTGCCCTCGGGTTCCTCGGCGATCCTCAGCGAGAACGCCTGCACGAAGATCTGACCGATCTCGGTGGGGTCCTCCGTCATGTACGCGGCACCGCCGGTGGCCGCGGCGATCTGCTGGAGCGGCTCCAGGTTCTGCACGTCCGGTCCGAACGCGATCGTGATGATCGGGATCGGCCGCGACGGGCTCGCCAGGGAGTCGATCTGGGAGAGCAGCTCGTCCAGCCCCAGACCGCCGGGGTTGTCGTTGTCCCCGTCGGTCAGCATGAGGATGACGTTGCTCCGGTCCGGCTTGTAGGTGCGCGACATCTCCTGGTAGGCGGCCAGGTAGGTGTCGTACAACGNTGGAGCGAGGACAGCGCGCCCGCCAGGACGTCCTGGTGCGTGCCACCCTCCTCGGTGGCCGCCTGCAACTCGCGGATCGGCGTGATCTCCTGGTGGTGCAGGTCGCCGTTGACGTTGGTGGAGAACTCCCACAGGCCCAGCTCCGAGCTGGGCGTGAACATCTCCAGGCCCTGTGTGGCGGCGGTACTGGTCACCTGCATGCGGGTCATCCCGGTCCCGGGCACCTCGGCCAGCATCGAGCCGGAGATGTCCACGATCGCGAGCACCCGGGAGTCCATCTTGAGCTGGTTCCAGGTGCGGATCAGCTCGGTGACCGCGTCCTCCTCCGGGGTGGGCAGCTCGGTGGGCGCCTCCTCCGCGAAGCCGACCTCCTCGGTGAGTACGGAGGTGTCGATCTCCCCCTCGGGGCCGCGGAAGCCCTCGGCGAGCAGCCGGGCCCGGGCCTCGTCGGTCTGTACCTCCTTGCGGAACTCCTCGGCGGCGCGGGTGACGGCGCTCTCCTCGCTGCGCACGATGTAGGGGTAGTCCAGGTAGTGGGTGCCCCCCTCCATGTAGCTGGCCCGCGCGGTGGCGCCGCTGTGGGCGGAGTTGTAGCGCCACACCGCCTGCTCCGACATCACCATCATCGGCGGGGCCTCGGCGCCGCCGCCGCTGAAGGCGAGGAAGGCGGCCTCCTCGTCGGAGGACGCGCCCCTGTGCAGGGACTGCAGGGCGGCGGTCATGTGCGCGTTGAAGGTGCCGGCGTCGGGGCTGGCCTCCTCCAGCGCGCCGCGCAGCAGGTAGAGGGTGCCCAGGCCCGTGGAGCTGCGCGCGGGGTCGACCATGCGGACGGCGCTGCCGCCCGACTCGCCGGGAGCGGTGGTGGGGACGATGTCCGCCCAGGTGCTGGGCTGCTCCCCCTGGTCGGCGAACTCGGCCAGTTCGGCCAGGACCAGCGGTGAACGGGCCACGGAGGTGCCGGTCTGGGTGATGATGGCGTCGCCCGCCTGGCTCTGGACCAGGCGGGGCCACACCGAGGAGTCCGGGATCCACACGTGGGAGTCGGTGTCGCCCATGGTGGCGCCCGTGCCGGTGATACCGAAGGCGACGTTGGCGGAGTCGACCTGGCGCACCTGGACCCGCACGCAGCGGTCGTCCACCTGGTGTTCCTCGGCGTTGAAGTCCCTGGCGACATCGTCCAGGGCGGGGGCCAGTTCGGGGCTGACCGCGACGTCCAGCGCGATGTCGGAGCCGCCGCAGCCGTCGGACCGGCCGAACATGTAGACGCCCGCCGCGGCGAGACCGACCACGATCACCAGGGCGGCGGCCAGGGCGGCGAAGGCTCCGCCACGGCCGCGTCGGCGCCTGGACCGGCGCGAGGGTTCTTCTGCGTATCTTCCGCGGTGACGTCCCACAGCTTTCCTCACGGGGTGGTGTACGGACGGTTGTCGTACGGGGGATGGGTGGTAGGGGAGGGGCCCGTGTGCACCGGTTCGCCAGCGGGTGGGATCGGCCACAGGGGTGTTACTGGTGGGAAACGGTACTCAACCGTTCAGACCGAGTGAATGCCGGTCGGATCGGTCAGGGGGCGGCGGGATCGGGGATCGCCGGAGGTGAACACGGACACAGGGCCGGTTAACTCGAGGGTTCGGTCTGTTTCGTTCGCGTTCGTTTTTCCGAGGAGAGCGGGCCGAAATTCGATTCCGATACCCAATCGAGACCACCCCGAGTCGGTTTCCGGCGGGCGGAAGGCTCAGGAGGCGTCGCAGTCGGGCACGCACAGTCGCCGCGAGATCGAGCTGAGGAAGATGTCGCCGATCTCGTCGGGGTCGTCGGTGACGAACAGCGAGCCGCTGGTGGCCGCCGCGATCTGCCGCAGTTCCTCCTCCTGCGCCCGGGCCCCGAACGCGATGATGAACATACTGACCGGACGCTCGGGGTCGAAGCGGTCCTGGAGCGCGGCCACCAGCTCCTCGTGCGAGATGTCGCTGGACCCCTCGTCCTGTCCGGCGGTGAGCAGGATGACGCTGTTGATCCTGTCCTCGTCGTAGTCGTCCCGCACCCGGTTGTAGGCGGCCAGGATGTTGTCGTACAGGCGGGAGGAACCGCCGCGCACCGTGATCTCCTCGGCCACCTCGACGAGTTCCTGGCGGCGGGTGGCCTCCTCACCCTCCTCGGGCGCGCCCAGTTGGTGGATGCCCGCGGCCTCGTCACGGCCGCTCTCCCCGTACTCGTCCGACATGAGCCACAGGCCCATGTCGGTCTCGTCGGGGAACAGGGACAGACCCATGAGCGCCGCCTGCTGGGCGACCTCCATGCGGGTCAGGCCGTCGTCGAGTTCCTCCGCCATGTTCGCGGAGGTGTCGGCGAGCACCAGGGTTCGGCTGGGCATCGACAGCCGGTTCCAGTCGGTGACCGACGTCAGCAGGGCGTCCCCGGTCAGGTCGTCGTGGGTGGGCGGCTCCTCGGCGGTGATACCCGGCTGGTCGGCCAGGACGGGGGAGGCGGTGCCGTCGGGATCGCGGAAGCCCAGTTCCCGCAGGCGCGAGCGGTGGGAGTCCTGGCTCAGCACCTCGTGCAGGTCGGCGGCGGCCGACCGCAGCGAGGGGACGCCGGTGGTGGTGACGTAGGGGTAGTCGAGGCTGACGGTGCCCTCGGCCGGGTAGTGGGCCTCCATCCGCGGTGCGGACTCGGCGCGGTTGGCGTTGTAGGCCACCACCGCCTGCTCGGGGACGACGATCACCGGGTCGACGCGCTCCTCGGCGGCCTCCGAGCCCGTGTGGAAGGTGTTGAGGTCGATCTCGCCGAACGCGCTGTCGCGCTGCACGTCGCGGACGAAGTCGGTCATGGCGGTGTCGGCGTCGTCGCCGGTGCCCAGGTGCCGGCGGACCGCGTGCATGACGGTCATGCCGTCGACCCCCCGGTTGGGGTCGACCATGACCAGGGGGCGCTCGGGGTCGCGTTCGCCGGGCAGGACCAGGGTCCAGCTGGCCCCGTCGGGCTCGGGCATGCCCTCGGTCCCCTCGGGGGCGGCCAGGACCACTGGCGAGCTGGCCAACGAGGGCGCGTCTGTCGCGATGCTGTGCGTGCCGCCCTCCGAGACGCGGGTCAGCTCGACCCAGGCCGAGGACTCGGGCACCCACACGTGCGGGGCGATGGTGGAGCCGCCGGAGCGGTCGCCGGACAGGGCGGCCATGATCCGGTGCGGCGCGATCTCGTCCACCTGCGCGTACACGCACTCCCCGTCGTAGCTGGGGTGGTCGTCGTTGAACTCGCTCGCGGCCTCGCGCAGCACCGGTGCCATGCCCTGGGTCGCCGACACGCGCAGGTAGCGGACCTCGCCGCAGCCGAGCGCGTCCAACCCGACGGGAACCGCGATCGCGACGACCGCGATGAGCGCGACGGAGACCGCGGCGATTCCCAGCGGTGACGCCACCACCCGGCGGGTGGTCGCGGCGGTCGCGGTGGTCGGTGGGGTGAGTCGGTGGCGTCCACTGGACACGGGCACTCCGGGGGTGGGGCTGTGCCCGGCTCCCGTCCGGGGTCCGCACGGAGGCCGGTGCTGTGGGGAACGGACGCGCGGGGTGGCGTCCCGCGCCCCCGCACTCCGGTGGTGCGGAGTGACATCCCGCACTCCGGTGGCGGGGGGCGAACCGCCGCGCGACTGACGGCGTCACACGGTACGGAGAACGTAACAACCACACCATGAGACTTTTCCAGGACCTTACTCGTTGGTAACGCGCCAACGGAAGAGGAGGTTCGCGCCGCCGGAGCGGCCCGTCGCGGTCCGAACAGGGTGATTGCTTTGTTACCGTGCCCATCCGTGAGTACCCAGGGCACCCCGCTAGGCTTAGGCCCCGCGTCCACACCCGGCCCACCTCCCCCAGTGGACGTCCCATGACACCGACCCCCGAGGGTTTTTGGCATGTCCCCATCGCATCGTGACCACCGGAGCCGAGGCACGCTCGGCACCGCCCTGCTCGCTGGCTTCTGCTGTGCGGGCGCACTCGCCTACGGGGTGATCGTCGGTCCGTCGATGCTTCCACCGCAGGACGTGCAGGCCACCACCGCGATGACCCCGGACCTGAGTCCGAACGCCGAGGAGCCCGAGGAGACCGTGGCGGGGGACGCGCCGACCGGCGAACTCCGGATCCAGGTGAGCGACCGCGACCGTGCCTGGGTGCAGACGCTGGTGTGCGACGGCGACGCCGAGGAGGACCCGCCCGCCTGCGCCGAGCTGGCCCGGGCGGCCGCGGAGGTCCGCACCGACACCGGGGAACCGGTCACCGGGGAGGACGAGGGGACCGGCGAGAGCGAGGGCGAGGGTGGCGCCGAGTCCGGGGCCGGGGCCGGGAGTGACGCCGAAGGCGGTGCCGAGGGTGGCGCTGAGGGCGACGCCGAGCAGACGGACGCCGTCGACACGGGCATCGAGTACCTGTTCACCGAGGTGCGCGAGGGGACCGTGTGCACCGACGAGGTGTACGGACCCCAGGAGGCCAGGATCTCGGGCACCTGGGAGGGCCAGGAGGTCGAGACGACGCTCAGCCGCAAGGGTTCCTGCGAGGAGGCGCGTTGGCAGCGCCTGCGCATGCTCACCGAGCAGCTCGGCTGAGCGCGCCCCGGGAGTCGTTGTCCACAGGAGCGAGGTGCCTCTGGCCCGGGACCCCGGCTTCCGGTTGACTGGAAAGTGGGGGGATCCCCGGTCCCGTCCGCTTCGGCGTGCCCTTCCTCGGCCACGCGCCCTCTGGGGACGTCGGAAGCCGTTTCCCCGCCTTCTCCGGGCGGAGCCGCCACGCACGTTGGAGCTCATGCCGGGGCGCACCAGCTCACGGACGCGTGGTCGAGGACACCAGCCACCTTCCGCCTCCCACCCCCTGGGGCGGGCCGCCAGCGCGTGTGCCCAGCCCCCGCGGCGGGCCGCCGCTGTTGGCTCCACGTGTGCCTGACCGGGGTTCCCCCAGGGTGGACGACCTCCCTGAGGCCCCTGGGGTGCGGATACGCTCCCGGGACGGGCGATAATCGTCCTTCATGGACGTCATCAAGGTCAGTGACCCCGCGGACCCGCGCCTGGCCGACTACACCCGCCTGCGCGACGTGAACCTGCGCCGCCACCTGGAGACCGAACACGGGCTCTTCATGGCCGAGGGCGACAAGGTGATCCGCCGGGCCGCCGCGGCCGGGTTCGCGCCCCGCAGCTTCCTGCTCACCGAACGCCGTGCCGAGGCGCTCGACGACGTGGTCTCCGCGCATGCGGCACCGCTGTACGTGGTCAGCGAGGACACCGCCCGGCGGCTCGTCGGATTCGACCTGCACCGCGGCGCCCTGGCCTCCTTCCACCGCCGTCCCCTGCCCACGCTCGACGACGTCCTGACCCGGGCACGCACCATCGTGGTCCTGGAGGACCTGGTCGACCACACCAACGTGGGCGCCATCTTCCGCAGCGCCGCCGGTCTGGGTGTCGACGCGATCGTGCTCGCGCCCCGCTGCGCCGATCCCCTGTACCGGCGGGCCGTCAAGGTGTCCATGGGCTCGGTGTTCACCCTGCCCCACACGCGCATGGACGACTGGTACGGCGGCCTGGACACGCTGCGCGAGGCCGGATTCCACCTCATGGCGCTCACCCCGGGCGAGGGTTCCCTGCCCCTCGGCGACGCCATGGCCGCCGTCGACCCCGGTGACCGGGTCGGTCTGCTGTTGGGTACCGAGGGCGACGGTCTCTCCTCACGGTGGATGGAGCGGGCCACCGCCCGGGTGCACATCCCCATGGCCGACCGCGACGTCGACTCCCTCAACGTCACCGCCGCCGCCGCCATCGCCTGCTACGAGCTGACGCGCTCCCGTTAGGGTGGCGTCCGAGGCGAACGAGGAAGGACGGCGCGGATGGGCGACCGAACGCTGGTGCAGTGGGAGCAGAACAGGGACAACGCGCCGCGTTCCCTGACGGTGGACCTCTACGCGGGGGGACCGGCACCCGAGGGCGTCCTGGACGAGGTGACCTTCTACCAGGTTCCCTACGCCCCCTCCACCCAGGGAGCCGACGAGCGGATCGACATGATCGCGCGGATGCCGTCACTGGAGGTCGTCCAGCTCCTCTCCGCCGGGTACGAACACGTGCTCCCCCTGGTCCCGGAGAACGTGACCCTGTGCAACGGGCGCGGGCTCCACGACGCCAGCACCGCCGAACACGCCCTCGCGCTCATCCTGGCCGCGCGGCGGAACCTGCCACGGTGGGCACTCGCGCAGAGGGAACACCACTGGGACTCCGCCCCGGTGGGTTCCCTGGCCGACTCGCGGGTGATGATCGTCGGTTACGGCAGCATCGGCCAGGCCATCGAGAGCCGCCTGCTGCCCTTCGAGACCGAGGTCGTGCGCGTGGCCAGCCGCGCCCGCCCGGACGAGGGCGTGCACGGGGTGGACGAACTACACGCCCTGCTGCCCGACACCGATGTCGTCGTGCTGGTCACCCCGCTCACCGAGACCACGCGTGGTCTGTTCGGCGCCCGTGAGTTCGCCCTGCTGCGCGACGGCGCGCTCGTGGTCAACGTGGGGCGGGGGGCGGTCCTGGACACCGGCGCCCTGCTGGCGGAGAAGGGCCGGGTGCGGGCCGCCCTCGACGTCACCGACCCCGAGCCCCCGCCCGCCGACCACCCGCTGTGGAGCGCCCCCGGCGTGCTCCTCACCCCGCACGTCGCGGGCGGCTCGGCCGCGTTCTATCCCCGGGCCCGTGCCTTCATGGACGCCCAGCTCGCCCGTTGGGCCACCGGCGGGGAACTGGCCAACGTGGTCCGTCCCGGCGCCCGAGAACGGTGACGTCACCCCGAACCGGGGCGAGGGATGCCAGCAGGAGCCCGGAAGGGACTCAGGAAACCCCCAGGAAGAGCCCAGGATCCCGAAAGGAGCCCGGAAGGGGCTCACAAGGGGCCAACTGTCAGAGACAGGGGACAGACTGGGAGAATGCGGATAGCGGTGGTCGCCGACGGCGAGGGCGGCGGCTGGCTCCAGGAACTGGACGAGGCCCCCGGCCCGGTCCGCCACGTGAGTGACCTCGCCACCGCCGTCCGCGAGGCCGAGCACGCCCGTTCCGAACCTCCCCGGTGGGTGTGGTCGGCCAGCGAGGACCTCTATCCCGACCTCGTCCGCGCCGGAGTGCGGGTCTCGCGCTGCCACGACGCCGCGCTCACCGAGGCCCTGCTGTTGGGCTACCACGCCCGCCACGGCGAGGCCTCCTCCCTGGGCGCCGCATGGGCCCGCCTGCATCGACTGCCCGTCCCCGACGACCCCGCCCGTCCCCTCGGCGAGGGCACCACCGCCCAACCCGCTCTCTTCGAGGCCGACCGCTCCACACTGCCTCCGGGCACGGACCGCCTCGCCGCGCTGGTCGAGGTCCACGCCGACCAACTGCGGCGCATCGCCGAACTCCCCGACGCCGGACGCATGCGCCTGCTCGCCGCCGTGGAGTCCGCGGGAGGGCTCGCCGCCGCGGAGATGAGCCACGACGGCCTGCCCTGGCGCCCCGACGTCCACGACGAGATCCTCACCGAACTCCTCGGACCCCGGCCCCCGTCGGGGCAGCGCCCGCCCGTGCTCGCCGACCTCGTCACCCGCATCAGCGAGTCCGTCGGACGCGAGGTCAACCCCGACTCTCCCGCCCAGGTCCTCAAGGCCATGGCGTGGATCGGCCACCCCGTCGCCTCCACCCGCTCCTGGGTCCTGGAGGGGATCGACCACCCCGTCGTCCCGCTCCTGCTGCGCTACAAGGAACTCTCCCGACTGCACTCCGCCAACGGCTGGACGTGGCTGGAGAGCTGGGTGCGCCAGCGTTCCGGCCCCGACGGCCAGCGCCTCGGGCGCTTCCACCCCGACTACGTGGTCGGCGGTGTGGTCTCCGGACGCTGGGCCACCCGGGGCGGCGGAGCCCTCCAGATCCCCCGGTCCCTGCGCGGGGCGGTCCGGGCCGACCCCGGCTGGGTCCTCGTCCGCGCCGACGCCGGACAGCTCGAACCCCGTGTGCTCGCCGCCGTCTCCGGCGACGACGCCCTGGCCGCGGCCGCCGCCGAGGAGGACCTGTACGCACGGCTGGCCGTGCACGTGGGCGGTGACCGCGAACGCGCCAAGATCGGCATGCTCTCGGCCATGTACGGGCAGACCTCCGGCGACGCGGCGCCCCTGCTGGCCACCATGCGCCGCCTCTACCCGCGCGCCCTGGACTACGTGGACTCCGCCGCGCGTACCGGAGAGGGCGGCGGCATCGTCCGCTCCTGGCTGGGCCGCACCTCACCCGCCCCCGACGGGTGGGCCGCCACCGTCGCGGGCCCCGGAGGAGAACGCCGCCGCCGCGCCCACGGCAGGTTCACCCGCAACTTCGTCGTCCAGGCCACCGCGGCCGAGTGGGCCCTCGTCCTGCTCGCCTCGCTGCGCCAGCTCCTGCCGGACATGCCGGAGGGCGCCGGTATCGTCTTCTTCGTCCACGACGAGGTCGTCCTGCACGTGCCCGCCGACCTGGCCGAGGAGACGGTACGTGCGGTCGCCGAAGCCGAGGCCAGAACCCGCGTCACCCTCTTCGGGAACAGCCCGGTGCGCTTCCCCCTGGCCCCGGTGGTCACCCAGAACATCGGATGAGCACGGGATGGACGTCCTGTATCGGTCGGCGTGGACTTCTTGCAAACTCGCCCCGATACGCCCATTCTTGGATCCGGACAGTACAGAACAATCAACAGGCCGTGCGTCGCAGGGGTTCCCCATGCCCCGGGCGGCTCGCTCACAGAAAGGTGAGATCCCCCCCGTGCGGACCCGTCTGAGAACGTGTGCGGGAACCACGGCGGCCTTCGCCGTCGCCTTCGCCGCCTTCGGAGCACCGCCCGCCTGGGCGGACCCGGTGGTCGAGGACCGTCCCCCCATCAGCGAACAGCTTCCCTCCGGAAGCGCCAGCGGCACCGACCCCCGACAGGAGACCGACAACCCGCCCCCCGAGGTCGCCGACGTCTCCGACCTTCGACGCGACGCCTACGTGGCCCCCTTCCGCGAGGCGCGCAGTGTCGAGTACTTCGCCGTCGCGCCCCGCACCCTGCCCCGCGAGGCCGTTTCGGCGGTCCGCGCGATCGACGGCGTCGAGAGCGTCCTGACGGTCGACGCCGCACGCGTCGGGATCGAGGGCGAACCCACCTCGGTGCTCGGCGTCAGCCCCTCCAGCTTCCGCAACCACGCCCCCGACCCCTCGGCCACGTCCGACGAGGTCTGGCAGGGCGTCGCCGAGGGCCACATCGCCCTGTCCAACGACGTCGGTACCGAACGCGACCTGGAGATCGGCGGCGAGGTCACCGTCGCGGGCGGGCGCGGAGAGGTCTCCCTGGAGGTGTGGACGCACGCCACCTCCGGCATCGCCGGGATCGACGCCCTGGTCTCCCGTGAGCGCGCGGTCGAGCTGGGCATGCCCAGGGGCAACGCCCTGGTGATCTCGGCGCCCGAAGCCGACCTGGCCGAGCTGCACGAGGCCCTGCGGGAGGCCCTCGGCGAGGACGCCTCCCTCCAGCTCGTCGCGGACGCCACCGAGCCGCTCGTCGAGGGCGATGCCGTGCCCTCGTCGGTGATCGAGCAGGTCATCGACCACGCTGAGAGCCAGCTCGGTGTCCCCTACGTCTGGGGCGGTGAGACCCCGGAGGGCGGGTTCGACTGCTCCGGCCTGCTCCAGTGGGCCTTCGCCGAGGCGGGCGTGTCCATCCCGAGGGTCACCCACGACCAGTGGAACGCCGGACAGCGCGTGGCCTTCGACGACATCCAACGCGGAGACCTGCTGTTCTGGCGCACCGACCCCACCGCGCCCGACTACATCTCACACGTGGCCATCTACCTGGGCGACGGCATGATGCTGGAGGCGCCGCGCACCGGGCTGGACGTGCGCGTCACCCCGGTGCGGACCGACAACTACGCGGGAGCCGTGCGGGTCAACACGTCAGCTTCTCGGCCGTGAACGGCCGAGCGTGCGGTTGGACCACCCCGCTGGGTGCGAGGTAACCCACCGCGTCTGACCCGACCACCCCTAGCGGGTGGTCGGGTCAGACGTGTGACCGCCGCCCCGCATCCCACGCAACAGCACCCCGACGGGCGATGCTGGTGGAGGCGTTCCGGTCCGCGTGTCGGGTTCGATCACGGGGGCATCAGGGGCGTCGACGGTCACGGCCAGGAACCAGGTGCCGTCGCTGCGCAACAGGTCGGCTTCGCCACGTTTGTGCTCGGCCAGGGCTGTGAGTTGGTTGGCCGATCCGATGAACGGCACGCCCTTCAACCGGCCTGGGAGGGTCCACGGCGAGATCGTGCGCGCGTCCGGAGCGAAGGACAGGTCGCGCTGATCGTAGGGGTGCGCTGAGTCGGCCCGGAAAGCGATGGGTGCGGGCTCGATCCGCTCTCGACGGGCCGATCCCTTGGGGCCGTGGTTGCCGTTGTCCAGGTTGGACCGTTGGGCGCGGTAGGCATCGCACACCTTTTTATGGTGTGTTGGGCGGCTTGTGAGCCCATCCCGGCCGCACGCAACTGCTGGTAGGTGTGTTCGCGTAGACCGTAGTTGCGGAACACGCCCCGTTCGTGAGCCACGTGCGCTACCCGGGTGGCGTGGGTGTTGAGGTCGCGCGGGGTCGAGGCCAGCACCGCGGCCTGCTCGGGCGACGGCGCGAGCTTGACCCGCACCACGATCTTCGACACGCCCACCATCATGTAGCAGCCCAGTAACAGCACGCAGCCGCACCAGTTCAATGTGACTCGCATCACTGGTGGAGCGGCGCGTCCGCACGGCGATTCCTCCCGGGACCGAGGCCCCGAGGTGCCTCGCCAAAGCAAGGCTGACGTCCCGTCCTGACCCCACCGCTCTGTCCGCTCTCACCGCTTCCAGCGCCCCGTCCGGCCCGGCGCCGGTCGGGGCGTTCCGCCGTGGGAGGGGGGTTCGTCCGGGGCTGGACGGTACGGGGACCGTTCGCCGACGTCGGAGAAAGGGAGTGGTCCGTGGTGTCACCGCGCCGGTGACACCACGGACCACTCGTTTCTCCCTGTCCGAAAAACCCAGCCGGGAGGGGAAGGCAGGCTTCGGTCAGGAGGGGGACAGGGCCGTCACTGAGGGAGGGGGAGACAGCGTACGAGCCCTGATGTGGTGGTATTGAGTTCTGACGGAGCGCGTTCGGGAGCTCTCCCGGAGTGCCGTCGCACAGGGTCTACATAAGCAGTGACCGGACGATTTGGCAAGACCGAAGACCAATGCAGGCAAGCGCTCTCATCCCGTGTCTACCGTCCATCGCGCTCAATGTCATGACGGGTTCGGTTCCGGTTCGTCTTCCTCCAGGTCAGCGGCCGGCCGCGTACCCCTGCGCGGCGCGGGCGTCGGCCGCGGCGCGCAGTTCGCCGGTCTCCGGATCGCGGGCCACGGCGGCCAGGCGTCCCAGCGACCACTCCTGCACGACCTGCACCTGGTGCCCGCGTCGGCGCAGCTCGGCGATGTTCCCCTCGCCCACACCCGGTTCCACGACCAGGCCGCCGGGGACCGTCTCGCGGGGATGGAAGGAACTGGGGAAGGCGGTGGTGTGGAACATCGGGGTGTCCAGGGCCTCCTGGAGGTTCTCCACCCCGTTGAGGATCCGCAGCAGGGCGGTGAAGGTCCACTGGTCCTGCTGGTCGCCGCCGGGGGTGCCGATCGCCAGCACGGCCTGACCGTCCTCGCGGGTGACCAGGGTGGGGGACAGGGTGGTGCGGGGACGTTTGCGGGGCGCCAGGGCGTTGGGGGAGGCCGGGTCGAGCCAGAACATCTGCGCCCGGGTGCCCAGGGGGAAACCCAGGGCGGGGATGACCGGGGAACTGCTGAGCCAACCGCCGCTGGGCGTGGCCGAGACCATGTTGCCCCAGGCGTCCACGACGTCCACGTGGCAGGTGTCCCCGCGCAGGTCGGCGGGGTTGGAAACGTCGTCGCGCACCGTGGGCTCGCCCGTGGTGCGGTCGCCGGGGGCCTGGCCCGGCACGTACAGCGGAGGCTCGAAGGGAAGACGGCCGCTGACGCCGCCGGGGCGCTGTTCCAGACTGGCGCGGGACCCGTCGACCAGCTCCGCGCGGCGGGCGGCGTAGTCGGTGCTGAGGAGTTCCTTGAGGGGGACGTCGACGAAGTCGGGGTCGCCGTACCAGGCCTCGCGGTCGGCGAAGGCGAGCTTGGCGGCCTCGGTCACCCCGTGCACGAAGTCGGCGCTGATCCCCTCGCGCACGTCGTGGCCGGTGCCCAGGGCCTCGGCGAGGCGGAACTGCTGGAGCATGGCGGGACCCTGCCCCCACGGTCCGGTCTTGTGCACGGTGTGGGAACCGTAGGTGACGCTGACCGGATCATCGTAGGAGGCGCTCCACTCGGCCATGTCCTGTGCGGTGAGCAGGGCCGTCTGCGGCTCTCCCGAACCGCTGGGGACGGGGGAGGCCAGGAAGTCCCCGACCGCCTCGGCGACGAAGCCCTGGGACCACGACCTTCTCGCGGCCTCGATCTGGGCCTCGCGGTCGCTCCCGGCGCTCTCGGCCTCGGCGACGATCCGCCGGTAGGCGGCGGCCAGGGCGGGGTTGCGCAGCCGGGATCCGGCTCTGGGCGCGGCGCCGTGCGGTAGGTAGACGGCGGCGGAACCGGCCCAGTGCCGGGAGAAGACGGGGGTGAGGGCCTCGACGGCGGCGGCGATGCGGTCCAGGACGGGGTAGCCGCGCTCGGCGAGTCCGATGGCGTGGTCGAGTACGTCGCGGACGGTCATGGTGCCGTGGTCGCGCAGGAGCAGCATCCAGGCGTCGAAGGACCCGGGAACGGTGGCGGCGAGCACGCCACTGCCGGGAACGCGGTCCATCCCCGCGTAGGCGTCGGTGGTCGCCGCGGCGGGGGCGACGCCCTGGCCGCACAGGACCCGGGGAGCGCTTCCGGCGGCCTGGAAGACGACGGGGACCTCGCCGCCGGGGCCGTTGAGGTGGGGCTCGACCACCTGGAGGGTGAAACCCACCCCGACGGCGGCGTCGAAGGCGTTGCCGCCGCGTTCGAGCAGGGACATGCCGGTGGCGCTGGCCAGCCAGTGGGTGGAGGCGACCATGCCGAAGTCACCTCGGAGTTGGGGGCGGGTGGTGAAACCGGGCATCTGAGCGGGTCCTCCTCAGGGAGCGGGGATGGCGGGGTCGCCACCGTGGTCCGGGCCGGGCGTGCCCCGGGTGGAGGCGTGGCGGCCGAAGGGGGTGATCTCGGTCACCGGGTCGTGGACCTGAGGTGACGGTACATCATGGGTTGTTCCCATGAACGGCCCCCTGACCGGTTTTCCACAGGACGGTCTCCTTGGGCGGGCCGTCCACAGAAACAACCCGGGACTGGTGGCGTGCGCCCACCCCGGGTTGACTGGATGTCAGGGGGGCTCACGGCCCGCCCGCATGGTGCTGCCCTCCGACAGCCACCTGCCGCTCTCACGGGGGTGGTTCCGTGCGCGGTGCTCTCCCGGCCCTCGCCCTCCGCTCCCTCAGCGGTTGGCCTCGGGAGCGGCACCAGCTCTTCGTCCTCCACCACTCTCAGGGACGGCGTTCCCCGCGCGGCGCCCGCCCGTCGCCCTCCACCACCACGGCGGCCTCCGGCCCGGCAGTCCCCGCCGCACACCTCTGGCCGACGCCCTCAGCGCACTCAGTGCACGGTATCCCGCCCCGCCGACCGCCTTCCGCCACGGTCGGCCTCCGGGCGCGGCACCACCCCGACGGCGGCCCCGCGCCGCGCCTGAAGGCACGCCACCTCAGGAGGCCCCGGTCGGGAGGCTCCACGGCAGGGACGTCACCATCTCCTCCCACTCCGCGGCGCCGATCGGCTCCACGGGCAGGGTGTCCTCCACCACGTCAAGCGTGCGCGCCACGGTCTCGTCGTGCGTGGCCTCGTGCTGCTCGGCGGCCTCCACGAGTTCGGCGATCACCGAGGCGAGTCCGTAGATGACCGTCTCCACCTCACCACGCGTCATGTCGAGGGTCCGAGCGCAGTCGTCGACGGCACCGGCCTTCGCGCCCTCGTCGCCGTAGTACCAGATGGTGGCCAGCAGACGGTCGCGCTCTTCGTCGCTGAGTTCCTCCAGGGCCAGCGCCAGGGTCCGTTCGACGAACTCCTTGCTGGACGGCGTCATCCCGGCCTCGGCAAGGCTGGTCTCCCCGGTCCCGAAGTCCACGAACCGGTGGATGACACACTCCTTGGCCTGTCGGACCCTGGTCTCCTCGGTCTGCTCGGAGCCCGCGGGCTCCTCCGCGTCGGGCTTCTCCTGCGAGGCGTCCTCCTCTCCTCCGGCCGTCACCCCAGGGGTATCGGAGGTCTCGGAGGCTTCAGAGGTCTCGATTTCATTGTGGGTCTCCGGAGTCTCGGGCCGCCCGACGGGGGAGGTGCCCACGGTGGTCCCGTCAGTGACCCCGTCCACGGAGGTCGCTTCCTCACCCGCCTCGGCAGCGGGCTTCTGCGCGTCTCCGCCCTCCTCCGCGGGCTCCTCCTGCCCGGTCGCCCCGGTGGACCCACCGGCGGCTCCGCCGGTCCCCTCCTCCGCGGTCTCCGACGCACCGCCCTCCTGGGAGGGCTCCTCGACCGTCGGTTCCTCCGCGGTCGGCTCCTCGGCCCCCTCCGTGGCGGGCTCCTCGGGAGACCCCTCCTTCAACTCGGTCAGCGACTCCGCCATCCTGACCAGTTCGCCGCTGCCCCACCGGTCCGGTTGGAGGTACACGGACACGGCCACCCCGGGCTCCTCCATCCAGAACAGGTCGCCGGTCTCCGGTGACAGGTAGGCCTCGTTCCGGAGGGCCTCGCCCGAGGCCAGGCGTTCCAGGGTCCTCTCGGGAAGGTGTCCGTACCGGTGCTCGCGAAGGTCGTCGAGGCTCTGGTAACGGTCGGAACGCAGGACCGAGACCCTGCCGAGCAGCTGGCCGGGGCCCCGCATCCAGGAAAGCTGCGACTGCCGGTTGCCGAGACGGTCGGCCACGGTCGAGGAGCTGACCCCGTATCGCTCCAGGCCAGCGGGCAGGTAACCGATCCCGTAGCCATCGAGGCTGTACGGGGAGGCGTCCCGGCCGTCCTCCGGCCCCGTGACCGTTCGCGTGTCCTTCTCGTCGGCCACCGCGGGGATACTGACCCATCCCGACGACGCGATCGCGGCGGCGCCGATCAGCGCGACCCACCTCTTGTGGTGCTTGCGCATGAGTGCTCCTTCCCATCGACTACTCCTAGTGATGTTTGCAGGCCCTGAGTAATCACCAAGAGGCTCGGGGGTCAAAACCCGTACATGAAGTGATCAAATGGATGCATTAAGTGAGAATGTCGTCGAACTGCCGGACACATCACCAGAAGATGGGCAGCGGATCACCGGCTGCTTGGCGGTCGGTAACCACATGGTCACCATACGCACTCAACCTGAGGAAGTAGCCGGCACGTTCACGCGCACTTGGGAGGTCTGGTGCAGCGCATCGGCATCGTCGTCGCAGCCGTATCGTTCTTCGTCGTCACCAGCGCGAGCGCGTCGTCCGCGATGCCGGGCGCCGATCCTCGGTGGTCGGAGAGCGGATCCGCGGTCACCGAGTACACGACATCAGAGCGCCCGCTGATCGCCGTCGCCCACCGGGGGGCGTCCGGTCACGCACCCGAGAACACCCTCGCCGCCCTCGACGCGGCATACCAGATGGGAGCCGAGACCGTCGAGGTCGACGTCCAGCGCACGGAGGACGGCGTCCTCGTCCTCATACACGACACCACCCTCGAGCGCACCACCGACGTCGAGGACGTCTTCCCCGACCGCGACTCCTACCACGTCAGTGACTTCACCATGGAGGAGATCCGCAGGCTCGACGCGGGGTCGTGGTTCGACTCCTCCTTCAAGGGCGAACCCGTTCCCACCTTCGCCCAGGCGCTCGACCGGATGGAGGAACTGGACCTCAACCTCTTCCTCGAGCTCAAGGAACCCTCGCTCTACCCCGGCATCGAACAGGAGATCGCGGACCAGCTGACCGAGCGCGGGAGCTGGCTGGAGTCCAACCCCTCCGGGGAGCCCCGGCGCCTGGTCATGCAGAGCTTCGACTGGGAGGCGGTGCGCCGCTCCAAGGATCTGCTGCCGTCCGTGCCGCACGCCCTGCTGGGCCGGGTCCCCGAGGACCGCATCCAGGAGTTCTCCTGGGCGCAGATGATCAACCCCAACCACAACACCATCGACGCCACCTACGTCGAGAGGGTCCATGAGGCGGGGATGGGGATCATGCCCTACACCATCAACGAGCGGTCGCGGATGGACACCGTCCTGGACTGGAAGGTCGACGGGTTCATCACCGACTACCCCGACGTCGGGCAGGAGGCCATCGCCGCCCACAGCAGGAAGTCCCCGCCCCTGGTCAGGATTCCCATCCCGTCGCTGCCCGTGACCCGCTGACCGACCCCTGGCCACTGGTCCGTACCAGTGGGATGATCGGTCCGACCCCTACCGGAAACCCCGCCCTGGGGCCGCCGCGGCGGCCCCAGGGCGCTGGTGCGGAAGGAGCGGGTCCAGCACGGACACGCCCCCGAGGAGAACGAGAGAAGGACATGCGCGCCCGGACCTCGCCACGCCACCCGTCCGCCGGACCGATCCTGCACCGGGAGGCCCGTTGAGCGACCGCCTGACCATCCCCCGCGAACACGTCGACTGGCGCACCAAGGGTCTGTGGTGGACGGGCGACCCGGTCACCCTGGAGGAGTTCGCCGCCCGCCGCGACCACCTGTTCACCGGGCCGTTCACCTGGCCTCTGATGGTGCTGCGCGCCTCCGCGCTGGACCGCAACATCGCCGCGCTCGCCGACTTCGCCTCGCGCCACCGGCTGCTGTTCGCCCCGCACGGCAAGACCTCCATGTCACCCGTCCTCATCCAGCGCCAACTGGACGCGGGCGCCTGGGGGAGCACCGCCGCCACCGCCAACCAGGTCCTGGCCTTCCGCGGGTTCGGCGTGCGCCGGATCCTGCTCGCCAACGAGCTGCTCGACGAGCGCGTGCTGCGCTGGGTGGCCGGCGAGCTCGACCGGGACCCCGACTTCGAGTTTCTCTTCTACGTCGACTCCGCCGAGGGCGTGTCGGTCGCCGCGCGGGCCGCCGACCGCCCCGGAGGACGTCCCCTGCGCGTGATGGTCGAACGCGGGGTCCCCGGCGGACGCACCGGCTGCCGTACCCGTGAGCAGGTGCTCGCGGTGGCACGCGCCGTCGTGGACGCGCCCGGTCTGGAACTGGCCGGAGTGGCGGGCTACGAGGGTCCGCTCGGCGACGCCGACGGTGTTCGCGGTTTCCTGCGACTCCTGCTCGACGACGCCGCGGCACTGACCTCCCGGCACGGACTGGAGCGACCGGTGCTGTCGGTGGGCGGCAGCGCGTGGTTCGACCTGGTCGCCGAGGAGCTCGGCGGAAGGGAGGACGTCGTTCCGATCCTGCGCAGCGGTGCCTACGTGGTCCATGACGACGGCCTGTACCAACGCACCACGCCCTACCGGCGTCTGCCTGAGGGGTCCGAGGCGTTGACCGCTGCCCTGGAGCTGTGGGCCCAGGTCATCTCCGTCCCGGAGAAGGGACTGGCGATCGCCTCCCTGGGCCGTCGCGAGGCCAACCACGACCAGGGGTTCCCCGTTCCGCGCCGGGTGCGCCGAACGGACGGCGCCAGCACGGCGGCGGAGGGCCTGGAGGTGACCGACCTCAACGATCACCACGCCTACCTGAGTGTGCCGCCGGGGTTGGAGCTGCGCCCCGGCGACCTGGTCTCCTTCGGGATCTCGCACCCGTGCACGGCCTTCGACCGCTGGCGGACCATCCCGGTGGTGGACGACGGGGACACCGTCGTGGAGATGGTGGCCACCTACTTCTGAGGCCGTCCCGCCTCCGGGGCCGTCAGGGGTCGTCCACAGGTTCGGCGGCGGGGTGGTGGACGGAAGGCCGGTCGGGGATGGTGGTGTCGGAGGATCCCCGGCCGCGTCACCATAAGCGTCGGCTCGCATCGATGTGGTTTGGCGGCGGCCGGGAGTTGGGCGGGCGGAGCCAGCGGATCGGCACGACCAGCGTCTCGACGTCTCCTCGACCAGCAGTGCTTGCCACGCTGTCTCCCCCCTCGGACGAGGCGATCGGCTGCAGCGTCACGGGTTCTCTCATTGCCCCGGCGCGCGGCCGATGAGTTTGTGGCTCCCGGCCGGTCAAAGCTTGTGACACCCCAGGAAAGGACACCGCCATGTCGGAGCTTCTCGTTGACTTCATCACCTCCCTCGACGGCCACGCGTCGGGGGAGGGCTGGCCCGGGTTCTGGGGCCTTGAGGGCCCGGAGTACCTCGCATGGCTCGGCGAGCAGCCCGAGGCCACCCACCTGATGGGAGCGAATACCTACCGCCAGATGTCGGGTTTCGCCGCTGGTGAGGTCCCGAACAGCCAGGCCGATTTCAGGCCCGAGGAAGAGGCGTCCGTCGACGAGCTCACGCGAGCGTCCAAGGTGGTGTTCTCCTCCTCGCTCGAGGAGCCACTGACGTGGGCCAACTCCACGCTCGTCCGCGACGACGCCGTCGAGGTGGTCCGCGCCATGAAGTCGAGTGGCTCGGGGCTCCTCAGCACGATCGGAAGCCTGAGCCTGTGCCGATCCCTGCTACGAGCCGGACTCGTCGACCGCTTCCGGGTCGTGATGTTCCCGGTGATCACCGGGAACACGGGCGCAGAACGTATCTACGACGGCTATCCGGACGTCGCCCTCGAGATGATTGAGCACCGCACCTTCGACGGCCGCATCCAGCTGGTCGAGTACAAGCCCCGCGTACTCGAGCACCCTCCGCTCGGCGCTCCTGCGTGACGTCGCCCCGTCCGCCGGTCCGGACCACCGCCAGACCGGCGGACGCGGAGCAATTCACAGAAACGGCTGTGCTGAGAGACCGCCCGGGTGGGTGCGTGCCGATGATGCAGAACAGGTACGCACGACCTACCGCCGGGACGACCGGCCAGCCCGTCGACCGTGGCCCACCTGCGGAGCCCCTCAGCCCGAACCCGTCACCGCGTTCCCGTGGACAACGCCTCCGCGATCACCGGCCGGGCGCGCTCACCCCCAGCCGACCACACCCGGGCGGGTGTGCCACGGGCGCGGCCCCTCCAGCGGCCGGTACTCCACCCCGGCCGCGTCGAGCCGCTCCAGGTGCCGCCTCAACCGGGGTTCGAACTCGGCGTAGTCGCGCTCACCGGACGACCACACCTGCTCGGCGAACGCCGACAGCCTCGGGAACACCATGTAGTCCAGCCGGCGGGGCGTGTCCAGGTGCTCGCTCCACACGTTCACCTGCGCGCCCAGCACGTGCCCGGCCTCCTCCTCGGTCAGACCGGACGGCACCGGCTCGGCCAGGTAGACGTCCTCGACCCGCAGCAGCGTGCCCACCTTGACGGGTTCATCGTCGGCCTCGGACTGCCGGTAGTCCAGGTAGGAGGTGTGGGTGGGGCTCATGACCACGTCGTGACCGGCGCGGGCGGCGGCGACGCCGCCCTCCTCGCCGCGCCAGGACATCACGGTCGCCCCGTCGGCCAGTCCGCCCTCCAGGATCTCGTCCCACCCGACCAGACGGCGACCGCGCGAGGTCAGGTGCGCGTCCAGCTGGCGGATGAACCAGCTCTGCAACGCGTCCTCGTCGGCCAGCCCCTCCTCCTTGATCCGCCTCTGCGCGGACTCACTCGCCTTCCACTGGGTCTTGGGGCACTCGTCGCCGCCCACGTGGACGTACGTGCTCGGGAACAGCTCCATCAACTCGTCGAAGACGTTGCGGTAGAACTCCAGGACCTCGTCGGTCACCGCGAGCACCTCCTCGGAGACGCCCCACTGGGTCCCCACCGGGATCAGCCCGCTCTCACCCAGTTCGGGGTAGGCGTGGATGGCGGCCTGCGAGTGGCCGGGCACGTCGATCTCGGGGACGACGGCCACGTGCCGGGCGTCGGCGTAGGCGACGATCTCGCGGATGTCGTCCTGGGTGTAGAAGCCCCCGTGCGGGCGGTCGTCGAACACCGGGGGCTTGCTGGCGCCCACCTGGCTCCGGGTCCGCCAGGAGCCGTCACGGGTCAGCTTCGGGTAGCGGCGGATCTCCACGCGCCACCCCTGGTCGTCGGTCAGGTGCAGGTGCAGGACGTTGAGCTTGTGCATGGCCAGCAGGTCGATGAACCGCAGGACCTCGCGCTTGGGCACGAAGTGGCGGGCCACGTCCAGCATCACGCCCCGCCACCGGAAACGCGGCGCGTCGGTGACGCTCACGGCGGGCAGGGTCCACTCCGCGCCGCCCACCGGGGCGTCGCGGTAGACGTCGGCGGGCAGCAGCTGGCGCAGGGTCTGCGCGCCGTAGAACACACCGGCGGGGTCGTTGCCCACGATGATGGCCCCCTCGCCGTCCACGATCAGCCGGTAGCCCTCGCGTCCCAGACCCGCCTCGGAGTCCACGCTCAGCCGGACCTGCGCGCTGGCCTCGTCACCGGTGGACAGGGGCAGACCGGTCGCCGCCCCGAGTTCACGTTGGAGCCACGTGAGCGTGCCACGGGCGTCGGGATCGGCGGACACCCTGGTCGACGCGGTGAGTGTGAGGCCTCCGGTTCCGCCCGTGGCCGCCGCGGCGGGACGGGGAACGAGGGGGTGTGTGGAGAAGGGGGAGGTGTCAGGCACGGGTAACCGCTCCTATCCGGTCTAGACCAATACCGGACATAGTGCCATGAGCTTCCGCGCGGGCACACCCCCGAAATCCTTCGCGGCCGTCCCGTACCCGCTCCCCGAGGGTGACGACGCTGCGGTTTCCCGGATCGGCGCGATGGTTTCCGTAGGCCATCACACCGACTTCGTGGGGTTACCACCACGGTGGAACGTGGGGGTGGCGTTATCGCCGGGACGCGGCGCCCGTCCCTAGCGTTGTGGTCGTGTCCGTGGCCCGGAGGCGCCACGGGAGAAGCAAGGAGAACCAGGGAAACCGGCGAACCCAGGGGACTGGGGTCTACCAGCTGACTCGGGGAAACCGGCGAAACCGGGGGAACGAGAGGGGCCCGGGGTAGCAGCTACACCGGGGAGACCAGAGACAACCGCCCCAACAGGGAGAACCGAGTGCCAGGAGGTGCGGCGATGCTGGAGAGCCGGGGGACGCCCGTGGGCTGGTGGCGCTGA
The DNA here is from genome assembly GCF_000341065.1 of Nocardiopsis halotolerans DSM 44410. Taxonomy (GTDB): domain Bacteria; phylum Actinomycetota; class Actinomycetes; order Streptosporangiales; family Streptosporangiaceae; genus Nocardiopsis; species Nocardiopsis halotolerans. Next base: position 17,028 of record NZ_ANAX01000079.1, on the reverse strand, counting down.
TGTTGCCGCCGATCCTCATCGCCGTCGCGGGGGCGTTCACCCTCGCGTTCGGGTCCGCCCTCCAGGAGCGCGACGCTGTGCGAGCCCCCGGCCGCGAGGTGGCGCGTGCGGGATTCCTGCTGCACCTGTTGCGCCAGCCCCGCTGGATGGTCGGCAGCGCCGCGGCGGTCGTCGGATCGGTACTGCACCTGGTCGCCCTCAGCAGCGCGCCGCTGACCATCATCCAGCCGATCGGTGTGACCGGCCTGCTGTTCGCCATCGTCCTGTCGGCCCTGTTCAACCGCCGCGGGGTCGGCCTCTCCCAGATCGTCGCCGGAACCGTCGTCATGGTGGGCCTCGTCGGCCTGATCTCCCTCTTCCCGCACTCCTCCACCGCCCCGGTCATGACGACGGGCGCGGCACTGGGACTCGCCGCGGTCACCCTCGGTGCGGGGGCCGCCATCCACCTCACGGCGCACTGGATGAACAGCGGAGCCCGCGCCCTCCTGCTCGCCCTCGCGGGCGGAACGGCCATGGGGACCACGTCCGGTCTGGCACGGGTCCTGGCCGCCAACGCCCAGGAGGACTGGACCAGTCTGCTCAGTTGGCTGACCCCGCTCGCGGTGGTCACGGCGGTCTTCGGAGCCCTCCTGATGCAGAACGCCTACCGGAGCGGGCACTTCTCGGCCGCCTACGCGACCCTCCTGGTCACCGATCCGGTGGTCGGCGTGGGTATCGGCGTCCTCCTCCTCGGGGAGGGGGTGCCGGAGAGCGCTCCCGCACGGTTCGGCGCGCTGGTCTTCGCCTGCCTCGCCGTGGCCGGGACCATCGCGCTGGCACAGGCGCGCTACCGCAACCCAGAGACGACCATCCGCATACCCGAACGCTGAACGAAGGAGTGCCACCATGGCCCGTCCGTTGCGTGTCCTGATCGCCAGCGACACCTACCCTCCCGACGTCAACGGTGCCGGATACTTCACCCACCGCCTGGCCGAGGGGCTGGCGGAACGCGGGCACCAGGTCCACGTGGTGTGCCCCTCCGAAGGGGGTGAGCCCCACGTGCGGGTCAACAACCGGGTGACCGAGCACCGGTTGCGCTCCATGCTGATCCCCCTCCAGGACAGCATGCGCGCCGCGGTTCCCCTGGGCATGGGCGGCCACATCGCCAGGATCGTGCAGCGCCTGGATCCCGACGTCGTGCACGCGCAGAGCCACTTCCCGCTCAGCCGCTCGGCGATACGCAGGGGCAGGGCCGCGGGCGTCCCGGTGGTGCTCACCAACCACTTCATGCCGGACAACCTGTACGCGCACGCCCGGATCCCCTCCTCCATGCAGCAGGCCGCGGGGACGCTGGCCTGGAACGACATGGTCCGGGTGGCCGGTGAGGCCGACCACGTGACCACACCGACCCCGCGTGCCGCCCAGCTGCTGCGGGAGAAGGGGTTCGCGCGCGAGGTCGAGGCCATCTCGTGCGGGATCGACCTGGAGCGGTTCCGTCCCCGGCCGCGGCGGGCCAGGGCGGCGGCGCGCCTGAGGTTCGGCCTGCCCGACCGGGACACGGTCGTGTTCGTGGGCAGGCTCGACGAGGAGAAGCGGATCGACGACACGATCCGCGCGCTGGCCAGGATCGTGCCGGAGCGGGACGCGCAGCTGGTCCTGGCGGGGACCGGCCAGCGCGAGGAGGAACTGCGGGCGCTCTCCAAGGAGCTGGGCGTGGCGGACCGGGTGTTCTTCCTGGGGTTCGTTCCCGACGAGGACCTGCCGTCGGTGTACGCCGCGGGGGACGTCTTCGCCATCGCGGGTGTGGCCGAGTTGCAGAGCATCGCCACCCTGGAGGCGATGTCCACCGGTCTGCCGGTGGTGGCCGCCGACGCGATGGCGCTGCCGCACCTGGTGGAGGTGGGGCGCAACGGTTTCCTCTTCCCGCCCGGCAACTCCGCGTACATGGCGGACCGGCTGATCGCCGTGCTCGGGTCCGAGGAGACCCGGAGTGCCATGGGCGCGGCCAGCCGTGAGCTCGCGCGGCGGCATGACCACCATCGGTCGCTGGAGCGGTTCGAGGGCGTCTACACCCGGTTCCGCCAGGAGGCGCCGCCGCGGGCCGAGAGGATGGTCGCCGTGTAGCGGGGGCGTTTTGTCCGAAATGCAGCCTTTGCCACTTTCCGTATTCTTTGCGTAGCGAAATGTGATGTTGCCCCGCTGCGGGATACACAAGATGTTGTGTGGTTCGAAGGCATCAGTGCACAGTCCGGTCGCGGCCGGATCGCCCGGGGCGGAAACGTCGCCGAAGGCCTCACCGAACGGCTCGTCAGCGCCGAACGCGAGGCGGGGTTCCATGAGCGTGACATGTCGGTGTTCGAACGCGAACGCATCGACCTGGAGCACCGGGTGAACCGGATGGAGGCCGAGCTGGAGGCACTGCGAAAACGGAGACTGGAAGCCTACGCACGATGGTGGAACGCCCGCGACGACCGTGACCGAGCGCTCCACGTGTGCCGTCGACTGCGCCGCCGCATCGATCGAACGCGCCGCAAGGACGGGTGAACGACGGGTGGTCCGACCCCGGGGTCGGACCACCCGTCGTGTGCGGCCCCGCACCCGGCCGCGGGACCGGGGCACGCCGAAACGGACGGGGTGGGGTGGCCCCCCGTTTTCCATTGAACCGTGGGCGGACACGACCGCGCCAGAGCGGGTTCCGGGCTGTGGACGGCCCGTGCGGGAGCCGGGCCCAGGACTCCGAGCAGGACCCCCAGGATTCTCAGCCCCGAGGCCCACCCCCGGGCTCACCGGCGGCCACCGGCCCGGAACGGCGTCGACCCCAGCCCCCGGCCACCGGGATCAGGAGATGGTGGTCCCGGCGATCTCCCGGTTCACCTGCTGTGACGCGTCGCGCAGGGCCGTCAGGGTCACCTGCACCGCCGGTCTCCTCATGGCCGCCGGACGCACCACCGCGTACACGTGCCGCTCGGGCGCGGAGGCGGGCAGCTTCCGGTAGACGAGCCCGGCCGGTGCGCCCGCCATGGCCAGGGCCGGGACGGCCGCGATCCCGATCCCGCGCGAGACCAGGCTCAGGACCGTCCCCAGGCCCTCGAACTCCCATGCCGCGGAGGGCAGCCCGCCCACCTCGGACAGAAGCCGGTCCGTGCCGTAGCGTGAGCGTTCACTCTCGGGCGTCACGATCCACGACTCGCTCAGCAACCTCTCCAANNNNAGCGGATGCTCCTCGGGAACCGCCAGCACCATCGGGTCGCGCATCAGGTTGACGTGCCGCAGCCCGCTGTCCGGACCGCGCCCGGGATGCTGCCCGGACCAGTCGTCCACCAAAGCGATGTCCACCTCGCGCGAACGCACCTGCTGGGTCCCCGTCGCCGTCAGGGTCTGGCGCAACAGCAGCTGCATCCCCTCGTGCTGGCGCAGCAGCGGTACGAGCAGGGGCGCGAACGCCACCGCCGCGGTCGGGAAGGCCGTGACGGTGACCACGCCCAGGGCACGGCCGGACTGCTCCGCCAGCACCGACTCGGTCGCCTCCACCAGAGCCAGGATGTCCTCGGCGTGCGTCACCAGGAGCCGTCCGGCGTCCGTGATCTCCGCGCCCCGCGCGGAGCGGTCCAGCAGTGCCACACCCGCCTCCCTCTCCAACGTGGCCAGTTGCTGGGAGACGGCTGAGGGCGTGTAACCGAGGGCGCTCGCGGTGGCGGCGATGGTGCCCCGGACGCTGAACTCACGGAGGATGTGCAGTCGGCGCAGATCAAGCATAAGAAGAGCTTACGCTCAGCATCGAAAAGGCTCGCTTGTGCTGATGGGGTGAGATGGGCAGTGTGTGTGGTGAGAGACCATCGCCCCAGGTGGCGACGGCCACGCATTCCACGACAAGCCGGAGATGAGTCATCGATGACCGTCACTGTGTCCGCGACCCTCGCCGTGAACGAAGCCCTCGCCGAGAAGCGCCGCCAGGGGGTCCGCGTGCTTCCCCTGGGCTTCGGCGAGGCCGGACTCCCGGTCCACCCGGTCATGCGTGACCGGCTCACCGCCGGAAACGGCGCCAACGCCTACGGTCCCGTCGCGGGGTCGACCGCCCTGCGCGAGGCCGCCGCCGGGTACTGGGAGCGCCGCGGGCTGCCCACCGACCCCGCGCTGGTCATCGCCGGGCCCGGCAGCAAGCCGCTCCTCTACAGCCTTCTGCTGGAGATCGGCGGCGACACCGCGATCGCCGCGCCCAGCTGGGTCAGCTACGCCGCCCAGAGCCGCCTGGTGGGCCAGCGTCCCGTCATGGTCCCCACCGCCACCGGCCAGGGCGGCGTACCGCAGCCCGACCTCCTGCACGCCGCCGTCACCGCCGCACGCGAACAGGGCCGCACGGTCAACGCCGTCGTCGTCACCCTGCCCGACAACCCGACCGGGACCGTGGCCAGCGCCGACACCGTCCGCCACCTGTGCGAGGTGGCCCGCGCACTCGACCTGGTCATCATCTCCGACGAGATCTACCGCGACCTCGTCCACCCGGCGGACCCCGGCGGGGAAGCCACCGAGGTACACAGCCCGGCCGAGTACGCGCCCGAGCGCACCGTCATCTCCACCGGCCTGAGCAAGAACCTGGCCCTGGGCGGCTGGCGTATCGGCGTCCTGCGCCTGCCCGACTCCGAGATCGGCCACCGCCTGCGCGGCGGACTGCTCGGGGTGGCCAGCGAGATCTGGTCGAGTCCGGCCGCACCCGTCCAGGAGGCCGCCGCCCACGCCTTCACCGAACCCGCCGAACTCCTCGACCACATCGACCGCAGCCGCCGCCTGCACGGCATCGTCGCGGGCGCGGTCACCGAGGCCTTCGTCCGCGCGGGCGCGACCGTGTCCGCGCCGCGGGCGGCCTTCTACCTCTACCCCGACTTCGAACCGGCCCGCGAACAGCTGGCCGCCCTGCACGGAGTGGCCACCGGGCCGGACCTGACCGGGCTGCTGCTGGACCGCTTCGGCATGGGAGTGCTGCCCGCCGCCGAGTTCGGGGAGGGCGCCGGAGCCCTGCGCATGCGGGTCGCCACCAGCCTGCTCTACGGCGACAGCGAGGAACGGCGCTACGCCGCCCTGGCCGCCACCGACCCGCTGGCGCTGCCCTGGATCCGCGACCACCTCGACCGCCTCACCGAGGTCCTGGACGAGCTGCTCACCGGAGCGTCGACCCCGGTCCCCGCGCGCCCCGAGGCCACCGCACCACAGACGGTCAGCTAGACCGTTCCGGCGTCCGCCCCGTGTAAGGGGGCGGGGCGGACGCACCAGTCTCCGGCCTCCCCCGGCCGCTCCTTCCGGGGGAGGCCGGAACACGTCCGGCCCCCTCCGCGGCTCCGCCTCCGGACCCGACGCCCCGGGCGGCCAGTTCCGCGCTGGAGGCGATCACCGCCCGGTAGTGCCCGAGCAGCTGCTCGCCGACCGCGTCCCACGTGCGGTGCTCCACCGACGGGCGGGCGCCCCGNCGGTTGTGGACGAGCCGCCCCACCGCCACCCGCAGCTCCCGCGCCGAGTCCGGCGCGTACAGCAGCCCGTTGCGCTCGGGCAGCACCAGGTCCAGCGGTCCGCCCGAGGCCGGGGCCACCACCGGCACCCCGGAGGCCAGTGCCTCCTGGAGGGCCTGACAGAACGTCTCGTCCGCGCCGGTGTGCACGAACACGTCCATGGACGCGTACAGGCGCGACAGCTCCCCGCCCGTGCGCTGCCCCGTGAACACCGCGTCGGGCAGGATCCTGCGCAGACGGGCGCGTTCGGGGCCGTCACCCACCACGACCAGCCTGATCCCGCGCAGCCGGGACACGTGTGCCAGCATCTCCACACGCTTGTCCCGGGCCAACCGCCCCACGTAACCCACGATCGCCTCCCCGCCCGGCGCGAGCCCGCGACGCAGCTCCGCGTCGCGGTGGTCGGGGGAGAAGCGCCGGGTGTCGACACCGCGACGCCACAGGTCCAGCCGGGGGAACCCCCGATCCGACAGCGTCTCCATGGTGGCCGAGGAGGGGACCAGGGTGCGGTCCACCGCCGCGTGCGTACGGCGCAGCAGCGACCAGAGGGCGTCCCGGCCGGGAAGGCGGTAGCGGCCGGCGAAGCCGGGCAGGTCGGTCTGGAACACGGCCACGGTCGGCAGGGCCCACCTGCGGGCGGTCTCCACGGCCGCCGAGCCGAGCAGGGCGGGGGAGGCCAGGTGCAGCACGTCGGGGGAGAAGGCGCGGATCGCCGCGGTCATCACGCGTCGGGCGGGCAGTCCCATGGGGAAACCCCGGTAGAGGGGCAGCGGCAGGGACGGCAGGCGCACCACGGGGAAACCCGCGTAGGAGGAGGGGCCGGGGCCCGGGGCCAGCAGCAGGACCTCGTGGCCGCGGTCGGCCAGCAGGTCGACGACACGGCACACGGAGTTGGTCACCCCGTTGACCTGGGGAAGGAAGGATTCGGTCACGATCGCCACGCGCAGCGGCTCTCGGGTTTCGTCCGGGGACATACGAGCGGCTCCCAACGCCGGGGGATGGCTGACTCCGACGCTAGGCTCGTGGGGTGAACCTCGGTCAGGGCGCGGGGGAACCGCACCCGAAGACCAGGCGTGGGCAGGCCGAGCGGGCGGTGACCGAGCTCGTGTGCCCGCGTGTCCACAGGGTGACGCTCCGGTGGATATGATCGCTGTAAGTAACCAATATATTGCTCTAAGGAGTCATGTGGTGACCCTCGTGGAATGGGCGGAAGCGGTCCGAAGAGAGTTGGACCTGACCGGTACGGAACCGCTTCGGAAGGAGGACGTCGATCGGGTGCTCGATCTCGCCCGGGACGCCGCCCACTCCGTCGCCCGGCCCGCCGCTCCCCTCACCACCTACCTCATGGGCGTCGCGGTGGGACGGGGTGCGGACCCCGCCGAGGTCGCGGCCGCCCTCAGCAGGCTCGCCCTCGCCCAGAGTGACGAGAACGGCGCCTGACGCCGCGCGAACGTACGTAGGGACGTACGAGTTCCCAAAGAAACCGGCATGTGGAACACGCGTTATTCGCCTGTGACGCGCCGGTGCGATTCTTTGCCGGTATCGCGGGTGTTCACCAGCGCCGAAGCGATCGCGAGGGTGTCGGCTCCCCACGTACGGCAGCACCGGCGACCCCGTCCCCACACACTCACCGATAGGGAGACCCCCTGTGGACCAACTCCTCGAAATGGCGGGCATCCTCAGCGACATCATCTGGGGGCCCTTCGTCCTCATCCCGTTGCTGTTCATCGTCGGCCTGTTCCTCACGATCCGCCTGCGCCTGCTCCAACTCTTNGTCTGCCGCACGCGCTGTGGCTGGCGCTCGTCCGACGCAAGGAGGACGAGTCCGTCCAGGGCGACATCTCCCACTACCAGGCGCTGAGCACCGCCCTGGCCGCCACCGTCGGTGTCGGCAACATCGGCGGTGCCGCCCTCGCCATCGGCACGGGAGGCCCGGGCGCCCTGTTCTGGATGTGGATGGTCGGTCTCCTGGGCATGGCCACCAAGTACAGTGAGGCCCTGCTGGGCGTGAAGTTCCGCCGCGTCGACGCCAAGGGTGAACAGAGCGGCGGGCCGATGTACTACCTCAGGTACGGGCTCCCCGGCGGCCTGGGCATGACCCTGGGCGTGGCGTTCGCGGTGTTCGGCACCATCGCCTCCTTCGGTATCGGCAACGGCACCCAGTCCAACGCCGTCGCCGACCAGATCACCAACATCACGCCGCTCGAGAACTGGATGGTGGGCCTGGCGCTGACGATCATCGCGGGCGCCGTCATCCTCGGCGGGATCAAGAGCATCGGCCGGGTCGCCTCCGGGCTGGTGCCCATCATGATCGTCGGGTACGTCGGTGCCTGCCTGCTCGTCCTGATCGTCAACTGGGACGGCATCCTGCCCGCGCTCCATCTCGTGGTGACCGACGCCTTCACCGGCACGTCCGCGGCGGGCGGCTTCGCCGGCGCGGGCCTCATGCTCGCCATCCAGCAGGGTTTCGCCCGCGGCATCTTCTCCAACGAGTCGGGCCTGGGCACCGGCGGTATCGCCGCCGCCGCGGCCAAGACCAGGCAGCCGGTCCGCCAGGCCATGGTCTCGATGACCCAGACCTTCATCGACACCCTCATCGTGGTCACCATGACCTGCCTGGTCATCATCATCACCGGCGCCTGGCAGGCCGAGGGCGAAGCCAGGGAGGACGGCTCCCTGATGACCAGCAGCGCCGTCGCCGAGGGCCTGGGCAACCTCACCCCCGCGCTCGCCCCGGTCGGCACCTACGTCGTGGCCATCGCGGTGGCCGTGTTCGCCTTCACCACCCTGCTCGGCTGGGCCTACTACGGCGAGCGCTGCGTGGTCTTCCTGGCCGGACGCAAACTGGTCACGCCGTACCGGATCGTGTTCATCGCCGTCATCTTCGTCGGATCGGTCGCCAGCCTCGACTCGGTGTGGCTGTTCAGCGACATCGCCAACGGCCTGATGGCCCTGCCCAACCTCATCGGGCTCCTGCTGCTGTCCCCGGTCATCGTGGCCGAGACGCGCAGGTTCTTCGCCCACCCGGACTGGAGGGACCCGGACAAGCTCATGGAGGACGTGAGCAAGTAGTCCCACCGCGGACGCGAGGAGGGGACCGGCACGGCGCCGGTCCCCTCCTCGCGTCCGCGCGGCCGGGTGCCACCAGGGGACGCCGCCCCTACCACCAGGCGTGGAAGTGGTGTACCGGACCCTGGCCGCCTCCGGCGTCGATCCCGTCCGCGCGCCGGATCGCCTCCGTCAGGTAGTCCTTGGCGTCTCCGACCGCCGCGGCCACGTCCGTCCGCCGCGGGATCAGGGCCGCGATCGAGGAGGACAGCGTGCACCCCGTGCCGTGCGTGTTGCGGGTGGCCACCCGCGGGGCGCGGAACTCGACGGGGTCCTCCTCCCGAGAGACGAGGATGTCGACGCTCTCCTCCCCGGGCAGGTGTCCGCCCTTGAGCAGGACCCGGCGCGGGCCGAGCTCCAGCAGCCGCCCCGCCTGGGCGCGCATCGCCGCCAGGTCGGTGGCCTCGGGCTCGTCCAGCAGGTCCGCGGCCTCGGGCAGGTTCGGGGTGAGCAGGTCCGCGCGGGGCAGGAGCTTGGTGCGCAGCGCGTCGACGGCGGCGGTCTCCAGCAGCCGGTCGCCGCTCTTGGCGACCATCACCGGATCCACCACCACGTTCGGCAGCCCGTAACGGTCGATCGCCTCGGCCACGGCCTCGGTGACCTCCGAGGTGCCCAGCATGCCCACCTTGACCGCGTGCACGGTGGCGTCGGTGAACAGGGTGTCCATCTGCTGGGCGACGAACTCCGCCGGAACGGGGTGGACCCCCGTGACGCCGCGCGTGGACTGGGCGGTCAGCGCGGTGACCACGGTCATCCCGAAGGTGCGGTGCGCGGAGAAGGCCTTGAGGTCGGCCTGGACGCCCGCGCCCCCGCTGGGGTCGCTTCCGGCGATGGACACGATGTTGTACGCGCTCATGGCGTTCCTTCGCTAGTGCTAACTAGGGCAGGTTCGACGGGTGTGCTCTCAGCCGGAACCGTGTCCGGCACCCCGCGCCCCGGGTCCGCCGCGGCGGACCCGGTCGGTATGTGTCGTGGTGTGCTCCGGGAAGGATACCCAGCGGGAGCCGACGCGGCCCGCCCGGGGAGGGCTGGCCGCGTCGGGAGGCCGCTCAGGCGGAGGTGCCCTCGTTCCGGCGGTTCCTGACCAGCCTGTGGACGCGGGCGACGACGAACCACAGCACCAGCAGGCCGATGATCACGAGCACGATGTTGCTGATCATGCCGCTCCACCGGGCCAGGGCGGGCTCGATGGTGGGGCCGAAGGCGTATCCGAGGCCGATCCAGACCGAGTTCCACACCACGGAACCGATGACCGTGTACAGGGAGAACCTGAACAGGGGCATCCGCTCGATTCCCGCGGGTACCGAGATGACACTGCGCACCACCGGCACGCACCGACCCAGGAGGACGGCGACGCCGCCGTACCGGGCGAAGAAGCGCTCGGCCTTGTGGAAGTCCTCGATCTCCAGCAGCGGGGTCCTCTCGAACAGCCAGGCCGTGCGCTCCCGGCCCAGGAGCGCGCCGACCGCGTAGAAGCCCCAGGCGCCGACCAGGCCGCCGACCGTCGCCCACGTGATGGCGAGCCAGACGTTCATCTGCCCGGAGTAGGCCAGGAACCCCGCGCCGGGCAGGACCGCCTCGCTGGGCACCGGAGGGAAGAAGGTCTCGACCAGCAGGGCCACGCCGACCCCGGGTTCGCCCAGGACCTCCATCAGGCTCAGGACCCACCCGATGAACCCCTCGTACTCGTGGATGGTCCCGCCCTCCGTCGCCAGCAGACTCGTTCCCATGAGATCGTCGTTCCCGTTCTCAGACGCCCGTGGGCACCCCGTGGTGCTCGGGCTCCTGCTTCCGCTGCTTGCGGCGCTCCCAGACGATGGCCGCGGCCACGATGGCGAAGCCGACCACCATGAGGGTCACCGTCACCGGGACGTCGGTGGGGGCCAGGATGGTGCGGTCCTCGTCCTGCCACGGCCACAGGGCGCGCAGGGACCCGGCCATCAGGCCGGTGAGGACCACCAGGGTCATGTGGTGGAAGTTCTCCAGCAGGTACTGGAGCATCTTCACGAACAGCGACAGGCCCGTGAGCGCGCCGAGCGCGAACACCGCGAGGTAGGCCACGTCCGCGTCCCCGACCGCGCCGATCGTGGGCTCGTACAGGCCCAGGGTGAGCAGGATGAACGATCCGGACAGGCCGGGCAGGACGAGGGCGCAGATGGCGACCGCCGCCGCGAGGAAGACGACCACGGGGTGGGCGGGCAGGTTCGCGCCGGGCAGGCCGGTCAGGAAGAACGCGCCCGCGGCGAAGACCAGGGCGACGAGGTAGTGCCACGCCCGCCACCGCTTGCCCGCGCCGGTGTAGGGCACCCACAGACAGGCCAGGACCAGCCCGAAGAACAGCGCGTACGCGTACTGGGTGTGGGCCTCCACCAGCGGGGCGAGCACGACGGCGGCCAGTCCCAGGAAGACCACCATGCCGACGAGGGCGGGGACCAGCACGCTCCAGTCCACCTGACGGAACTGCTCCTGCGCGCGCTCCCTCCCGCGTCCGCGCGGGACGTCGGTGACGTAGCGCTTGATTCCGCTGACCATGTGGCCCGCGCCGCCGATGAGCTTGTCGTAGAGGCCGACGATGAGGGCGACCGTGCCGCCGCTGATGCCGGGCAGGGCCTCCGAGGCGCCCACGGCACCGCCGCGCACCGCGTTGAAGATGTAGCTGCCTACTGAGTTGGGCATCTGGGTTCTTGGGCGCGGCCCGGGCCGGAACCCGGACGAGCGCACCGTCCTCCGTCCTAGTGGTGCCACCGCACGCGCACCGTGTGCACGGGTGGAGGGTGAGTCAGGGGTTTGTCCACGCGTTCCACGGTTCCGGCCGGATGCACGGTGGGAGCCGCCCGTCTCGGTCGGGAGGTACCGACCGAACCGGAGCAGGGGGAGAGGTGACCGTGGGGCCCGGAACCAGGCGACGCCAGTCTAGCGGTGGCCGAGTGGGTCGAGGGCTTTCGAAAGCACGCGGAACCCCTGTTTCGGCTGGACACGTGCGGATTGACCTTGTGCCCGAAATGAGGGGTTCCCTACCTTCTCGGTGCGGAGTTCCGCACGAAGGGGGTGTGGAGGTCCGTGGATTCGGTCCCCGTGGTGGGAAACGGTGGGGGAGGGCCGGGCCGGACGAGGGCACGCCCCCGAGGGCGCCCTCCACGGTCGGGAGCGACACCGCGGCCCGGCCCCGGGCCACGGCACGCCGAACACTCAGGGCGAGAGCGGGAGGACGGGACCGCCGGTCGCCGTGCCGCTCCGGGCGACCGACGACGCCCAGCGGTAGTCCTGCTTGCCGACCGCCGTACGCCGCACCCGGTCCACGAAGTGGACGGTACGCGGCACCTTGAACCCCGCCAGCCGCACACGGCAGTACGCGCGCAGCTCCGCCTCCTCCAGCCGGGCTCCCGGGGCCAGCGAGACCAGCGCGGTCACCCGCTGCCCGAGGCTCTCGTCGGGTGCGGGCACCACGATGGCGTCCTCCACCGAGGGGTGCGCCTTCAGCGCGGCCTCCACCTCCTCGGGGTAGACCTTCTCCCCGGCGGTGTTGATGACCGCGCTGCCACGTCCCAGCAGCACGATCGAGCCGTCCCCGTCCCGCGTTCCGAAGTCGCCCGACAGCGCCCAGCGGCGCCCCTCGGCGTCGGTGGGGAAGGTACGCGCGGTCGCGATGGGGTCGTTGTAGTAGCCCAGCGGAATCCGGCCGGTACGCGCGATCCGCCCCACCTCCGTCGATCCCGGAGGCAGCGGGCGCAGGGAGGTGTCCAGCACCGCGATGCTGCCGCCCATGGTGAAGCTGCGGCTGTCGGAGGACCCGACCGGCGTCGGCTCCCGCCCCCGGTCGTCCTGTTCGGCGGCGGTCGCCGAGCCGCACACACCCGTCTCCGAGCCCCCGTAGGCGTCGGAGAGGGACACGTCCTCGCGCCAGGCACGCCACAGCGCACGAACCGCCGGGGTGAGCGGAGTGCCGCCGGAGCGCACCGAGGCCAGGTCGGGGCACAGACCCGGTTCGGTGAGCAGGTGCCGGGCCAGCGGGCGGGCCATGGCGTCGCCCACCAGCTGGAGCACGTGCACACCCTCGCGGTGCGCCGTCTCCAGCACCCGGTCCGGGCGGAAACTGCGGTCGGTGGACAGCACGATCCGCTTGCCGCACAGCAGCATGCTCAGCGCGTTCCACTGTCCGGCCGCGTGCATGAGCGGTCCCAGGACCATCATGCGCTGCGGGAAGCAGCGGGCGGCGCGCTCGGCCACGTCCTCGGGCGTCCGCGCGCGGGGAGCGCCCGGAGCGCGGCGCTCCAGCGCCGCGCGGAAGATGTCCGCCTGCCGCCACAGCACGCCCTTGGGGTAGCCCGTCGTGCCGCCGGTGTAGAGCAGGTAGTGGTCATCGCCGCTGGTGGGCGGCAGGACCGCGTCGTCGGGGGCCGAGGCCAGGGCGTCCTCGTAGTCGACCCCGTCGGTCCCGCGCGCGGAGCCGTCCGCGATGAGCAGCACGTGACGGAGTCGGGGCAGGTCGGAGCGGACCGTGGCCACGGCGGGGACCAGGGCGTCCTCGGCGATCAGGGCGACCGCGTGCGAGTCGGCCAGGACGTGGCGCAGCTCGCCCGCGACGTAGCGGTAGTTGACGTTGACCGGGACCCCTCCCGCGCGCAGGATCCCCAGGAAGGACTCCATCCACTCGGCGCGGTTGAAGGCCAGGACGGCGACGTGCTCGCCCGGGCGTACACCCGCTCCCACCAGGTGGCGGGCCAGGCGTACCGAGCGCTCGTGCAGGGCACGGTAGGTGAGCCTCCGGGGGCCCGCGACCAGGGCGGTCCGCTCGGGCACGGCGTCGGTGACGGCGGCGAACAGGCGGGCGAGGGAGAAGGATGGGTCCGAGGACGCGGGGGTGGACACGCCTGACCTCCCTGACACGGTCGACGGGCCGTCCACGGCTCGGAGCTCGCGGCGGCGGAGTGGCTGTTGGTGCGACGGTACCCCTCAGGCGACGGCCCGATCGCCGTTGGGGCTGTGGAGCGCGTCACCAGGGGTTTTATCGCAGGTCACGGTGGACGGGACCGCCCCGCTCAGAGGGTGTGCGGGGCGTTGCGCGCGCCTGGGGTTTCGGGCGGGGCCCGTGAACTGTGACGGATCCCACCCCTTGTGGGCTCACCGGATCATCTGCTCAACTCTTGGAGACCTCCCGCCGGAGGGCGCGATCCGTCCCCACGGTGGGTATCACTCGTTTGACAACGGTCAATGGTGATCGGAGCGGCTAGATGAGCAACACCCAGAACCTGGGACAGCGGGACTCTGCCGGAGACCCCGGTGGAGAGGCACTCTCCGGCGCGGAGCACATCGCGCTCGCACAGGCGCGTTCGGCGCACAACTACGCACCCCTTCCCGTCGTGATCGCCGAGGGCCGTGGCGCCTGGGTGACCGACGTCGAGGGCAGAAGGTACCTGGACTGCCTGGCCGGATACTCGGCCATGAACTTCGGCCACNNNGCGCACCGGCAGCTCGACCGGGTGACCCTCACCAGCCGCGCCTTCCACAACGACCAGTTCGCCCCGTGGGTCAGCGCCCTCGCCGACATGGTCGGCAAGGAGAGGGTCCTGCCGATGAACACCGGCGCCGAGGCGGTGGAGACCGGCATCAAGGTGGCCCGCAAGTGGGCCTACGAGGTCAAGGGCGTGCCCGAGAACGAGGCGACCATCGTCGTGGCGGGCGCCAACTTCCACGGGCGCACCACCACCATCGTCTCCTTCTCGTCGGACCCGGAGGCCAGGACGGGCTTCGGGCCGTACACGCCGGGGTTCCGGTCGGTGCCCTACGGGGACGCCGCGGCCCTAGAGGCGGCCATCGACCACACCACCGCGGCGGTCCTCATCGAACCGGTGCAGGGGGAGGCGGGCGTGATCGTGCCGCCGCCGGACTACCTGCCCCGGGTCAGGGAGGTCTGCGACCGCGAGCGGGTGCTGTTCATCGCCGACGAGGTGCAGTCCGGCCTGGGCCGCACCGGGACCATCCGGGCCTGTGAACACAGCGGTGTGGTCCCCGACGCCTACCTGTTCGGCAAGGCGCTGGGCGGCGGCATCCTGCCGGTGTCGGCCATGGTCGCCGACGAGGACGTGCTCGGTGTCATCCGGCCGGGTCAGCACGGCAGCACCTTCGGCGGCAACCCGATGGCCGGCGCGGTGGGGCGCACCGTGGTGCGGATGCTGACCGAGGGGCCCTACCTGGAGAACGCGCGCCGTCTGGGCGACGTGCTCAAGCGCCGGCTGAAGGAGTTCGTCGGCGACGGGCTCGTGGTGTCCGCGCGCAGCATCGGCCTGTGGGCGGGCATCGACGTCGACCCCTCGCTGGCCTCAGGGCGGGAGCTGTGCACGCGGCTCGCCGAACACGGAGTCCTGGTCAAGGACACCCACGGCTCCACCGTCCGGATGTCCCCGCCACTCGTGGTCAGCGAGGACGACCTCAACTGGGGTCTGGACCGCTTCGCCGAGGTGGTCGGGGAGCTCCGGGCGGGCCGTTAGGCGCACCGACGGGTCGGTGCCGTCCCGCCCGACGCACACGGAGACGGAAGGGGGTCTTCGGCACCGGTGCGGACCGCGACGTCCGTCCGGGCCGGAGGCCCCCGGTGTCCCACACCCCCGCACCAGCGCCGGTGCGGTGATCGGAAGGGTCCCCTGGTCCGCCGTTCATCCCGGGTGGAAGCACTCCAGTAACACCGGCGACGTGTTCGGTCAGGCCACCAGCCGAAGCCACGGGGCGCGGCGCGGCACCGTGACGGCTTTCCGCCCGGTCAGGCGCCGTCGGCCTCGGCGCTGGGTGCCTCGGAGGGGTCGGGGGTGAACTCGGGGTCCAGCGGACCACCCAACTCCGACCGCAGCTGCTCCGGGTCGACGTTGTCCAGGGTCTCCCGGGACACGTACAGCACCCGCTCGGGGCCCTCCACGATCTGGAGGCGCACCCGCTCGGCGATGGACAGCTGTCCCTCCGCGGTGGGGTGGAAGCTGGCCCGGTCCACGCGCAGGCCCTCGCCCAGCTGGTCGAGCACGATCCCGTTCAGCCAGGCCCGCTCGGTGCTCACCTCGTGCCCGCTCAGGGCGGAGAAGGTGTTCACGTACTCGACGCTGCCGGTCTCGCGCGCGCCGTACACGCCGCCGTCCACCTCGTAGACCACGTCGCGGATGAGTTCGTTGAACCGCTCGGCGAGTCCGTTCAGCCACAGCTGGTCGCTCTTGGTCAGCGTGTAGTACATGCCCGGCGGCTCCTCGGGGAACAGCCGCGGGTAGCCCAGGACGAGGATGCGGGCGTCGGGTGCGCGGTCGTGGATCTCCCCGAGGATCTCGGTCAGGATCTTCTCGAACTCCTCCATCCGCTTGTCGATCTCCTCCTCCTGCTCGACGCAGACGCTGCTCTCCAGCAGCGGCATCCGCACCATGCAGGTGCGCAGGACGGGGATGAAGCCCAGGTCGTTGCCGCCGATGCCCAGGGTCACCAGGGACGTGTTCTCGGTGACCCGTTCGATCTGGGACTCGGGAGCGCCGACCTGTTCGAGCATCTCCGAGCCCTCGTGGCTGCTGCACGCGTAGAAGGCCAGCGAACCGGCGAAGTCGAACTCCTCCTCGATGACCTTGGGGTAGGCGTTCTCCGAACGCCAGCAGCCGCCCTGCTCGGCGGTGGCGGGGACGTAGTCGCCCGCGCCGTCGCCGGAGGAGTAGGAGTCGCCCAGGGCCACGTAGTTGCCCCACAGGGCGGCGTCCTCCGGTTCCATCCGGACCCGCCAGCCGGTCTGCTCCTCCTCGGTGATCGGGGGGAACTCCTGGGTCGGGCACACGCCGCCGGTGACCTCGCACCACAGGGAGACCAGGCCCTCACGGGTGGGGGGAAGCACCAGGACCACCGTCAGGAGCAGGGCCAGGGTGAGGGAGACGGCGACCGCGACCCGGCGTCGGCGCCGCTTCCTCGGGGAGCCCCCGCCGTCGTCCGTGCCACCGGCGTCCTCACCGCCGGAGCCGTCCGCTCCACCGTCGGAGGAGCCGCTGCCGGGCCTTCCACCCCCGGAGGGGGAGGCGTCCCCGGAGGAGGCACCGGTCACGGGTTCCTCCGCGGCCCCCGGGGAGCCCTCGCTCTTCCCGCCCTCCTCGCCGGTCTCGGCGCGTCCGGGGTCAGCGGAGGAAGACCCGGAAGCCGGTTCGGGCACCTCGGGGTCCTCACCACGTGCTGACACGGCCGCTACCGCCTCCCACATCCCGGAGGGCTTTCCAGTCCACGCGCAAGACTACCGTTCCCGTCGCGGTCGGCCGGTGGTGGCCGAACCGGGCCGGGCCGGGCCGGTCCGGCGAAGGCGCCCCGTCCCGGCGCCGGTCGGCCGAGCCCCGTCAGTCGAACGACCGGCTCACGTCACGGGCCGGTTCGCGGCGATGACGTCCAGAACGCGGTCGACGTCGCCGTCGCCCAGGGTCGCCCGGGCGGTCAGCCG
>NZ_ANAX01000078.1:22404-25135 GCF_000341065.1 Nocardiopsis halotolerans DSM 44410 | reverse complement strand
GGCAGGCGTCGCGCCACTCCAGGGCGGCCCCGGGCGAGGGGGCCAACACGGACACCACGGCGGCGTCGGGCGCGCTCGCCGACAACCCGCGCTCGCGCAGCCCCTCCGACAGCCGCAGCGCGCGGTCACGAACCGCGTCGGCCAGCCGGGGTTCGGCGCGCAGCACGCGCAACGCGGCCAGGGCGGCACCCGCGGAGGCCGGGGCCAGTCCGGTGTCGAAGACGAACGTGCGCGCGGTCTCCACCAGGTGGCGGATCACCCGGCGCGACCCCAGCACCGCACCGCCCTGGGACCCGAGCGACTTGGACAGGGTCACCGACACCGCCACGTCGTCCGCGCCCCGGAGCCCGGCGGCGGTCGCCGTTCCGCTTCCGCCGGGACCCACCACGCCCAGGCCGTGCGCGTCGTCCAGCAGCAGGGCGGCGCCGTGCTCACGGGCCGCGCGCGCCAGGGCCGGCACGTCGGTGAGGTCCCCGTCCACCGAGAACACGGTGTCGCTCAGCAGCAGGGCGCGCCCCTCGGCGGCCGTGAGTTCCTCGGCGGCCCGGTCGGGGTCGGCGTGGTCGAAGAGCGCGACACCCGCCCCCGAGGCCCTGGCCAGACGGGTCGCGTCGATGAGGGACGCGTGGTTGTGCCGGTCGCACACCAGCAGGGGAGGGGGACCGCCGTCGCGTGCGGCCAGCGCGGTGACCATCGCCAGGTTCGCCGTGTACCCCGAGGAGAACACCAGCGCCGCCTCCGCGCCGTAGAAGCCGGCCAGTTCGCGCTCCAACTCCCGGTGGAGGCCGGTGTCCCCGGTGACCAGACGCGATCCGCCCGCGCCCGCGCCCCACACGCGGGCGGCGTCGGCGGCGGCCGCCACCACGTCCGGGTGCCGCAGCATCCCGAGGTAGTCGTTGCCCGCCAGGTCGAGCAGACCGTCCACGGCCGGTCGGGGCGAGGCGCGTCGCGTCAGCCCGATCTCGGCGCGCCTGCGGGCGGCCCCGTCCAACCACGCGAAGGGGTGACCCGAGGGCAGCGTCCGCGCGGAACGCGTGCGGGCCGCGGCGCGCAGCGTCCACGGGCGGCGGGTCGGTGCGGTGGTGACGGGGCTCGGCATACGTGCGGTGGTCTCCTCGGGACGCGGGCGCGGTCGTGGCACACACCCTGGGAGGGACCGACCCAGCGGCGGCCAATCCCGCTGGGGCGGTCCGATCCTCCATGCCAGGGAGGCGCCTACGACTCTGCCGGTCGGAGCGGACGCGCGTCACCCGTGGAAGCCCACAAAGATCCGCGTGGATTCCTGGTAGGACCGTACGGGAACCCCCGGGCGCCCGGAGTGAACAATGGGGCACCATGACCTCGACGCCCTCCGGAACAGGCGGAGACCGGTCCTCCCGGATCCGCGCCGCGGACACCGCCCACCTGTGGCACCCCTACACCACCGTCCCCGCCGGCGAACGACCGTACGTGGTCACCGGAGCCGAGGGGACACGGCTGACCCTGTGGTCGGAGGAGGGCACCCGCCACGTGGTGGACGGGATGTCGTCCTGGTGGTCGGCGATCCACGGCTACCGCCACCCGGTGCTCGACGCCGCCGTGCGCGCGCAGACGGACGCGTTCAGCCACGTCATGTTCGGCGGTCTCACCCACGGGCCCGCCGCCGACCTGGCCGAGGCCCTGGTGGAGATCACCCCCGAACCGCTGGAGCACGTCTTCCTCGCCGACTCCGGCTCGGTGTCGGTGGAGGTCGCCATGAAGATGTGCATGCAGTACCACCGCTCCACCGGGAACCCGGAACGACGCCGCTTCCTCACCTGGCGGGGCGGTTACCACGGCGACACCTTCCACGCCATGAGCGTGTGCGACCCCTCCGGCGGCATGCACTCCCTGTGGGGGGACGTGCTGCCCTCCCAGGTGCACGCGCCCGCGCCGCCCGCCGGGTTCGACACCGAGCCCGACCCCGGGTACGTGGCCGCCTTCGAGCGCCTGGCCGCCGAGCACGCCGACGAACTGGCCGCCGTCATCGTCGAGCCGGTGGTGCAGGGCGCGGGCGGCATGCGCTTCCACCATCCGGGCTACCTGCGGGAGCTGCGGCGGATCGCCGACGAGCACGGCCTGCTGCTGGTGTTCGACGAGATCGCCACGGGCTTCGGCCGCACCGGTGAGCTGTTCGCCGCCGACCACGCCGGGGTCGCACCCGACGTCCTGTGCCTGGGCAAGGCGCTGACCGGCGGCTATCTGACCCTCGCCGCGACCCTGTGCACTGGCGGGGTGGCCCGGGGCATCGCCGAGGGGGAGGTGCCGGTGCTCGCCCACGGGCCCACGTTCATGGGCAACCCGCTGGCCTGCGCGACCGCCCTGGCCTCGGTGGGACTGCTGACCGGGGGCGACTGGAGGGGTGACGTGGCGCGGATCGAGTCCGGCCTGCGCGAGGGCCTGGCCCCCCTCGAAGGGGTCCCGGGCGTGCGGGAGGTGCGCGTGCTCGGCGCCGTCGGCGTGGTCGAACTGGACGCGCCGGTGCGCGTGGGCGAGGCCACCCGGGCCGCGGTGGAGGCGGGGGTGTGGCTGCGGCCCTTCCGCGAGCACGTGTACGCCATGCCGCCCTACGTGTGCACCTCCGAGGACGTGGCCGCCATCGCCGCCGGAATGGTCGCGGCGGTACGGGCCTCCCTTGGGGAGGGGCCGCGGTGAGCGTCCTGGTGGTGACGGGGACCGGTACCGAGGTCGGCAAGACGGTGACCACGGCCGC
>NZ_ANAX01000078.1:0-22397 GCF_000341065.1 Nocardiopsis halotolerans DSM 44410 | reverse complement strand
CGGCCGCGGTGGCCGCTCTGGCGCTCGCGGAGGGGCGGCGGGTGGCCGTACTCAAACCGGCACAGACCGGTGTCGGACCCGGTGAACCCGGCGACGCGGACACCGTGGCACGGCTGGTCCCCGGTGCGACGACGGCGGAGCTGACCCGCTACCCCGAACCGCTGGCCCCCGCCACGGCCGCCGTCCGGTGCGGGGCGCCCCCCGTGCGCGCCGAGGAGGTCGCCGACGCCGTGTGGCGCCTGGCGGGCTCCCACGACCTGGTGTTGGTGGAGGGCGCGGGCGGCCTGCTGGTGCGGTTGAACGCCGAGGGCCAGACCCTGGCCGACGTCGCGGTGCTGCTGTCCGCGCCGGTGCTGGTGGTGGCCAGTCCCGACCTCGGCACGCTGAACGCCACCGCGCTGACCGCCGAGGCGCTGCGCACACGAGGCCTGTCCCCGGCCGGTGTGGTGGTGGGCTCCTGGCCGGACCGCCCGGACCTGGCCATGCGCTGCAACCTCGCCGACCTGCCCACCATGGGAGCGGGCCCCCTGGCGGGCGTGGTCCCCGAGGGCAGCGGGGCGCTGGACCCCCGGGCGTTCGCCGCCGTGGCCCGCCGGTCCCTGGCGCCCCGCCTCGGCGGGACCCGGCGGGCCGGCGATCCCGTGCTCAGGCCGGGGGAGGAACCGGTGCGGCCAGGGTGAACGCCCGCAGGCCCGGCCCGCGCTCGCGCAGCCGGGCGGTGCGTTCCTCCGCCTCCTCCCAGGACACCGGGGTCCCGGCCGTGGACCACCACAGGGTGCGCTCCACCTCGGGGAAGGCACCGCCGCGCGCACGGAAGGCCGACACGTCCCGGTGTGCCTCCTCGACGAAGGACCGCAGGTCCACCGGTGACCGCCAGAGCGCGACGAGGCGTATCCGGTCCCCCTCGTCGGAGAAGTGGACCTCCTCCAGGTGACCGGGGTCGCTCCGCGCGCGCTCCTGCAGCGCGGCGGCGAACTCTCCGAGGAGACGCCGGTCTCCCCGGACCGTACGCGCCTCCACCAGGACCGGCCAACCGCCGCCTACTCCCCGGTCGGTGCCGCCGCGGCGCCTCCCGAGGTGACGGAGGGAGGGGCGGACGGAGACGCGGGGACGCTGGGCCAGGAACGGCATGGTCACTCCCAAGAAATGGACTGTGATTGAAGGGTCCACCTTGGCTCTGGTGGTATCTCCCTTGGACTGCCAGTATGGAAGGCGGTTGCGAAACCCAATAGATCCAATGGAGGGGAAAATGGACTCTTCTCGGAGCGCCGCCGAACTCGCGGACCTCCTCGGAACCTGGTCCCGGGGCGGCGGCCCCCTCTACCGGCGCCTGGCCGACACCCTGCGCGCACTCGTCGACCAGGGCACCCTCACCCCCGGTGAGCGCCTGCCGTCCGAGCGCGTCCTGGCCACCGCCCTCAGGATCAGCCGCACCACCGTCGTCTCCGCCTACGACTCCCTGCGTTCGGAGGACATCCTCGACAGCCGTCAGGGCAGCGGCACCCGCGTCAGCAGCCGGGTCGCGCCCGTACGCTCGGACGGCTGGACCGCCGACGGCAACGGCAACCCCATGTACCGCAACCTCTTCCACCGGGACGAGGACCTCATCTCGACCGCGTGCCTGTCCACCTCCGCGCTCCCTCCGGTGGAGGAGGCCATCCGCGAGGTCGTCGCCGAGGACCTGCCCGTGCTCATGGCCGAGGGCTCCTACCATCCGCGCGGCCTGCCCGCGCTGCGCCAGGCCGTCGCCGACCACTACACCGACCGGGGCCTGCCCACCACCTCCGAGCAGATCGTGGTCACCACCGGCGCGCACCAGGCCGTCAACCTGGTCTCCCAGCTCTACCTGCGCAGGGGTTCACCGGTCGTGGTCGAGGATCCCAGCTTCGCGGGCTGCCTGGACCTGATGCGTGACCAGGGCGCCCACTTCCTCCCCGTCCCCCTCGACGAACGGGGCATGGACGCCAACGCCGTGCGCCGGGCCGTCACCGAGCACGCGCCCCACCTGATCTACGCGATGCCCTCGTACCACAACCCCACCGGGCGGATGATGTCCGCGGCACGCCGCCGCGAGCTGGGCGAGCTGTCCGCGCGCCACGGAGTGCCCGTGCTGGAGGACTTCGCCTACACCGGGATCCGCGCCCCCGACGAGCCCCCGCCGGTGGCCGCCTTCGCCCCCCGAGGGGCCGAGGTCATCACCGTGGAGTCGCTGTCCAAGGTCGCCTGGGCCGGTCTCCGGCTGGGCTGGCTGCGCGCGCCCGCCGAGATGGCCCTGCGCCTGAGCCGCCGCAAGGTCCTCGCCGACCTGGCCAGCCCCCTGTTCGACCAGGCGGTGACCGTGCGTCTCCTGGAGCGCTACGACGGCCTGGCCCGGCTGCGTTCCGGGCAGCTGCGCGAGGCGCTCGACCACATGGAGACGCTGCTGGGTGAGGCCCTGCCCTCCTGGGAGTGGCGGCGCCCCGACGGTGGCGCGGCCCTGTGGGTGCGCCTGCCCGGGGTGGACGCCCGCTCCTACGTGCAGGTGGCGCTCAGCCACGACGTGGAGCTCGTCCCCGGCTCCATCATGTCGGCGTCCGGCGACGAGCGGTACTCGGAGTACTTCCGGCTGCCCTTCGCCTACGACCGCGCCACCCGGGAGGAGCTGGTCTGGCGGCTGGCCCGGGCCTGGCGCGAACTCCACCGGTACGGCCCGGTCGCCGACGACCCGGTCCGCCTCGTGGTCTGAACCCGTTTTCTCCGGGCCTCCGCTTCGCTTCGGCCCGTGTTCGGGCGTCCGAAGAACGGGAACCTTCGGCGCCTCCGGTGAGACGGCTCGTTCCTCGCGGTCTCGCCTCCAGCCCCTCCAGAACCCCGTGGGCGCCCGAACAACCCCCCTGGGGCTGAGGCCGGTTCGGGACGCGGGTCCCGGAGGGTCCCGACACGCGCGAGGGCGGCACCACCGGTGGTGCCGCCCTCCGCCATGTCCGGCGGTGCGCCGGACGGGAGACCCCGACGTCAGCCGATCTTGACCCCGCGGGCGTTGCTGAAGCGCTCCTGGACGTCGGCCCAGTTGACGACGTTCCAGAAGGCCTTGGCGTACTCGGCCTTCACGTTCTTGTACTGGAGGTAGAAGGCGTGCTCCCACATGTCCAGCATCAGCAGCGGAACGGAGCTGAGGGCGGTGTTGCCCTGCTGGTCGTAGAGCTGCTCGATGATCAGGCGCTGGCCGAGGGCGTCCCAGGCCAGGATCGCCCATCCGGAGCCCTGGATGGTGGTGGCCACGGAGGTGAAGTGCGCGCGGAAGGCGTCGAAGGAGCCGAACTGGTCGTCGATGGCGGCACCCAGCTCGCCCTCGGGCTTGTCACCACCCTCCGGGGAGAGGTTGTTCCAGAAGATGGAGTGGTTGACGTGGCCGCCCAGGTTGAAGGCCAGGTTCTTCTCCAGCATCGGGATGGTGCCGAAGTCGCCGGTCTCCCGGGCCTCCGCCATCTTCTCCAGAGCCGTGTTGGCACCGGCGACGTAGGTCGCGTGGTGCTTGTCGTGGTGCAGCTCCATGATCTGGCCGGAGATCCACGGCTCCAGGGCCGCGTAGTCGTAGGGCAGTTCGGGAAGCGAGTACGGCGCAGACATCTCTGACGCACCTTTCCAATGACGCGATTCGTCGTGTTCACCAGCGATGGCATCGCTAGGCAGCAAGCTATCAGTCAGGCGGCCGGTCGCCCGATGTCAGGCTGTTTACACTCCGGCCCGGGAATAAACCGGGCACGCGGAGCCACCCCGTGGGCCGTCGCGCACCGACCGCGCGGTCCGCGTCGCCGCGGGTGCGCGGGCGGTGCCCGGGGGACGTGCCGCCACCCTCCCAGCACTGCCCCGTCCGCCCTCCTCCAATCATCGTTCTCCGGAGAGAACCCTGCTCGGACGGACCCGGGGCGACGAATGTCGCGAGAAAGTCGTACGGTGTTCGCCTGAAGGTCACCGAATTCGCGGAGGAGAATGGGATGATTCGCCATCCCTCGGGTGCCGCGCCCCGCGCGCTCCGTCGGCGGAAGTCCGCTCCCTCCCCGGCGTCTCCGCCGTTCCCGTGTCCGGTGCGCCGCTCTGGCCGACGTGACCGCTGTCGGACGTGCTCCGCAGGAGGTCACCCGGGGGTGGCGGTGAGTCTCCCGACACTTCAGGAAAACACCGGATGCGCACACATGAGGAAACCGTGATGCGAGGGTGAACAGATGGCGAATTACATGTACTCCCGGTTTCGATTTCCCCTCCGGGGGGCCCGTTATTTCCCCGAAGGGCTAAGGTCGAAAGTGTCTGAGCGGATCGCCGTCACCGCTCCCGAAACGCCGGGCGAAGCAGCAGCTCAGTACCGGGAAAACCCGTTCTTCCCCTCCTGTCCCCCCGCGGCCCGCGCACCGCGGAGCCGTGTCCGAAACTCCCGTGGAGGTATCCGCCCATGCGGTCGCTTCGCAGTCGTCTCCGTCCGCTCCTGGTCACCGGTGCGGTGGTCGGCGTCGCCGTGCTCTGCGTGCCCACCGCGCTGGGGATCGCGGGGCTGGTCGGCTGGACGGACGTGCTCGCCCTCACCTTCCTCGGCCTGCTGGCCGCCGCGGTGGGCGTGCTCGGGCTGGGCACACTCCTCCTGTACCGCAGGGTGGGCGCCCTCTCCAGGAGCGTGACCACGGCGATGGACACCCACAGCCGCCGCGTCACCGAGACGCTCGGCCGCGACCGCATGGAGACCACCCGCGCCCTGGACGACGTCCGCGAACGCGTCGTCCACCTCCAGAAGGAGACACTGCCGAGGATGGGCCGCGACATCAGGAACGCGGTCGCCGTCCAGGGCCGTGACGACTACGAGCAGCAGGTCGCCTGGACCGAGCTGCGCGACCACCTCGACACCGCCGCCTTCATGCCGCCCCTGCGCGGCTGGGCCGCCTCCCCCGACGTGCTCAGGCTCCTGGTCCGCCACATCGACCGGCTGCGCCCCGACCTGGTGGTGGAGTGCGGCAGCGGCGCCTCCAGCGTCTGGATCGGCTACGCCCTGCGCCGGGCGGGCGGCGGCAGACTCGTCGCCGTCGAGCACGACGCGCGCTACGCCGAACTCAGCCGCGACCTGGTGGCCGCGCACGGGCTCGACGACGTCGTCGAGGTCCGGCACGCCCCGCTGGTCGAGACCCCCGTCACCACGGTCACCGTTCAGGGGGAGGAGCTTCCCACCGCGGACCGCTGGTACGACCCCTCGGTCTTCGCCGACCTGAAGGGCATCGGCCTGCTGTTCGTCGACGGCCCGCCCAAGGCCACCGGCCTCCAGGCCCGCTACCCGGCCGTGCCCACCCTGCTGCCGCGCTGCGCCGAGGACGTCGTCATCGTCCTGGACGACGCCGCGCGCCGGGACGAGCGCGCCATCGGCGACCGCTGGCTCGCCGAGCACCCCGAACTCCAGCGCACCGAGGAGGCCGCCGAGAAGGGCGCCCACGTCTTCACGCGGTGACGCCCGCCTTCTTCGACGCGATCTTGTACTCATAGCGAGTCCCGACGGTCGAACCTCGTTATGAATACAAGATCATCCGGGGCCGGAGCACTCCAGCGAACCACCATCCCCCGCACTGTCCCACAGCACCACCCGACGGGCCCGAGTCCGACCGACACACCCGAGGTCACCTGATGATCACCACCGCATTGCGGCACCTCCTGCGTGCCCGCGGCACCGAGGCCGCCCTGCTGTGCCACACGGGCGCCGACACCCGCTCCACGCTGGCCGGACTGCCGTTACGACCCACCGACCTCATCCTGGACCTGGACACCCATCCTCTCGGCAGCCCTGTGGAGGTTTCGGGCGCCTGGATCAGGGACGACGAAGCGGAGATCGGACTCGTCGCGGTCCTGGCCGCAACGCCCACGGACCTGTACCGTGCCCTGACCGTCTCCACGCACCTGCCCCGGGCCGTGCACGTCCTCGTCGCCCTGGTCGCCACCCCCGGTCACCAGGAACCCCCACTCCCGGCCTCGCCGGGTATGGGTCAGTGGCGTGATCTCCAGGAGATGCGGGTGCGCCGTGCGGACCGCAGCGGCTGGGTGTGTGAACTGTTCTTCCCCAACGGGGTGGAGACCTCGCAGGTCCTTGACACCATCGTGCACAGTACCCGGGGCCGCCGCCGGGGGCCCGCGACCGCTCCACTGGCAGTCCTGAACGGCTCGGAAGCCTCCCTGTGGCGGCCCGGTGACACCAGGGCGCGTGGGGTGGAGTCCTCCGGGCCCGTCCCGCTGCGCCGGGTGACTCCGGTCGGAGACCTGGCGCTACGCGTGTCCGGCGACGCCGCACGGCCCGAGTGGACCGAACCGGTCGTCCCGGTCCTGGACCGTGCCACCACCAGCGCCGACTCCTGGGAACGGATCGCCGGGCCGGACGGGCTCGCACAGGGTGGTGGGGAGGTGCCGAACACCGTTCATGCGGTCGCCCCCATCGACGAGTTCACCGTCAACCCCATCGGGTTCACCAGGGTCGAGAACGGTCCCCTGGCCGACCTGACCACCCACGGCGGACACGCCGTCGTGCGGGAAGGGAACAAGGATCTGGTGACGGTGCGGTCGGATGGGACGGTCACCGGTGTCGACCTGGCCCGCCTGCGACACCTGCGCGGTGTACGGGTGGACTGGTCGGGGCACACCGGACCGAGCGCAGCCGTGCGTGCCATCGCCTCCTTGGCGGCCGGGGGTGTGCCCCTGCTCAGCGGACAGGTGCCCGCTTGGGCGTCGAGCCTGGGCACACCGCTCACGGACCTGCTCGCTGGCGCCACCGAGGAGGACCTGAACGACCAACTGCGTCGTGAGGAGTACAGCGTCCGCCTGCGCCGAGCCGCCCTGCGCGCTCACGGTCAGCGTTCCCGGTGGCGGGCCCTGGGCGCTGAAGCCGGGGTCCCCCTGCCTCGCGAGCCCCGGGTCTCCGTCATCCTGTGCACGCGCCGCCCCGAGATGGTCGGGTTCGCGCTCGCCCAGATCGCCCGGCAGCGCGGCGTGGACCTGGAGGTCGTGCTCACCCTGCACGGCTTCTCGGCCTCCCTGCCCGAGGTTCGCTCCGCGGTCGCCGCGTTCAGGGATACCGGACTGCCGCTGATCGTGCACGAGGCCGATGCGGACCAGATCTTCGGGTCGGTGCTCAACGACAGTGTCGCCCGTGCCTCCGGTGATCTGATCTCCAAATGGGACGACGACGACTGGTACGGCCCCGAACACCTCGCCGACCTGTTGTTGGCACGCACCTACTCCGGCGCCGACCTCGTCGGCGTCGGCCAGGACTTCGTTTACCTCCAGGAGGTCGATCTGACCGTCTGGCGTAACCGCAAGTCCGAAGCCGCCAGCCGGTTCATCGCCGGGGGCACCATCCTCACCGACCGGGTGGTGCTGGAGGAGGTCGGGGGCTTTCGACCGTTGCCCCGTGCCATCGACACCCAGCTCCTCATCGCCGTCATCCGAACCGGTGGACGCATCTACCGCGCCCACGGACTCGGGTACGTGCTCCGCCGCACCGGAGGCGGGCACACCTGGTCCGAGGACATGGCCTTCTTCCTGCACAACCACACACAACAATGGTTCGGCTGGCGTCCGAGCGCCCTTGTCGAGGGCGAGCCCTCACCTCTCGGCCAGCCCGCCACCGAGTACACGGGGGAGATCCGTTGACCACGCTTGACACGACTCCGGAACCGGTCCCCGACGGCAACGCGTCCACACCCGTCCTGCCGCGCGCGGAGACTGACTACAGCGACCAGCCCCGTGCGCGGCGCAACGACTACTCGGTGCTCCAGCCGCCCGCGACGGGTGAGTGGACGCCGACGTTGTCGGTGTCGGTGGTCATCCCCGCCCACGGGCATCCCGACAAGCTCGCGCTCGCCCTGGCCGCCCTGTCCGTGCAGAGCTATCCGGCGCACCTGACGGAGGTGATCGTGGTGGACGACGGCTCTCCCGAACCGCTCACCCTGCCTCCGATCCGCCCGGAGAACACCCGACTGATCACCTCCGCCCCCGGCGGCTGGGGTTCGGCGCACGCCGTGAACAGCGGTGTCGCCGTCTCCTCCGGACAGGTCATCCTGCGCCTGGACTCCGACATGCTCGTCTACCGTGACCACGTCGAGTCGCAGATGCGCTGGCACCACCTGGTCGATTACGGGGTCGCGCTGGGCCACAAACTGTTCGTGGACTTCGACCCCGAAGCCATGACTCCCGAGTACGTGGCCGCCGAGGTCCGTGAAGGGCGCGCCGCCGGGTTGTTCGACCGCGACGGTGCCGACCCGCACTGGGTGGAGCAGACGATCGACAACCACGACGGACTGCGGTCCGCCGACCGCATGGCCTACAAGGTGTTCATCGGTGCCACCGGCTCCCTGCACCGCACCCTGTTCGACGCCGCGGGCGGTCTGGACGGGGAGCTGGTCCTGGGCGGCGACACCGAGTTCGCCTACCGCGTCTCCCAGCAGGGCGCCCTGTTCATCCCCGACCTGGACACCAGCAGCTGGCACCTGGGGCGTACCCAGATGCAGACCCGCCGTGACGCGGGCACCCGCTACCGTTTTCCGTACGTGTCCAATCGTGTGCCCGACTTCCACCGGCGCCGCAGGCACCCTGATCGCGTGTGGGAGGTGCCGCTGGTCGACGCGGTGATGGACGTGGACGGCGCCACCCTGGAGGAGGTGGACACCACCGCCTCGGCGTTGCTGTCCGGGACCACCCCCGACCTCCGTCTGTGGCTGGTCGGTTCCTGGAGCGAACTCCACGACGGGCGGCGTTCCCCACTGGACGAGGATCGGCTCGACCTGCGTCTGGTGAAGGAGACCTTCCGAGGGGATCCGCGTGTGCGCCTGGTGGAGGCCGCGCCCGAGCATGATCCGCGCGTGACCTTCCACCTGCGTGTGCCCGCCGGACCGGCGCTGCGGAAAAAGGCCGTCGCCGACCTGGTCAACACGGCCAACAAGAAGAAGGCGGGGCTGCTGTGCGCGCCCGTACCCGGGGCCACCCGGGGGGACGGTGTCCTGCGTCTGGAGCGGATCGCCGCCTTCGCCCGGGCCCGTCGCCTGTGGCCGGAGGCCGCGCCAGAGGAACTGGATCGCGGGGTGGAGGAGGTCTACGGCACCCACTGGATGCCGGGAACAGACTTCGTGACCTCGGCGGAGGAGGCCCGGAACAAGCCGGAGGACCCCGAGGAGCTGCGGCGCAAGCTTGACCGCGCGCTCGCTGAGGTGGAGCGGATGCGGGCACGGGCCAAGCGGGCCGAGCGCAAGCTGCGCTGGTTCACCCCCGGACTGACCCGCAAGGTGCTGCGCAAGCTCGCGCGCTGAACCCCGTGGCCCCGGCCCGGCCGGGGCCACGTTCCCCAGAGCACTCGGGCCCTCAGGGCACCCAGAGCCCGAGCGACTCGGCGACCAGGGCGGGGCGCTCCTGGCCCTCGATCTCCACGGTGTGCGTCGTGGTGACCAGGTAGCCCTTGGGGGTCTCCTGGACCGAGCTGAGCTCGACGCCGTCACGGATGCGCGAGCCGGAGACGACCGGCTGGAGGAAACGCACCTTGTTGAGCCCGTAGTTGATGGACATGCTCGGCTTCTTCGTCACCGAGATCAGGGACTGGGAGAAGTGGGCCAGCATCGACAGGGTGAGGAACCCGTGCGCGATGGTGCCGCCGAAGGGACCCGCGGCGGCCCTCTCCGGTTCGGTGTGGATCCACTGGTGGTCCTCCGTCGCGTCGGCGAAGAGGGAGATCCGTTCCTGGTCGATGGTCACCCAGTCGGTGTAGCCCAGGTGCTCACCCTGGGCGGCGAGAACCTCGGGGATGTCGGCGAATACGCGCACCACGCCTCCACGGTCGTCGGGTCCGGAGTCGGGGGCCGGACGGTGCCGCCACTCTACCTAACGCTGTTCGGTTAGGGGAGGCGCGCGTCCCGACCACGCGCGGAGAAGGCAGGGAAGGTGGAACAGCGCCGGTCAGCGGCGTCGGGCCCGGGCCCTTCGGGCGGGTCCGGGTTCGGCGCGGACCTCCCGTGTGCCGTCGGCGTCCACCACCACGGTCCGCGCGGTACGCGCGGCCACCGCCCCGCGGTCCACCCCGTGTCCCAGACCGCTCTCGGTCAGCGGGACGGGCACCAGCCCGTCGTGCGCGCGCACGGGCGGGAGCACCAGGTCGCGGCCGCGGTGGCCGGCCCCCGGCGTCTCCACCGGCAGGGTCGCCCCCGACAGGGACGCCAGCGCGACCGTGGCGGCACGGCCGACCCCCGTCGTCGCCGACGAGCCGCACCACACCCGCCAACCCGCGTCCACGGCGCGGTCCACCGCCCGGCGGGCCGCCGTCAGGCCGCCCAACCGGGTCGGGTCCACGTTCAGCGCGCCCCCGGCCTCGGCGCGGATCGCCTCGGTGAGGTCCTCCACCGAATCCAGCGACCGGCCCAGCGCCACCGGGGTGCGCAGTTCCGAGGCCAGACGCGTGTGCGCGGCGAGGTCGTCGGGGGCGAAGGGGTCCTCGACGGCCAGCAGCCCGAGCCCGTCCAGGGCGCGCAACGCGTCCAGGTCCGCGGGGGACTCGGTGTAACGGCCGCCCGCGTCCACCTGGAGGGCCAGGAACGGGAAACTGGTCTGCACCGCGCGCACCACGTCGAGGTCCCGGCCCGGCGCGATCTCCAGCCTGATCCGTTTGAATCCCGCCCCCACCTGACGGTTCACCTCGACGGCCACCGACTCCACGGCCGCCTGGAGGGGCAGGGTCACCCCGGCGGTGAGCGCGGTGCGCTCCCCGCCCAGGGCGTGCGAGAGCGGGGTGCCGCGCTGGCGGCTCCACAGGTCCCAACAGGCGGTGTCCAGGGCGCCGACCACGGCCGGATCCCAGGGCAGATCGGCCCAGGCCTCGCCCGCCTCGGTTGGACGCCACCAGGAGTGGTGCAGCAGGGCGGGCGCGAAGGACGAGGTCAGGGCGTCCCACTGGGCCCCGGTGGCCCGGGGCAGCTCACCCCAGCCGCTGACACCCTCACCGTCGGCCACCCGGACCAGGACGGGGCCGTCGGCGCCGCGGCCGCCAGCCGGGGGCCGCAGCCGGATCAGCTCGAGTTCGACGATCCGGGTCACGGTCGCCGAGCCGGTGTGTGCCACGCTGTCCCCACCTCGGTACTCGTCCTCCCGCGCCCGGCCACGGGGCCGGGCGCGCGGGCTTTCCCCTCGACGGTACCCCCGGCCGACCTGCGCGACCACCCCGAACGGTGCGGTCCGCGCCACCTGGCCAGCCCGGTTCCCGGCCGGTGTCAAGCCGTGGCCAACGCTCATATGCCAGCCGGGGCCGACGTGCCCTCACGCACAACGGCCCCGGCCGCGCTCACCCGGACGAGACGACTCCGCCAGCGCGCCACTCGGGCGCGCTGATGTCACCGCACGTGATGTCGGACTCCTCGTCGGAGCCCACGCCACCCACGAGTACGACGCTGTCGCCGTCGATGGCCACGGTGACGCCACTTTCGTCGAGCAGTCGCAGAGGGCTTTCCAGGGCGGAGTACCCCTCAGGCCAGGAGACCAGATACTCGCGGCCGTCGTCGGATGTGACGGAGAAGCAGGCCAGCCCGTCGGAGACCGTTCCCGACAGGGTCCCGGTCAGCTGTGCCTCACCGTGGCCCTCGTCGGCGTCGGCACCGGTGGAGAGGACCGCCAACCCGCCCGCCGAACCGGAGCAGCCCAGAACGAGGATGGGCATCGCGACGGCGACCGCGAACGCCTTGGTCCGGGTCCTCCCACGGTCAGCTCGTGACAATCGACGCTCCACCTGTCGCACCGCCCAGATAACTCACTGACATGAACACGGACATGGAACCCACCCACCCGTGATGGATGCCGATAGCAGTATTCCCGTTGAACCAGGGGCCACCGCTGTCACCTCCGTCGGTAATGTGCGACCGCACCCCAATTAGTGTCGGATACGACGATGGGATCGCGCTTGTGCTGGCCGTTTTTGTCGTTACGTAAGAGCAGTCGTACCCCGTGGTCTTACCGTGCTTGCACACGTAGTCGCCGATGGAGATGCCGGCACGCGAGCGCCGGGAGGTGATGTCGCGGTAGTGAGTGCTGCTGCCGCTCCCAACGTAGATACGGTTGCGCAGATTCACACCCGGAGCGGAGTGGATCTGAACATCGTATGAATTGCGCAGGGTCCCAGTCACGTAGTTAAGTCTGATCCCTGATGTGGTCAGGCTCTGGTTATTGGGGCAATGGGCCGCAGTGGACAGCAGTCTGGTTCCGTTGCGAACCACGACGAAACCCGCTGTGCATGTGGTCAGTGCCAGCCCACCGGCCTCGGTCTGCGCCAGTTCGTCAACTCTGTGGACGACGACTGTGGGCGAGTTACCACGGGAGAGAGAAGTGGCCTCTTCAGTGAGCTCTTCGAAGGCGGATTCGTCAGTGACCTCGATCACAGCGTTGTTGTCGACCACGTTTCCGTAGGAATCGAAATCCACTCCTTCGGACTCCAGGGCCGCTTCGATCGCTTCTCGATCTCGCCGTATCTCGGCGAGGCTGTGCTCGCGCTCGATGATCTCGACGGGCACGTCGAGGCCGGACAGGGTCTCCGGCAGTTCCACGTCCTTTGCGTCGCCTGCGGTGCCAATCACGACACGGAATTTGGGTTCGTGCTCGATATAGGCCCCGGCATCGTCTTCGCCGAGGCTTCGGGAGAGACCGTCTAGGCTCAGGCCGATCACCTCCTGAGCCTGTAGTCTCTCAGCTGCCTCCTCTAGGGATATGCCGTGTTCAGCGGCATAGGGAGCAGCGTCCGCATTGCCAAGTTCTTCTGCTCGACCCACCTCATCAGTGGAAATGGTGACGATTTCTTGCCCCGATGTCATATCGAACTCGACAGTTGATGTGGGTTCTGGGGAGAGTGGACCGGTCCGCTCTGTCTCTGCGTATGCGGCAGGGGTGGGTCCGGTGATCATAAGGGAGACGGACGCAGCGAGAACGCACAGATTTCTAGTGGGGGAGTGCAAAGTGGTCCCTTTGCTGATGGGGGAGATGTCGCTGAGACCGTATCAGGAAAAGTATGACATTTCTAGATAAATTTGGCACCAGGGTGGAGTTGAGGGTGAACGCGTTCCACCTGCGCACATGAACAGAACTTCATGAATCATGAAGTCTGATGGGAATATTTTTTCATTATTTCGTACCTGAAATCAGGGCTTGCTCTTGGCGTGCCTGTGTATATGATTACATTGTCGGTTAAACATGAAAACTACATGAATCCGAGTGATCCCTGGAGTGGACCTGGCTCGGGTGTTGCGGTGGTTCGTGTTGAACGTTGGGTGGCAGGTTCG
The DNA here is from genome assembly GCF_000341065.1 of Nocardiopsis halotolerans DSM 44410. Taxonomy (GTDB): domain Bacteria; phylum Actinomycetota; class Actinomycetes; order Streptosporangiales; family Streptosporangiaceae; genus Nocardiopsis; species Nocardiopsis halotolerans. The sequence goes on along the minus strand of NZ_ANAX01000078.1, from coordinate 9,096 downwards.
CGGCGTTGCGCGTCACACAAGGTCAGCGGGGTCCGTCAATGCGGTCGATGCCCCTGCTTTCCCTCACGCCCGTCGTCGCCGCGTCGGTCTCGGAGTCTTGGAGCCTCGGGTCCGCGGTCCCCGGTACGACGTGGGGGGTCGGTCGCGCGCGACCGACCCCCCACACGGATTCTCCTTAGCCGTGGGCCAGCACCTCGTCCAGCGGGCGGTGCTTGAGCCCGTGGGCCTCGGCGACCGGCTCGTACACCACGTTCCCGTCGAACGTGTTCAGGCCGCCCGCCAGCGCCTCGTCCTCACGCAGGGCCCGCTGCCAGCCCTTCTCCGCCAGCGCCACCACGTACCGCAGCGTGTCCTTGGTCAGCGCGTGAGTGGAGGTGTTGGGCACCGCGCCCGGCATGTTCGCCACGCAGTAGAACACCGTGTCGTGCACGTGGAAGGTGGGGTCGGCGTGCGTGGTGGGACGCGAGTCCTCGAAGCAGCCGCCCTGGTCGATCGCGATGTCCACCAGCACCGCGCCCGGCCGCATCCGCGACACCAGCTCGTTCGAGACGAGCTTGGGCGCCTTGGCCCCGGGCACCAGCACCGCGCCGATCACCATGTCCGACTCCAGCACCGACAGCTCCAGCTCGAAGGCGTTGGACACCACGGTCTTGACCCGGCCCTGGTAGAGGGAGTCCACGTGCCGCAGCTTGTTCACGTTCAGGTCCAGCACGGTCACCTCGGCGCCCATGCCCACCGCGATCTGCGTCGCGTTCAGGCCGGAGACGCCCGCGCCGATCACGGTCACCCGCGCCGGGCGCACACCCGGTACCCCGCCCATGAGGACGCCGCGACCGCCGCTGGGCCGCTGGAGGGTCACCGCGCCCATCTGCGGGGCCAGGCGGCCCGCGACCTCCGACATCGGGGCCAGCAGCGGCAGCGAGCCGTCCGGCAGCTGCACGGTCTCGTAGGCGATACCGGTCACACGCTGCTTCAGCAGCGCGTCGGTGCACTCCTGTGACGCGGCCAGGTGCAGGTAGGTGAAGAGGGTCTGCCCCTCGCGCATGCGGTGGTACTCGGCCGGGACCGGCTCCTTGACCTTGAGGATGAGCTCGCCCGCGGCCCACACCTCGTCGGCGGTCTCCAGGATGCGGGCGCCCGCCGCCTCGTACTCCGCGTTGGGGATGGAGGAGCCCAGGCCGGCGTCGTGTTCGACGACCACCTCGTGGCCCCGGCTGACCAGTTCGTGGACCCCCGCCGGAGTGATGGCCACCCGGTACTCGTGGTTCTTGATCTCGCGGGGTACGCCGATGCGCACGGTTCCTCCTACAGGTATCTCCGTTGATACCCCCACTGTGAACCGCGGAGGCACCCCGACGCCATCGGCAACATGCATGACTGTCGAGGATCTTGTTGACAGGATGTAACGCCATTGTGTGGCGTAGGACACGTGTACGTTCCCGTGGTGCGTGGGTTCAACCCCCGGGGAGCGCGTCGTCCCCCGCTCCGCCGTCGGCCACGCGTCCCGCGACCCACACCCGCTCCACACGGCCCGTGAGCTCCCTGCCCGCGTAGGGGCTCCGGTCCGCCGCGGGGACCGTCACCCGCGCGTCGGAGTCGAAGGCGACCAGGTCGGCGTCGTACCCCGCGGCGATCCGGCCCCTGCCCCCCAGCCCCATCAGCCCGGCCGGGGCGAGCGCCGTCCAGCGCGCGAGGTCGGTCAGCCCCCGGCCGCGCCGGCGCGCCGCCGTCCACAGCGCCGACAGGCTCCACTCCAGCGTGTACAGGCCGTGGGCCGGGAGGTGCCCGGACCCGATCGTGGTGATCGCCGAACCCTCCGACAGCAGTGCGTTCCACAGCGCCCTGCGGTTGGCGTCCGAACGCAGCGGCGGCCGACAGGCGTGCGCGGGCGACTCCGCCGCCAGGGTCTCGGAGGGCAGACACAGGTAGTGCGGGCAGGTGTGCGCGGACAGCGCCACCCCCACCGATCCCGCCGCCGCCAGCAGCGCGGCGCACTCGGCCGCCGTGAACGGGCCCACGTGCGTACGCGTTCCCACCGAACGGGCCGCCGCGATCACCCGTTCCATCCCGCGCCGCTCCGCCCGGGGCGGCCGGTGCTCCGCGGACACCGGCGGCGTCCCCAGCTCACGGGCGTCCTCGGCGTGGACCAGCAGCACGCTGTCCAGAGCCGCCAGCTCGGCCATCACCTTGCGCAACTGGGCGTCGCCCAGCGCCGCCATGTCCGGGGCGCCACCGTCCGAGAGCGAGCAGTGGAACGCCACCGCGCCCGCCACCTGGAGATCGGCCAGGTCCAGCGGTCCGGTTCCTCCGGTCACCCCGCCCAGGAACAGCACCGGAACGGGGGAGAGCGCCGCCGCGCGCCGGTGCGCCCCGAGGGCGTCCGCGTGGGTGAGGGCGGGCCGGGCCGGGGCGGGGGAGGCCACCAGGCAGGTCACCCCGCCGCGCAGGGCGGACGTGCCCGCCGAGCGGTAGGCCTCGTCCAGGCCCCTCCCCGGCACGTGCACGCCGGTACCGACGTCCACCGCGCCGGGGAGGAGCGCCACGTCGCCGAGGTCGGTCACCTCGCGCGCGGGCATGTTCGCGCCGTGGTCGCCCACGGCCTCGATCCGGCCGTCGCGCACCCCGACGGAGGCGGGTCGGACCCCCTCCGGGGTGACCACGCTGAGGGATCTGACCACACTGTCGTACACGGTTATCGCCGTCCCCTTCACTGCGCTCGCGACGGGAGGGTGTGCTGGAAGGTGCCACGGGGACCGTGGCGCGAGAGGGGAGTCGAACGCCGAGGGTGGGGTGGGCCGTCGTCGTGACCGGGCCCCGAGCGTATCGCGAAGCGCCCTTCCGCAAGGGGAGAACGCGAGATCCGCTCCGGGGTTCGTGCCCCTGGGGAGAGGCGGAGGGGGTGCCGCGGCGGTCCGCTGCCGGTCACGCGGAGTGAAGGGGGCCTTTGCGGGGGTTATCACGGCCGCCCAAGTCCGACACTGTGTAGTAAACGACTAACCTTGACCGAGGTGTTCCTCCGTGCGTGACCCCTGCCGGAAAGGACCGGACGGCGGTCGGGCGGTCGCACGGCCAAGGGCGCTGACCAGCCAGTTGAACGACATCACGACGGAGTGGCACGTGGCTCCTCCCGCACAGAACCCGAGATCCCCCCTCCAGGAACACCATGACGACGCCCCGGGCACGGGGCGCTTCCCGCTCCTCGCCGTGGGCATGGGCGCTCTGTGCCTGATCGCCCTGAGCCTCACCCTGATCCTCGGCGGTGCCGCCTTCCCCGAGGTCATCCCCGGACTGCCGGACGCCGGTGAGGCGGTCCGCTGGGGCCTGCCGCTGTCCAAGGTCGCCATGGACGCCTCCGCGGTCGTGGCCATCGGCCTGCTCCTGCTCGCGGCCGTCCTGCTGCCCTCCCACAAGGGCGCGCTCTCACCGCAGGCGACCTCCTACGTGCGCGCGGCCACCTGGGCGGCCCTGGTCTGGGCGGTGGCGGCCGTGTTCACCCTGTACTTCCAGGCCGCGGAGTTCCTGGCCAGGCAGATCGGCCAGGTCAGCGTGGACGAGGTCACGGCCTACGCCGGATCGATCGCGGGCGGCATCGCGCTGATGTTCGTCGTCCTGCTCACGACCGGTATCGCCCTGTTCGGCCGCACGACCACCACCGCCACCGGCGCCCTGTGGCTGCTCGTCCTCGCCCTGGCCGCGACCACACCGCCCGGGCTGACCGGCCACTCGGCCTCCTCCGGCGCGCACGAACTGGCCGTGACCGGCCTGGCCCTGCACGTCATGTCCATCAGCGTGTGGGTGGGCGGTCTGGCCGCCCTCACCTACCACGCGATGCGGCGGGGCGCGCAGGACCCGTCGGTGGCGGCCAACCGGTTCAGCCGCCTGGCCCTGTGGGCCTACGTCGGCGTGGCCGTCAGCGGCGCGGCCAGCGCGCTGGCCCGCCTGTACTCGCTCGGCGACCTGCTCACCACCGAGTACGGGCTGATCATCCTGGTCAAGGTCATCCTGTTCGCGGTCCTGGGCGCGTTCGGCTACATGCACCGCGAGTTCGTCTTCAGGCGTCTGGACGACGCGCCGGAGGGGCCCGCGGGCGACGTGTTCCGGCGTCCGCTGTTCCTGCGCGCGGCCGTGGCCGAGGTGCTCATCATGGCCGCCGTCATCGGTGTGTCCGTCGGTCTGGGGCGCACCGCGCCGCCCCCGCCGCTGGAGAGCACCGTGGAACCGGCCACCGCCATCCTCGGCTTCCCCATCCCGCCGCCCATGAGCGTCGGGACGCTGCTCACCCTGTGGCGCCCCGACCTGTTCTTCATCGTCCTCGTGGTGGGCGGCGGAGGACTCTACGCGGCCGCCGTGGCCCGGCTGCTGCGCAGAGGCGACTCCTGGCCCGTCGGGCGCACGGTGGCCTTCGCGGCGGGGCTGCTGACGCTCGTCGCCATGCAGCTCAGCGGGTTCGCCACCTACTCCAAGGTGGTCTTCTCCACGCACATGATCCAGCACATGGTGCTGTCGATGCTCACACCGATCCTGCTGGTGCTGGGCGCGCCGATCACCCTGGCGCTGCGTTCGCTCAGGCCCGCCGCGCGGCGCGGGGACCGGGGGCCGCGGGAATGGCTGAACCTGTTCCTGAACAGCCGCTTCTCCAAGGTGGTCACGCATCCGGCGGTCGCCGCCCCGCTGTTCGTGCTCGGTCCCTACGCGGTGTACTTCACCCCGCTGTTCTCCACGCTGATGAACGACCACCTCGGTCACATGTTCATGAGCGTGCACTTCCTCCTGGCGGGCTTCCTCTTCTACTGGATCATCGTGGGCGTGGACCCGGCACCGAGGAAGGTGCCCTTCCTGCTGCGCATCCTCCTGCTGCTGGTGGTGATGGGCTTCCACGCCTTCTTCGGCATCACGATCATGATGCAGTCGGCGCCGCTGGCCATGGACTACTACGGCCAGTTCGACATTCCGTGGCTGGAGGGACAGGCCGAGGACCAGTACAAGGGCGGCGGCGTGGCCTGGGCGCTGGGCGAGATCCCGACCGCGCTGGTCATGATCGCGCTGGTCCGGCAGTGGTCGCGCGACGACGAGAAGCAGGAACGCCGCCGGGAACGGCACAGCCGCCGCGGCGGCTCCGACGACGCCGACATGGACGCCTACAACGCCTACCTGGCCGAACTCGACCGCCGCTCGCGGGGGCAGGCCACGGGCACGGTGACCGCGGAGGCGCCCCCGCGGACCGGCGAGGAGACCGGCGAGGACCCTGGGGAGAGCGCGCCGGACACGGAGGCGGAGGACGACGACCCGGACACCGCCGCCAGGAGCGGCGGCTGATCCGGACCGGGGGCGCACCGATCGGTGCGCCCCCGTCGTCGTCGCGGGCGTTCGCCCAGGAGCGGAAGTGACGCTCTGAGGGCGTGAGCCGCTGGCGTCGGGGCACGCGGTGATGTTGGCTCGTCGGTATGAGGAGATTCCGCTTCGGGACCAACATGCTCACGGAGGAGCCCGGGGACTGGGCCGACGTCTGCCGCACCGTCGAGGAGCAGGGCTTCGACGTCCTGCTCGCCGCCGACCACCTGGGGGCGGCCTCGCCGTTCGTCCGGTTGGCCACGGCCGCGGCGACCACCAGCCGCCTGCGACTGGGCACCTACGTGCTCAACAACGAGTTCTGGAACCCCGCGCTGCTGGCGAGAGAGGTCGCCACCCTCGACCAGGTGTCGGGGGGACGCTTCGAGCTGGGTCTGGGTTCGGGCCACATGAAGTCGGAGTTCGACGACGCCGGTATCCCCTGGCTGCCGCACGCCGAGCGCACCGCGAACCTGGCCGCGTCCCTGGACGAACTCGACCGGAGGCTGGCCGAGGGCGGCCAGGAACCCCAGCCGGTGCAGCGCCCCCGGCCACCGCTGCTGATCGGAGGACACGGGCCCGCGACCCTGACCATGGCCGCCGAACGGGCCGACACCGTGGGTTTCAGCGGGCTCACACAGCGGCGGCGCCGCAGGCTGGGGGAGTTCTCCGTGGCGGACTCGGCCGAGACCCTCCGGCGGGTGGAACTGGTCCGGGAACGGGCCGCCGGGCGCGGGTACGAGTCGAGCGTGCTCATCCAGATGGTGGCGGTCACCGACGACGTGGAGGCGACCGCCGCGCGGATCCTGGAGCAGGCGGGGCCCGGAACGTTCTCCGAGGAGGAACCTCTGTGGGAGAACCCGTACCTGTTGATGGGCACCCCGCAGGGCATCGCGGACACCCTCCTGGAGCGCCGTGACAGGTACGGGTTCAGCCACGTGGTGACACAGGCGCCCTACCGGGACGCCCTGGCCGAGGTGATCCCCCTGGTCCGGGCCGCCGAGGGAGACGTCTGACGGTTTCCCCGGGGCCCGCGCCTCGCCCGCCCGCCACCCCGACGGGCACGCTCCGCGCGGAACGGGGTCTGGCGCGGCGAGCGGAAGGGTTCGCCGGTTCGCCCCGTTCGGGTCGGGGCAGGGCGACTAGGCGGGGGCGATGAGGGCGGCCACGGACGAGCCCAGCAGTCCCAGGACCACGCAGACCAGGAGGAGGACGGCCAGGACCGGCAGGGACAGGCGGAACGAGGACAGCGCGGACTGGCCGCCCCCCGAGGACTGGCGGCGCGCCACCGCGGGCAGCATCACCACGTTCACGGCGCACATGAGGGCCACGACACAGGTGGCGGTGGCGAACGCCGCCCAGAAACCCGCTCCGCCAGCCAGCGTGGCGACCGCGGTCAGCGTGGGAAGCGCCACCAGCAGTACCACGGAGGCGACCCCGAACGCCGTCCGCGACCGGGGCGAGGCCCCGCGCGAACTCCCGGAGAGCACGAGGAGTAGACCGAGGAGGGCCGCCATCATGATGGCGCCCACGATTCCGAACACGGCGATGTTGACCAGCGAATTCACGCATGTCATTGTCGCACCGCCCCTGGGGTGGCCGGATCCGGGGCGGGCGTGCGCGGTCAGCCCACGTGCTCCACCCGCGAACCCGACGCGCTCTTGACCACCCTCAACCGGGTGGACACGCGTTGCCGCAGGTCGGCGACGTGACTCACCACACCGACGGCGCGGCCACCGTCCCGCAGCCGGTCCAGCACGTCCAGCACCTCCTCCAGGGTGTCCTCGTCCAGGGTGCCGAACCCCTCGTCCACGAACAGCGTGTCGATGTCGGCGCCGCCCGCCTCCGCGCTGGCCACGTCGCCCAGACCCAGCGCCAACGCCAGCGAGCTGAAGAACGTCTCCCCGCCCGAGAGCGTGGCCGGGTCGCGCTCCACACCCGTCCAGGCGTCGACCACCCGCATGCCCAGACCACCGGCCGAACGCGCGCGCCCGTCCCCGGCGGCCTTGTCCACCGTGTACCGCAGCTCGTACCGGCCGTCCGACATCGTCACCAGCCGGTCGTTGGCGGCGGCCACCACCCGTTCCAGGCGCGAGGCCAGCACGTACGCGGACAGACGCACGTGGTCGGTGTTGTCGGGGGAGGTCCCCGCCGCCAGGCCGCGCAGGCCCTCGGCCACCGTGTAGCGGCGCAGCGCCGGTTCGCAGTCCGTCAACCGCTGGACGAGCTCCCCGCGCAGGGCGGTGAGCCGACGCGCCCGCTCCTCCAGCATGCTCCGCCAGGCCACCGCGCGGTCGGCGGCGTCCGAGGCGAGCCGTTCCCCGTCGGCCAGCGCCTCCAGGTCCGGGGCGGGCCGTTCCCCCGCCGCGACCAGCTCCGGATCGGCCAGTGCGGCCCTCACGGTGGCCAGCGCGTCGTCGTGGGACCGCGCACGCTCGCGCAGCGCGCGCCTGCGCCCCTCCTCCAGGGCGGCCTCCCACACCCCGGCCTCGTCGGCGAACCCGGCGTCGGCCCGGTGCAGCTCGGCCTCGGCGACGGCGGCGCGCAGTTCCTCGGCCGCGCGGTCGCGGGTGACGGCGGCCTCGGCCGCGGCGCGCAGCAGGTCGGCCTCGCCGCCCAGCCTGGCGAACCGCTCGTCCAACCCCGGATCGTCCCCGCGCGCCCGGTCCAGCAGCGCGGTCAGCCTTCCGTGCTCCTTGGCGCACTCGGCCCGACGGGCGACCAGTTCGGCCTCCTCACGGGCCAGTTCGCCCTCACGGACACGGGCGCGCTCCAGTTCCTCGGTCAGCTGGGCCAGGCCCTCCTCCAAGCGGTGCGTCTCGCGGGCGGCGGCGCGGGCCTCGGACAGCTCGCGGGCGCGGGAGGCGACCTCCTCGTCCGCGGACTCCACGGTGCGCCCCTCGGCCCGCTCCCCGACGGCCGTGCGGCGCTCTCGCAGGGCCGTCGCCGCGTTCTCGGACTCGGTACGGCGGGTGACGGCCGTGTCGGCGGCGGTCCGGGCGGCCCGCTCCTCGTCGGCGGACACCAGTCCCTCGGCCGTGGGCCGGGCGGGGGCGGGATGCTCCGGTGAACCGCACACCGCGCACGGTTCGCCGTCGGCCAGTTCGCCGGCCAGTTCGGCGGCCATGTGGTTGATCCGCCGTTCGTGCAACTCCTGGGCGCGGTCGCGTGCGGCCTGGGCGGCGTCGACCGCGGCGCGGCGCCGCTCCTCGGCCAAGTCCAGTTCCCCGTCGAGCCGGACGTACTCCCGTGCGGCCTCGCGGCGGCGCTCGGCGGTGTCCAGCGCGACCTGGGCGGCGTCGACCAGACCCGCCTGTTCACGGGCGCGCCGGAGCTCCCCGGTGAGCGTGTCCATCCGGGGTGGCAGGGCGGCGACGCGTTCACGGACCTCCTCGGCGTCGGCGCGGCAGGTGGCGATCCGCCGGTCCAGTCCGGTGACCTCCCGGTGCAGGGTCCGGAGACGCTCGGCGTCCGCGCGCAGCGCGTCCAGACGGGCCAGCTCGTCCCGGCGTTCCCGTTCGGCGGCGAGCAGCACCTCCTGTGGCCGGTCCCGCTGGTCGAGACCACCGGGCTCGGGGGTGACCAGGGCGGAGGTGTCGAGCAGGCCGCCGACCAGTTCCAGGTGGTCGGTGACGGCCAGTTCGGCCTTGTCCAGTTCGACGCGTCGGTTGTCGCGGGCGCGCAGGAACGGCAGCACCGACTCGGCGCGCTCGGCCGCGTCGAGCTGGCCGTCGATCCCCGCCCGCCACGCGGTGTGCTCGTCCAGCT
>NZ_ANAX01000077.1 GCF_000341065.1 Nocardiopsis halotolerans DSM 44410 | reverse complement strand
GCCGATCCTGTCGGGCGCGCAGCTCACGCCCTTCGGCCAGGAGCCGCCGCGCCTCCTCACGGGCCTCCGTGAGCCCCGCGGCCACGTGTTCGGCGTCGCGGGAGGTGGCGGTGGTCACGGAGGCCAGGTCGGCGGCCCACGCAGACAGCTCCTCGGGCAGGTCGGGGGCCTGGGAGCGGCCGGCCTCGGCGATCCGTCCCGCGACCGCGCGCACCTGCGCGTCGGCCGTGTCCACCTCGTGACGCAGTCTGTTGGCGTGCCCCCGCAGCCACTCCTCCACGTCCCGGAACATCCGGGTGTTGAAGATCCGCTCCAGGGAGTCGCGCCGCTCGTCGGACTTCGCGCGCAGGAACCGGGCGAAGTCACCCTGGGGCAGCATGGCGGTCTGGCAGAACTGTTCGAGGGTGAGCCCGACCAGGTCGCCGACGAACTGCCCGGCCTCGTCTGGGCGGTTTGTGATCCCCTCCCACCTGCCGTTGACGTGCTCCTGGACGAGGACCTTGGCGTTCTCCACCTTGGTGCCGGTCCCGCGCTTCTTGGGGCGCTCCCAGCGGGGACTGCGTTCGATACGGACGCGGCGGCCCCCGACGGTGAACTCCAGGGTGACCCGGGGCAGCCGCTCCGGCGGCGCGTGGTCGCTCTTGGGGGAACGGTCCTTGCCGCGGGCCCCCGGCACGTTGCCGTACAGGGCGAAGCACACCGCGTCCAGCACGGAGGTCTTGCCCGCGCCGGTGGGCCCGTGGATGAGGAAGAGGCCGCCCGCGCTGAGTCGGTCGAAGTCCACCTCCGCGGTGCCCGCGAAGGGGCCGAACGCCTCGATGGTGAGGGTGTGCAGCCGCATCAGCGCGTCCCCTCCTGGAGCCGGACCTGTTCGACGGCGGTGTTCACGAGGGCCTCCTCCTCGGGGGTGGCGGGGGTGCCCCGGGCCCACTCCACGAAGTCGGCCACCACCTGGCGCTCGCTGCGGTCGGCGACGGACGCGGCGACCGGGCGGGTGTCGGGGGTGCCGCCCTCGGGGGCGAACTCCAGGACCAGGGTGTGGGGGAAGCGTTCACGCAGCCGGTCCATGGGATGTGCGGGACGACGGGGGTCGGTGAGGGTGACCTGGAGCCAGTGGCCGGTGTAGGCCTCCCACTCGGGAAGGGTGAGCAGGTCCTCGATCCGGCCGCGGATCCGGGCGACCGGCCGGGGGACGGGCGCCTCGACGAACTCGGCGCCCGCGAGGCCGTCGGCGTCCAGGTCCACCACCCAGTAGCCCTTGACGTGGCGCTCCTCGGAGAAGGAGTAGGCGAGCGGACTGCCCGGATAGCGCACGGACGGGGTGATGGACTGCCGTCCGTGCAGGTGGCCCAGGGCGACGTAGTCGACCCCGTCGTAGACCCCGACGGGGACGTGGGAGGCGCCGCCCACGGAGATGTCGCGTTCGCTGTCGGAGGGCTCGCCGCCGGTGACGAAGGCGTGCGAGAGGACGACCGAACGGGTGCCGGGGCGTTCGGCGAGGTCGGCGCGGACCAGGTCCATGGCGTGCCCGATGGCCGCGGCGTGGCCCCGTTCGGGCAGGTCCCAGTGGTGGCGGGCGATCTCCGGTTCGAGGTAGGGGAGGCAGTAGAAGGCGACGGGGCCGTGCTCGTCGTCGATGAGGACGGGGGTGTCGACCCCGTCCAGGGAACTGCGCAGGTGGACGCCGGAGGCGTCGATGAGGCCGGTGGCGAAGGACATCCGCGCCATCGAGTCGTGGTTGCCGCTGATCAGGACGGCGCGGGCCCCGGTGGAGCGGATCCTGCCGAGGGCCCGGTCGAACAGCCGGACGGCGTCCACCGGGGGGAGCGCGCGGTCGTAGAGGTCACCTGCCACGACCACGACGTCGATCCGGTGTTCGTGGATGGTGTCGACGAGGTGGTCGAGGAAGGTGGCCTGGGCGTCGATGAGGTTCTCCCGGTGGAAGGAGCGACCCAGGTGCCAGTCCGAGGTGTGCAGCAGGCGCATGGCACCGGACATTACCGAAGGCGGGCGCTCTTCGTCGGGGAAAGTTCCCTCCTGTGGACAACTCCCGGGGCAGGGGTCCCCGGGGACGGGCCTCAGCGGCGGGCCCGGGGGCGGCTCCCGTGGGTCAGCTCCCGGGGTCAGTTCCTGCGCGCGAGGGTGAGGCCGTCGCCGATGGGCAGCAGTACCTGGGTGACCCGGTCGTCGGCGACCAGCCGGTCGTTGAAGTCGCGGATCCCCCGAACGGCCGGGGACGTGGCCGTGGGATCCACCACGCGCCCGTGCGAGAGGGTGTTGTCGGCCAGGAGCAGCCCGCCCGGGCGCATGCGCGGGACCAGTTCCTCCCAGTAGTCGACGTAACCCTCCTTGTCGGCGTCCAGGAAGGCCAGGTCGAACCGGGTGTCCTCGGGGAGCGACCGCAGGGACTCCAGGGCGGGACCGATCCGGAGGGTGATCCTGTCGGCGACCCCCGCGCGCTCCCAGTAACGCCGGGCGACGGAGGTCCACTCCTCGCTGATGTCCAGGGCCAACAGGTGGCCGTCCTCGGGCAGGCCGCGCGCGAAGCAGATCGACGAGTAGCCGGTGAAGGTGCCGATCTCCACCGCGTCGCGTGCCCCGCAGGCACGGGTCAGCAGCGTGGTGAAGGTGCCCTGTTCGGGGCCGATCTGCATGCCTCGGTGGTCGGGGAACAGCCGTGCGGTCTCCTTGGCCAGGTCTGCGAGGACGTCGTCGACGGGTTCGCTGTGGTCGACGACGTAGTCGTGCAGTTCCGGGGTGAGGCTCTCCGATGATCGTGTCACGCCCGCCACCCTAGACGCGTGCTCTCGGTCCCGCCCAGTACCCGGGCCGGAACATCCGGTGCATTCTCAGCCCTCAGCCACGTATGCGTGAAGTCCCCGTCCTCGCCCGCAACCGCCCGCACTGGATCAGGCGGGACCGCCACAACTCCCACTCCCACCGGGCCGCATTCCCACCACCCGGCTCGCCTGCCACATAGCGGAACTGTTGGGTGCCGTGCCCGATGGTGTCTGGCGGTGCTGGATGGTGTCTGGCGGCGCTTGGTACCGCCTAGCAGTGTCCGAGGTGACGGACGGTCGGGTTTTCCACAGGCGGTGGTTGGGGCTGTCCCGGGGTGGGATCGTGATGGTTTCCTGGAAATAGGGGGGATCCCACCCCTGCGCGCTTTGGCATACCCACAATCTCCCAGAGGAGTGGATAGAGGGATGGAAGTCCGTGTTCCGGGAACTCGGAACGCAGATCTCGGAGTGCGGAGCTCCGGAATCCAAGAGTCTGAATTAGGTTCTCAGGAATGAATGCTCGATAAGTCCCGTGGGTGAAGGTTCGACGGGGATTCGGGGGTTCCCTGGGAGGCAATAAGGAATTGAGGGGTAGGGAGGGGCCGTCATCGGGTC
>NZ_ANAX01000076.1 GCF_000341065.1 Nocardiopsis halotolerans DSM 44410 | reverse complement strand
CCAACGGCAGGCGGGCCATGTCCGTTCCCTGTCAACGCCCAGGCCGCTGAGGGTGCGGGTGCGCGACGTCGGCACCAACGGCGAGAGCGACCACCGGAGGGCGACCAACGCCTGAGGTTCGCGGGTGGTGGGCCGCTCCTGCGAAAAGCAGCACCAACGGCAGGAGCGACCACCGGAGGGCGACCAACGCTCGCTGTTCGCAAAAGGCTGGGCCCTACTGCGCCGACACCCACGACAACAACACATCCCGGACACGCTTTCCGGCCGCCCTTTCCGGGTGGCCTTTTTCGGATGCCCGAAAGTGTGCTTTACCGGGAAGCTTTTCCTCGAGAAAGGAAAGGCGAGAAAAAGATCAGGGTTGGGGTGGGAATTGCTGGCTGAATGGCGCCGCCTCGCTTATAATAAGAAGTATGGAGA
>NZ_ANAX01000075.1 GCF_000341065.1 Nocardiopsis halotolerans DSM 44410 | reverse complement strand
CGTCGCGTGTGGACTCGGGCATGGTGTGGTCGAACAGCATGCGCGATTCCTTGTCCGCGTGTGGGGTTGCTACGCAAGAAGCACGAAGGTAGCATCGGCTCGCCCTGGTATGGAAGTAGTTGTTCTTGTGTTTACGTTCTCGTCCTCGTATGTCGCTTTGTGTGCCTCGTTCATGTGGTAAGAGGCTTGACCGTGGATCTCCTCCGGGGCTGACATCACTCCGCTTCCCGGGCTGTCCCAGCAGGTTCAGTGACGGACCTCGGGCTCCCGACGTGCGGTCCCGCCATCATTTCCCCATGGTTTCCTTTGGCCGGCGTGGAGCATTCGCATGCGGTTCTCCTCCGGTCGGGACGCCTTCCGCCTGAAGAAGCCGATACACCGCTCAAATGAGCGCGGGGATCGGGGCGTAATGCCACCGGGTGTGTGTTGTCCGACCGTGCGGCGGGCTCGGTGAGCAGCCGATCCGCCGTCGTCGGCATTGATCCCGGTCACGTTCGTGATCCCAGTTCAAGTGTTGTTCCACGTGCGTTTGTCAATGCGCTTCGGGTGTGTGTCCTGTCCGCGTCCGAGACCCGGAAGGTCGACTTGATCACAGTCAAAGGGAGGGCCGAGGGGTTGTTATGGAAGGCGACTTCTCTATAAGCTCACGCGAAGACACGAAAAACGCATCCAATACCACGTGGTTTCGGACAGGCGGAGGGCTCCGCCTCGCGCGGCTCCAGGTCGCGCCCGCCGCCCGGCGGACCGGAACCCGGACGGGAGCAGCGGTTCCCCATCCGCCCGCTCAACGGCCTTCCCCCGGTCCCGTGACCTTTCGGACGTAGGAGACCGCTCCCGCCACTCGTCGGAAGGAAAAGGACCCGCGCACCCGGGTCGATTTCGCCATGCCTCATTCCCCCTTTCCGCGCCCGTGGAGAACGCACCGATGACGAGAGCCGTGAGAAGGAACGGCGTCGTCCGGCGCGCGGTCGTGGCCGCGGGAGGCTGCGCGGCCCTCGCCCTGGCGGCGGGCTGCGCGGCCCCCGGGAACGCGTCCCCGGAGAACGGGGGCGCGGGGGCGACGGCCTCGCCGCGGCCGTCGGACCCTCACCGGACCGACGAGGAGGCCGCCGCGCTCGCCGCCTACACGGGGATGTGGGACACGGTCGTGGCCGCCTCCCACGAGGGCGGCGAGGTCCCCGCCGAACTGGAGGACCACGCGGTGGACGGTGCGCTCGCGCTCATGGACGCCGCCCTGGAGGGCGCCCGCGCCTCGGGGGCCGAGGTCACCGGGGAACCCGTCCTCGACCCCAGCGTGGTGGTCGAGGGACCCGACCGCGCGACGGTCGAGGACTGCCTCGACGACTCCGACTGGAACTTCGGTGTGGGCTCCTCCTCCGGGGAGGGCCCGCGCCGCGTTGACGCCACGCTCATTCACGACGGGCTCGCCTGGCGCGTGTCCGACCTACGGATCTGGGAAGCGGGATCATGTTGAGACCCATGCGGCCGGCGGCGGCGACCGCGGTACTGACCCTGGTGGCGGCCGGAGCGGCCATCCCGGCGCACGCCGATGAAGGTTCCTTCCTCAGGCAGGTCGAGTGCGGCAGTTCGGGCGGGGCCGGTTGCTCGATCCTGCTGCGCTGGGCGCAGACCCAGGGCGGCCGGTCCGGCTCCGGCGGCTCCGACGACTCCGGGGACTCGGACGGTTCCGGCGGTTCGGGCGGCTCCACCGGTGACGTCGACTGGAGCGCCATCGACTGGGACGCCATCGACTGGTCCCAGGTGGACTGGGACGCGATCGACTGGGAGTCCATCGACTACGAGGGGGAGGACGAGGGCGAGACCCCCACCGACCCGGTCACCCTCATCCAGGAGTCCATGGACTCCTTCGAACTGCCCCGGCCCACGATCGGGACCTCCCCGGGTAGCGACTCCCTGATCCTGGTCAACACCCCCGTGTGGCTGTGGCTGGAGTCCCAGGAGTGGGAGGCGGCCGAGGCCTCCGCCGAGGTCCCGGGCTGGTCCCTCACCGTCACCGCCACTCCGACCTTCACCGTCTGGGACCTGGGCGACGGCACGCGGGTCCGCTGCGAGGGCCCCGGAACCCCCTTCGACCCGGCCGTGCACGACCCCGCCGAGGCCTCCCCCGACTGCGGCCACGTCTACACCCTTCCCTCCGACACCCAGCCCGACGGCACCCACACCGTCACCGTCGAGGTCGGCTGGGACGTGGGCTGGGAGCTCTCCGACGGGGAGGCGGGCGACGAGGCGGGCGAACTCGACCCGGTCACCACGACCTCGCGGGTCGAACTCCAGGTGGTCGAGTCCCAGGGCCTGGTCACCGACACGGACCCCCGATAACAGCGAAAGAAGACGACAGACGTGGTGGACACGAAGACGGCACCGGCACCCGAGACGCCTCCGCGGGCGCGGGACACGCCTCCGCTGCGGCTCACGGGCGGCGGCCCCCGGCGGTGGCGGTGGCTGGCCCTCGCCCTGGTCCTCATGGCCGTGGGCGCCCTGGGCGGGGTCACGGCCCTGGAGCGGCTGGACGAACGCCAGGGGGTGCTCGTCGCCGCCGCCGACCTGCCCGCCGGACACGTGGTGTCCGCCGACGACCTGAGGGTCGCGCGGATCTCCGTCTCCGAGGGCGTCTCCTTCGTCGGCGCCGAACGCCTGGAGGACACGGTCGGCCGTACCCTCACCGTCCCGGTCACCGAGGGCGGCGTCCTCCCCGAGGAGGCCCTGGGCACCGAGGCGGCCTTCCCCGAGCGGGACTCCGCCGTGGTCGGCGTGGCCCTGCGCCCCGGCCGTTTCCCCGCCTCCCTGAGCGCGGGGGCCTCCGTCTCCGTGGTGGTCACCGCCGAGGAGGGCGCCGACACCGGGGTCCAGGCCCACCGCGCCTTCGTACGGAGCGTCGAGGCCACCGCCGACGACGGTTCGGTCGCGCTCGAACTCCTCGTCTCCTCCACCGACGCCGCCGACATCGCCTCGGCCGCCGCGGCCGAGCGCGTCAGCGTGGTCCGGGTCAACCCTCGGGGAGGAGTCTGATGTCCCGCACCGTGGCGCTCTTCTCCCTGAGCGGGTCCCCCGGTGTCACCTGCGCGGCCATGGCGGTGGCCGCGGTCTGGCCGGGCGGGGCCGGGGCCGTCCTGGTCGAGGCCGACGCCTCAGGCGGGGACGTCGCCACGTGGCGGCACCTGCCCCCCGACCCCGGGCTGACCGGACTGGCCGCCGCCGTCCGGCACGGCGGTTCCTCCGGCGCCGACCTGGGCGCCCACACCCAGACCCTCCCGGGAGGGCTGGCCGTGTGCCCGGCCCCCGTCACGGCCGACCGGGCGGGGGGAGTGGTGCGCCTCCTCGCCCAGAACCCCGCCGCGCTCACCTCGGGGGACGGCCCCGCGGTCGTGCTGGACCTCGGCCGCCTGGGCCCCGGTTCGGCCGCCTCCGACCTGGCCGCGCGTGCGGACACGGCCCTCCTGGTCGTGTCCGACGACCTCGCCCAGCTGCGCCGCGCCAAGGAGGCCTCCGAGGCTCTCCGCCAGACCCTCCCGACCCTGCGGACCGTGGTCAGCGGCGGCAGCGGGGGCGTCCGCGAGGTCAGGGACGCACTGGGCCCCGACGTGTGGGGGCGGTTCCCCGACGACCCCCGCTCCACGGCGTTCCTGCGCGGCGAGGCCAACCCGCGCAAACCCCACCGTCGGCCGTTCCTGCGGGCCGCCGCACGTCTGGCGGGCGACCTCGCCGCCGACGCCGCGCCCTCCCCGCAGCCCCGACCCGAGACGACGGGAGCCACCGCATGAGCTCCGGACACGACGTCGGAGACATCACCGACGGCCTCTTCCTGGACACCGACCGGGCCCGGTTCGTGGGCGAACGGGTCGGGTGGACCGCAGCCGAGGCGACCCGGCGACTGAGCGAGGAGACGCGCGGCGAACCCGAGGACTCACCCGAGGAGTACCGGGCCAGGGCCGAACGTGTCATCGCCAGGATCCTCGACGAGGAGGCGGGACGGGCCCTGACCGAGGGCCGGAGCGTGCTCGACGCCGCCACGGAGGCGTCCGTGGCGGCCGGAGCCCTCGCCCGGGTGTGCGGGCTCGGCCCGCTCCAGCCCCTCCTGGACGACTCCGGGATCGAGAACATCAACATCAACGGCGTCCACGTGTGGGTGCGCCGAGCCGACGGAGGACGCGAGCGGTACGACTCCCTCTTCGACGACCCGGAGGAGGTCGTCGCCCTGGTCCGGCGGCTGGCCGCCGAGTCCACCACGGGTGAGCGGCGCTTCGACCCGGGCGCGCCCATCCTCGACATGCAGCTGCCCGGGGGCGAGCGCCTGAACGCCGTCATGGAGGTCTCCCGGCAGCCCGCGGTG
>NZ_ANAX01000074.1 GCF_000341065.1 Nocardiopsis halotolerans DSM 44410 | reverse complement strand
CCCGCCGCCACAGGTACGGCAGCACCACCCTCGACCGGCTCCGGGAACTGGGCACGATCGACGACACCCTGGTGGCCATGCTGCGGGCGGGGGTGCGCTCCCGACGCAACATGGTCGTCACCGGGGGCACGGGCGCGGGCAAGACCACCCTGCTGCGGGCACTGGCCGCGGAGATCCCGCCCGAGGAACGGCTCGTCACCATCGAGGACGTCTTCGAACTCGGACTGGACCGCGACCGCGAGGCCCACCCCGACTGCGTCGCCCTCCAGGCCCGCCCGGCCAACGTCGAGGGCGTCGGCGAGATCACCATCGCCGACCTGGTGCGCACCGCCCTGCGCATGTCGCCCGACCGCGTCATCGTCGGCGAGACGCGCGGGCACGAGACCGTTCCGCTGCTCAACGCGATGAGCCAGGGCAACGACGGCAGCCTCACCACCCTGCACGCCGCGAACTCCGCCGGGGCCTTCACCAAACTGGGCGCCTACGCCGCCCAGTCCGCCGAACGACTGCCCCTGGAGGCCACCGCGTCGCTGGTGGCCGCGGCCGTGCACCTGGTCGTGCACGTGTCGGCCCTGCCCACCGGTGGGCGGACGGTCACGAGCGTGCGCGAGGTCGTGGGCGCCGAGGGGCGCAACGTGGTGTCCAACGAGATCTACCGGCGCGGGCGCGGCGGTCCGCTCCCGGCGGCGCCGCCCAGCCCCGACACGCTCGACGCCCTCGCCGAGGCCGGGTTCGACACCGCCCTGCTGAACCCCGACGCGGTGGGGTGGACGTCGTGACCGTCGTGCCGCTCCTCGCCGCATGCGGGGCCCTGGTCGGCGCGGGCCTGTGGTTGGCCCTGGCGGTGCTGGCGCCCTCCGCCGCGCCCCGGAACCCGCGGTGGCGTGCGACCC
>NZ_ANAX01000073.1 GCF_000341065.1 Nocardiopsis halotolerans DSM 44410 | reverse complement strand
CGGTGGCCGGAGCGCTCGCCGCCGCGGGCTGCTGGTGGCTCCCCGCCGTCCTGGGACCCGACCGCAGACACCAGGAACAGGTGGCCGGGGTGGAGGCCGTCGCGGCCTGGGCGGAGATGCTGCGCGACCTGATGGCCGGGGCGTCGGGGCTGCACCAGGCCGTCGCCGCCACGGTCCCCATCGCACCCGAACCCGTGCGCGGTCCGGTCACCCGCCTCGCCGAGCGGCTGCGGTCGGGCCGTCCCGCGCGGGACGCCATGCGCTCCTTCGCCGACGAGGTCGACAACCCCACCGCCGACCTGGTCGCCGCGGCCCTGGGCACCGCCGCGACCCGGCACGCCACCGACCTGGGGGTCCTGCTGGGAACCCTGTCCGAGGCCGCCCGCGAACAGGCGGCGATGCTCGTGCGGGTGGCGGCGACCCGGGCCCGCCTGCGCACCTCCGCGCGGATCATCATCGGCACGACCCTGGGGATGTCCGTGTTCCTGCTGCTGTTCAACCCCGGCTACCTGGAGCCCTTCGACGGTCTCCTCGGCCAGGTGGTGCTCGCGGGTATCGGCGTGGTGTGGGCGGTCGCCCTGGTCTGGCTGGTCCGTATGTCCCGATTCACCCTGGGGCCACGGGTGCTCTCACCCGCCCCCGAACGCACAGCGGAGGCCGCACGATGACCCCCGTCCTGATCTCCGCGTGCGCGGGGGCCGCCCTGGGCCTGGCCGTGTGGGCGGTGTTGGCCTCCCGCTGGGCCGGGCCCACGCTGGCCGAGCGCCTGAACGCCCCGCCACCGCCCCGTGACACCCGCGTCGCGGAGCCGGACGTCAGGACGCTGACCCGCCTGGGACGGGTCGGGGTCCCGGTCCTGGAGGGACTGGGGCTTCCCGGTCCCCGTGCCCGCCGCGACCTGCGCGTGTGCGAACGCGACCCCGGCTCCTACCTCGCCGAGAAGTGCACCGGCCTGCTGCTGGGGCTGGTCCTCCCGCCGCTGCTGGGCGGTGTGTTCGCCCTGGCCGGGGCCCTGCCGTCCGCCACCGTCGCCGGAGCGATGTGGGTGGTCTTCGCCCTGGTCACCTGGTTCGCCCCCGACCTCTCCCTGCGCGACGAGGCGGGCAGGCGCCGGGAGCTCATGCGGCACGCCCTGGCGGGCTTCGCCGACCTGGTCGTGGTGTCCCTGGCCGGGGGAGCGGGGGTCAACGGCGCCCTGTCCGACGCCGGGGCCGCGGGAGGCGGTTGGGCCATGGGCCGCATCCGCGAGAGCCTGCGCGAGGCCGCGCTCCGGCGGGAGCCGCCCTGGACGGCGCTGCGCGACCTCGGCGAACGCTACGACACCCCCGAGTTCGCCGA
>NZ_ANAX01000072.1 GCF_000341065.1 Nocardiopsis halotolerans DSM 44410 | reverse complement strand
CTCGCCGGAGCCGACGGCGCGCGCATCCGCGGTTCGCTGGCGGCCAAGAGCAGGACACTGCGTACCCAGTTCCTGTCCGAGATGGAGGCCGAGGCCCAGTCCGCCACCGAGCGGATGAGCCTGCCGGTGGTCCTGCTCTTCGCCGGGTTCCTCGCCCTGCTGGGATACCCGGCGATGAGCCACATCCTGTTCAACGCATGAACGCCCGACACACCCTGGAGAACCCCGATGCGGCGCATCACCGCCTACCTCAGCTCACTGCTGCTCAGCAGGAGGGACGACGGCTACTCGACCGAGACGGTCATCATCACCGCGGCCCTGGTCGGCCTCGCCGTCGCGCTCGCCCTCGCCATCGGTGGCCGGGTGGAGACCGAGATCGAGCAGATCAAGGCAGGCTGACGGTGCGCCCTCCCCGCGACGACCGGGGCAGCGCCGAACTGGCCGTGGCCACGCCCCTCCTCCTGCTCCTGGTCCTGCTCGTCATCCAGACCGCCCTGTGGATGCACGGCGACCACGTGGCCGCCGACATCGCGCGCAGGACCGCCGAGCAGTCGCGCACGGCGGGCGGCGGCACGTCGGTCGCGGAGGGGTTCGGCGGCTCGATGCTGTCCGGTCTCGACGTCTCCGTCGACCGGGGAACCGAGGAGGTGCGCGTCGTGGTGAGCGCGGAGGTGCCCAGCCTCATCCCCGGGTTCAGCTGGCCCGTGGGGCACGAGGCGTCCGTCCCCGTGGAGCGGTTCGTTCCCCTGGAGGCCGCCCCGTGAGACCCCGGAACGGAGACCGTGGGTCCGCGTCGGTGGAACTGGCGGTGCTCACCCCCGGCCTCCTGGCGTTCGCACTGCTCATGGTGCTGGCCGGGAGGGTGGTGGACGCGCGTTCCACCGCCGACGAGGTGGCCCACTCCGCCGCGCGTGCCGCCTCCCTGGCGCGCACCGTGCCCGCGGCCGTGGCCGCCGCCGAGGGCACGGCCGCACGCTCTCTGGCCGAGCACGGCCTGGGCTGCGGCGACCACACCGTCACACTGGACCACGGCGGACTGGACCCGGGCGGCGCGGTCACCGCGGTGGTCGAGTGCCGTGTCGACCTGAGCGGCCTCACCGGACTCGGCGTCCCGGGTTCCTACACGGTCTCGGGGAGCGCGACGGTCGTCGTGGACACCTTCAGGGGGCGGGCGTGAGCGGAACGGACGACACCACCGACGCCGTCGACGCGACCGACGACGGGGGACAGACCACGGCGTTCGTCGCCGTCCTGGCGTCGGCCTTCCTGCTGTGTCTGGGGCTGGTGGTCGACGGCGGAGGACTGCTGGGCGCGCGCGACGAGGCGGCCGTCCTCGCCCAGGAGGCCGCGCGGGCGGGCGTCCAGCAGTTGGACTGGGCCGCCTACCGGGAGGGGGCGGACNGTACGCCTGGCCCCCTCGGCGGCGGCAGCCGCCGCGCGGTCCTTCCTGGGCGACGCGGGCGCGACGGGGACGGTCGAGGTCAGCGGTGACACGGTCACCGTGACCTGCTCGGTGACCTACTCCTTCTCCCTGGTGCCGCTGGGCACGACCACGGTCGACGCCACGGCGACCGCCAGTCCCCACACCCAGCCGATCCCCTAGGGAGGGCCCGCCCATGCCTTCGTCCCCGTTGGCGGAACCGCCCCCGGCGGCCGTCGCCCCCACCGCGCGTCCCCCGCGGACCCGGCGGTGCCGTGTCACGGGGACCGCTCCTCCACAGCAGGACGTGGCGTGCGGCGCGGTCCGGCCGCGTTCCGCGGACGTCATGAGCACGACGGGAGCCGGTACCGGGGCGCTGGCGCGATGAACGGAAGGGTTCACCGGACCGGGGTGGGGTCACCGCGGCCACACCAGCGGCGTATCCCGCCAGCCCACGATCACGGAACGACTCCAGAGAACACGACCCAGCTCCAGTGAGGCGGACATGACCCACATCCGAAGGCTGAGCGCGGTCCTCCTCGCCGCGACCGTCCTGGCCGGTATCCCCTACCTCCTCATATGGCACCTGCCCTGGCCCGAGACGCCCGGGTCGTGGGCCGTGGCCGCGGCCCACCTGCGCGGCTGGCGACTGCCGCCGGGCGTGCCCGTCGCACTGCTGACCATCGCCCTGTGGGCGCTGTGGGGCCTGTACACGGCGGGCCTGGCCGTCGAGGCGGTCGCCCGTCTGCGCGGTGCCCCCCGGAGGCTGCGCCCCCTGGGGCCCCTCCAGGTCGTCGCGGCCGCCGCCGTGGGCACCGTGGCGGTGGCCCCGGCCACCGCGTTCGCCGACACCGCTCCCTCCCCGGAACAGCGGGAGGGGGAGGCGGACGGGGACACCGCCGCCGAGGACGCCGGCGGGACCTCCGCACCGGTGGAGGAGTCCCCGGGACAGGCCGTCGAGCGGGTGCGTACGGTCGCGGGCTTCGCGATCAACTCGGCCGAGCTCACCGACCAGATGCGCGAGGACCTGGTGCCCGTCGCGGAGTTGATCGCCGCCCACGGGGACCCCGACGCGGTCGTCCGGATCACCGGTCACACCGACCCCAGCGGGAGCGCGTCGGTCAACATGGAGCTGTCCGAGCTCAGGGCGCGGTCGGTCGCCGACCACCTCACCGAGACCCTGGGGGAGGACGCTCCGGATGTCGAGGTGAACGGCGTGGGTTCGGGCGAACCCCGCGACGGGGGAGCCGCGGCCCAGCGCAGGGTCGAGGTCGCCTACACCGTCGTCCCCCAACGGCCGACCCCGGTCCAGCCCTCGACGGCGGCCGCCGAGGCCGAGGACTCCGACGCCGGTACCGGGGATCCCGGTGCCGGGGGCGGGGAGACCGACCCGGTGGAGGCCGAGGACGGCGGCGGGGTTCTGGTCGTGGAGATCCCCGACGGCGCCGTCACCGGCGCGGTCGCCTTCGCGGGGCTGACCGGCGGATACCTGTTGGGCAAGCGCGGCGTCCGCGTTCCCCGGGTGAGCCTGAGCCTGCCCCGCCTGTCGGGGGCGCCCCGCCGCCTGGCCCTGACCGCACCGCCGCCCCGGCCCACCCCGAAGGAGGACATCGACGAGCGGGTGACGGTGGAACTCGACCACGTGCCGGGGCTCGGGATCACCGGACCGGGTTCCGTCGGCGCCGCCCGCCGCCTGATCGTCAACGCGCTCGACCGCCTCGACCACGACGCCGTGCGCGTGCTGCTCACCGAGGTGGACGCGATCCGTGTGATGGGGGAGGAGGGGCGCGACCTGTTGCGCTCGCACCCCTGCGACACGGTGCGGATGGTCGGGACGATGGAGGAGGCGCTCACGGTCCTCCAACGCGAGCTGCACGAGGAGACCGACGAGCGGCGTCCTCCCCTGGCCCTGGTGGCCGCGCCCGACCCCCGGCACGAGACCGCGCTCTCCGGGCTGCTGCTGCACGGACAGCGCCGCGGTGTCACGGCGGTGATCCTGGGCCGTTGGCCGCTCGGCGGAAGCTGCGTCATCGAGGAGGACGGGCTCATCACCGAGACCAGCCCTCCGCTCAACCCGGTCTTCCACTGTTCCTGGCCCGGTTCCACCGTTGACCAGGTCATGGACGCGATCCGCGCCTACCGCCACTCCTCGCCCGCCCTCGAAGGCGGTTCCACGCCCCCGCGCGCCCAGCCCGACCCGGCACCGGAGGCGGTGAAGCAGGAGGATTCCGAGACCGTGGAGACTTCTGCGGCAGCCGAGACCTCCGACGCCTCCGAGGTTTCCGAGGCCTTCGAGACACCCTTCCTCCAGGCCCTGGGAGAGCGGGAAGGCCCTTCCGGGGCCGACTCCCCGGAGGCCGACCGCTCGGAGGGTGACTCCTCCGAGAGCGGTCCCGCCAAGGACGACTCCTCCGAGGGCGGTTTCTGGGACGCCGACACCTGGGAGGCCGACATCTGGGAGACCGACTTCTGGGAGGAGACACCCCGCAAGCCGCGGAAGGCCGAACGCTCTGAGACCGAGCCCCGGGCCTCCGAACCCACGGCCCCTGAGCCCGCATCCCCCGAACCGCAGGGCGAAAGGCCCGCGCCCTCGCCGTCGGTGACCTCCCCGGTGACCCCCCACGCCCCCGCCGACCGGACGGGGCCTCCGGGACGGGTGAACGGTACGACGGGACGACCCGTCCGGGAGAAGGCCGGTACGGGACGTACGGCCACGGCCACGGCCACGGCCGCACCCGAACCCGAACCCGGACTCACACCCGCGGGCACGGGCACGGAGAGCGAAGACACGGGAGAGGCGCCACCGTCCCGGACCCTGCCCCGCAAACCCAAGAAGGCGGGCCGGGGACGGAGCTGGCGCCCCCGGGAGAGGGGATGAGGGGGCCGGGGGCGGGGCGCCCGGCCCGTCGGGCCGGGGATCCGTACACTGCGCGGTAACGTGTTCGACCGCGACCGCCCGCGCCTGTGGCCGCGGTCCGCCGAGCGTCTGGGAGGAGCCGAGGGATGAGGGCCAACGAGATCCCCACCGAGGAGATCAAGCGCGATCCGGCCGCCTTCGCCGACCGGGTCACCGCGGACGGCCGTTTCGGCCGCGTGGCCGAGCCCGGCCGCTACCGCCTGGTGGTCAGCCGCGCCTGCCCCTGGGCGCACCGGGTCGTCATCACGCGCAGGCTCATGGGCCTGGAACAGGCGGTCTCCCTGGCCGTCACCGACCCCCGCCAGGAGATCATCGAGGGGGAACCGCACTGGGTGTTCACCGAGGAGACCGGCAGCCCCGACGGCAGGGACCCCGTCCTGGGCATCCATGCCCTGCGCGAGGCCTACCTGGCGCGCGACCCCGGATACACCGGCGGGGTCAGCGTCCCCGGGCTGGTCGACGTGGACAGCGGACACCTGGTCTCCAACGACTTCGACCAGCTGGTCCGCGACATGGCCACCGAGTGGGACGGCCTGGTCAGGGACGGCGCCCCCGACCTGTACCCGCGGGAGCGGCGCGAGGAGATCGACGCCCTGTCCCGGGAGATCTACACCGACCTCAACAACGGCGTCTACCGGGCCGGGTTCGCCCCGGACCAGGAGCACTACGACGTCGCGGTCACCGACGTGTTCGCCAGGCTCGACGCGCTGGAGGAGCGCCTCACCGGCCAGCGCTACCTGGTCGGGGACTCCATCACCGAGGCCGACGTCAAGCTCTTCCCGACCCTGGTGCGCTTCGACGCCGCCTACCACGGCCACTTCAAGTGCAACATCCGCAAACTGACCGAGTACCCGGCGCTGTGGGCCTACGCCCGCGACCTGTTCCAGACGCCCGGGTTCGGCGACACCACCGACCTCGACCACGTCCGTGTCCACTACTACTGGGTCCACTCGGCGATCAACCCGACGCGGATCGTCGCCGCCGGGCCCGACCCGCGCGGCTGGCTCACCGCCCACCACCGTGAGGCGCTGGGCGGCGACCCCTTCGGGGCCGGCACCGCTCCGGGGCCGGTCCCGGAGGGCGAGCGCGTTCCCGAGCTCTGAGGCGGTGACCAGGCCCCCATCGTGCGCGGTGGTGATCAGTACGGGTCAGAGCCCGTGCGTCACACCAGCAGCGTATTCGGCCAGCCCACCAGCGCTCCGCCGTCCCGCTACCCCGCCCGGCGGACGGCGGGGCGGCGGGCGAAGCCCGGCACGTGCTCGGGACGCAACCCCTTCCCGATGAGGTAGGCGGGCACGAACGACAACCACGGCGCGTGGTCCAGTGCCGCCAGGACCGGCCTGGGCGGACCCGTGCGCTCGCCCCTGACCATCGGGTCGGCCAGGTTCCGGTGCATGAAGCGTTGCAGCGCCTGGACGGCGATGGTCGGCACGATCCGCCGCCTGCGCACCGCGGCCAGGTCTCCCGGGGTGAGTGAGCGTTCGCCCAGCGGCCGGGCCAGCAGCGTCGCGGCGGCCACGGCGTCCTGTACGGCGAGGTTGATGCCCACCCCGCCCATGGGGGACATCGCGTGGGCCGCGTCGCCGATGCACAGCAGGCCCTCCACGTGCCAGCGGCGCAGCCGGTTGATCCGCACGTCCAGGTGTTTGACCTCGTCCATGGACCTCAGGGACCCGACCCGGTCGGCCATCTCCGGCATGAGGTCGGCGAGGTCCCGGCGGAAGGCCTCGATCCCGCGTGCGCGCAGTTCGGTGTCGGTGCCCTTGGGCCCGAGGTAGGCGATCTGGAGATAGCCCTCACGCGGGATCACCACGGCGAACCGGCCCCGGCCCGCGCGCGGGGTCAGGCTCACGCGGTCCTCCGGCTCGCGGGGCAGTCGGAACCACCACGCGTCGACCGCCACCGGGAAGTCCCGGACCGCCAGGCCCGTCTCGCGGCGGGCGAGCGACCACCGCCCGTCGCAGGCCACGGTCAGGTCGGCCCGGATCTCCCCGTCACCCTCCGGGCTCCGGTAGCGCACCCCCGACACCCGGCCCGAGTCGCGCAGCAGGCCGGTCACCTCGGTGTCCATCCGCAGGGTGAAGGTCGGCTCGGCGTTCCCGGCCTCGGCGATCAGGTTCAGGAAGTCCCACTGCGGGACCATCGCGATGTGGGGGTGGGCGACGCCCCGCAGCCTCCGGAAGTCGGCGAAGGTCACGGCGCGGTCCGCGTCGACGGGGAAGGAGACCTGCTCCAGCTTGCTCTGGGGCAGTTCGGCGAACCGCTCGTACAGGCCCAGCTCCTCCAGCAGGTCCAGGGTGGAGGGGTGGACGGTGTCCCCGCGGAAGTCCCGCAGGAAGTCGGCGTGCTTCTCCAGCACGGTGACCTCGACACCGGCCCGGGCCAGCAGCAGGGCCAGGACCATACCGGCGGGGCCGCCGCCGACGATCACACAGGTCGTACGTTCACTCATGAGGACTCCAGGAAGGCGTTCGGGGTGTCCGGGCGGGTACCGCGCCGCGGTGGGCCCCGTACTCGGCTCCGAAACGGCGGGTCGGTGCGGGCTCCTCGTACCAGTGCACGAAGGAGGCGGAGGGGGCCCGGAGGGCCGGGGGGTACGGCGGGGCTCCGTGGCCACCGACGGCGGCGGGCGGTCCGCGCATGGCGTGCTCCTTCGGTTACTCCTGCTGGTCCGGCCGCGGGTGCGGCTCCGTCGCGACGGCGCGCAGGAACGCGTCGGCGAACGTCGTGTAGACCTCCTCGGCGTCGGGGAACTCGATACCCGGGACCCTGCCCAGCGCCGGGCGCATCATGAAGTGCAGGGCGACCGGACTGATCAGCTGCTGGATGAGCAGGGGCACCGGCAGGTCGCGGATCCGGCCCGCGGCGACCTCCCCGGCCAGCCAGCCGCCCACACCGGCGAGCATGCGGGGGAAGAAGAAGCGGGCGAGCAGGTCGACGGTGGGCCCCTCGGGGCGGGCGAACACGTCGGCGAGGACGGCGGGCAGCACCCGGGGCTCGCGGCTGAGTCTCGTGCCCAGCATGCGGTAGATCCCGTGGACGCGGGAGGAGAGGTCCTCCTCCGGGGCGGCGAGCGCCTCCTCCACGTCCAGGATGGGGGTGTAGCGCTCGAAGACCGCGCGCAGGAGCTCGTCCCGGCCGCCGAAGGCCGCGTAGAGGCTGTGCACCGAGCACCCGGCGGATGCGGCGACCGCCTCCAGGGTCGTCGCGGCCAGACCCTGTTCGCTGATCAGACGGGCCGCGGATTCGACCGCGCGCTCCCGGACGGGGCGTTGGCCGCCCGGGTCGACGCCCGAGGCGCGCACCGCCTCGTCCAGGGCCCGGCGCGAACCACCCACGCGGCGCAGCAGGGTGCTGCGGGAGACGCCCGCCTCATCGGCGATGGCGACCAGGGACACGTCGGCCACGTCCTTTCCGAGGTTGTCCGAGGCGCGGAGGGCCGCGCTCACGAGGTCGGCCGGAACGGGTACATCCTTTGGATCTGACATCGCCTTAAAGGTAACCCGTAACCTGGTTTCAGGCAAGGGTGTGTGCGGCATGGGCGCGAGGAAGTTCGCGGGCCCGTAGAGGTGGACGTGTCCCCGGGAGAGCGGCGGGCGGGGCCGGGAACGCCCCCGGAAAGCGCCGGAGGACCGGTGTGCGCGGGTCTTCCGGGGTGCACGGGTTCGGCGGTGCGCGTGCGGAGTGGCCAGAACCGGTGTTCCCTCCGTGCCCGTCCCGGGGGACCACCGGCGGGCGCCCAGGCGGTCCGGGCGCCCGCGTGGGTGAGACCACGTTCCAGAAAGGAGGCGCCGCCGGGACCACGCGACCGGACGTGCCCTAGGGTTGCCGCTGGGAGGATTCGTGGACAACAAGTGGTGCGGACACCGCGCGACCATCCGCCGGGGAGTGGTCGGCCGGTGCTGAGACTGCGTGGTCGGGAGTACGACGCGGACACGACGCTGGTCATGGCGATCGTCAACCGCACCCCCGACTCCTTCTACGACAACGGAGCCACCTGGGACGACGGTCCCGCCTTCGAACGCGTGCGCAGGGTCGTGGCCGAGGGCGCCGACATCGTGGACATCGGTGGCGTCAAGGCGGGATACGGCCAGCGGGTCGACGCCGACGAGGAGAAGCGCCGGGTGGTCGACTTCGTGGCCGCCGTCCGCGCCGAGTTCCCCCACCTGGTGATCAGCGTGGACACCTGGCGCGCGTCCGTGGGCCGTGCGGTGTGCGAGGCGGGCGCGGACCTGCTCAACGACGCCTGGGGCGGATACGACCCCGAGCTCGCCGAGGTCGCCGCCGAGTTCGACGCCGCCCTGGTGTGCACCCACACCGGCGGACTCACCCCGCGTACCCCGCCGCACCGCACGCGCTACGAGGACGTCGTGCGCGCCGCCGTGGACGACACCGTCGCCCTGGCCGAGCGCGCGGTCTCCATGGGCGTGGACCCGGCGTCGGCCATCATCGACCCCGCGCACGACTTCGGCAAGAACACCTGGCACTCGCTGGAACTGACCCGGCGCCTGGGGGAGATGACCTCCCTGGGCTGGCCGGTCCTGGTGTCGTTGTCCAACAAGGACTTCGTCGGCGAGACCCTGGACCTGCCCGTGGGCGAACGCCTGAGCGGCACACTCGCGGCGACCGCCGTGTGCGCCTGGCACGGGGCGCAGATCTACCGCGTCCACGAGGTGGCCCAGACCCGGCAGGTGCTCGACATGGTCGCCAGCATCCGGGGGGTCCGCCCGCCCGCGCGGGTCATCCGGGGGCTGGCGTGAGGAGGCACGCGTGATCGTCACGACCGTCGTCTGCCCGCACCCGCCGCTGCTCCTGCGCGAGCTCGGCGGCGGGCAGGACCCACTCGCCGAACTGCGCAAGGAGTGCGGGGCGGCGCTGGAGGCCCTGACCGGGTCCTCCCCGGACGTGCTCGTCGTCATCGGCGGACACGACACCTCCGGCGAGCACACCGAGAGGATCGCACCGGTCCGCGAGTTCGGCGGCACGGGGGAGCGGGTGCCCCGGGAACGGACACTGCCGCCGAGCCTGGGCGTGGCCCGACGGCTGCTCGACGACGCCGGGTACCGCGGACGCGTGGAGATGGCCACCGTGGCCTGGGACGCTTCCGCCGCCGAGGTCGGGGCCCTGGGACGGCGGATCGCCGAACGCACCGAGCGGGTCGCCCTGCTCGTCCTGGGCGACGGCAGCGCCCGGCGCGGCAGCAAGGCCCCCGGCTACCTGGACGAGCGCGCCTTCGCCCTCGACGAGGAGATCCGCCGCTGCCTGTCCGAGGGCGACCGCGGGGGCCTCACACGCCTGGATCCGGACCTGGCCGCCGAACTGATGGCGCAGGGCCGGGCCGCGCTCCAGGTCATGGCGCACGCGCTCGCCGACGTCGGGGACCCGGTGCGGCCCGAGGTGCTCTACGCCGACGACCCGTTCGGGGTCATGTACTTCGTGGCGGTGTGGCCGTGCGCCTCCTCCTGAACGACGCCGTCCCCGGAGCGGCCTCCCCCGGGGACCCGCTGGACGCGCCCGCCCTGGAACGCCTCTACGCCTACCCCGACCGGCCCTGGCTGCGCGCGAACATGGTCTCCACCCTGGACGGGGCCGCGGCGGGGAACGACGGCCGCACGGGAACCATCAACACCCCCGCCGACCTGGTGGTGTACACCCTCCTGCGTGACCTGGCCGACGTGATCCTGGTCGGCGCCGGTACCGCCCGCGCCGAGGGCTACATGAGCGCGGACCCGCGCACCGGCGACCGGGCGGCACGCGCCGTCGCCGAGGGCCGGGCCGCCCATCCCGAGATGGCCGTGGTCAGCGGAACCGGCCAGCTTCCGCCGCTGCTCGCCGAACGGCGGGAGAACGGCGGCGGGGTACTGCTGGTGACCTGCGAGGCGGCCGGTGCCGGGGCGTTGGACCGGGCGCGCCACACGCTGGGCGCCGACCGCGTCCTGGTGTGCGGCCGGGAGAGCGTGGACCTGCGCGCCGCCGTCGACGCCCTGGTCGACCGCGGCCTGCCCCGGATCCTGTGCGAGGGCGGGCCCCGCCTGCTGGCCGACGTGGCGGCGGCCGACCTGCTGGACGAACTGTGCCTGACGGTCGTCCCGCTGCTGGCCGGTGGCGTCGAGCAGCGCATCGCGGTGGGCACGTCGGCCGACGCGCCCCTCGTCCCCGGGGTGGTGATCGAGTCCGAGGGCACCGTGCTCCAGCGCTGGTTGCGCCCGGAGGCCTGACCGGAGGGGCCCGAAGGCCTCCACCCGTCGGGCGCGTCGGGCCACGCGGGCTTTGGCGCGCCGCCGCCAAGGCCTCCTGTGCGTTCCGGTCACGGCGTGTGGCGGACCGCCCGGTCCTCGGCGATCGCCAGCATCTGCTCCTGGCGCCGTTCCACGACGGGCCGCTCCGGGGCCGCCACGCGTCCCAGTTCCCTGCCGCGACCGTGCCGGTTGGCCAGGGCCACCGCGGCCGACCGCCGCATGCCCAGCGCCGTGCCCTCGGAGGCCAGGGCACCGCGCACGCGGCGTCGGTGGACGTGCCGGACGGTGAAGTACACGGCCATCGTGGTCAGGAAGACCACGGCGACCTCGATCATCACGCCCAGGACGCTGCCGAACAGCGGTGAGTCCACCAGCCAGTGCAGACCCATCGCCAGCAGGACCAGCAGCGCGGCGCCGACCGCCCGACGCGGGCCGGGCCGCCACGCCGCGGCCGCCAGCAGCCCGACGGCGGTACCCGCGACGGCCGACATCGCCCAGTGCGAGCCCAGCCCGGCCAACCCCACCCGCAGGATGTGGGTCTGCACCACGGGGACCAGGCCTCCGGTGCCGCCCGCCTGGACCACCGCGTTCATCGAGTAGACGAAGTTCTCCGTCACCTCGAAGCCCAACCCCACCAGGGAACCGATCACGAACCCGTCCACCGGTCCCCGCACCGCGGCCGGGAAGGCCACCGCGACCAGCACGATCCCGCCGAGCTTGAGGACCTCCTCGTTGAGCGGGGCGCTCAGGGCCGCTCCCCACACCTCGGAGAAGGGCAGCCCCAGGCTCTTGTTCCAGATCGCCCCCAGAGCGGCGTTGGCGACGACCCCGCCCGCGGTCGCCGCGGTCAGGCCCCAGGCCACCGCGACCAGGGAGGCGTCCAGGGCGGGATCGCGCACCGGGCGGATGCGGCGCAGGACCCAGAACCCGAAGGCCAGCGTCACGACGCCCAGGAACACCGACAGCGAGGCCTCGGAGAAGAAGACGCGCACCAGCCCGGTGAACCGCAGCGCGAGGTAGGCCAGGCCCGCCGCGCACAGCACCGCGATCAGGGCGAGCGCGACCAGGGAGGGCAGCCGCTGGCCCCGGGCGTGCTGGCCGCCGGGCCGCCGCTCCGAGGCGTGCCGGGGCCCCGACTCGTCCCGGCGGGCCTCGCGCGGCGAGGGCACCGAACCCCGGTCGGTCGCGGCCGGGCGCTCGTCGGGACCGCGGTTCACGCCTCCTCCCTGACGAAGGAGACCGAGCGGACGACGTCGGCGACCGCGGTGAGGTCGGCCATGGTCGCCTCGCGTCCGGCGAGGGTCATCTCCACGGCCAGGCGGCCGTCGGGGGAGGGGTAGACCACGGCGGCGCCGCGCTGGTGACGGCTCTCCAGGACCCCGGTGAGCCCCTCGTCGCCGTCCCGGGTGGAGATGGCCTCCGGGCCGCCCAGGCGCGCCGACGCCTCACCGGCGCGGACGATCTCCCGCATGCCGTCCCACAGTTCCTCGGGGGTGGGCGGAGGTGAGGTCACGGGGGTGACCGCGTTGAGTGTCAGTTCCACGGGGCCGCGGTGGAAGCGGTAGATCAGCCCGGCCTGGCTGGCGCCGGTGTCCAGGTACCAGCCCTCCTGGGGGAAGGTCAGGGTGGCCCGGTAGCCGCTCGCGGAACCGACGGGCACCGGTTCGCCGGAGGGGACGGACTCCGAACCGGGCAGGAGCGCGTTGACCAGCGGCCAGGCCACCACCAGCAGTGCGATCGCCGCCGCGGCCGCCCCCAACGGCACCCAGTTGCTGCGCGGCCCGCGCCGGTACGCGCGCGGGCCCTCCTCGGTCGCCTCCGCCATGGCGTCCCCTTCGTCACTTACGGTGATGCCCCGTCACGGCAAGCGAAACACCCGAGGGCGTGCGTGTGGGTGGCACGGCGTCGACTTGGCGCACGTTTACGGTGATTTCACCAACCAGGGGAAGAGATGCCGTCGTTCGGGCGGTTCTGGGGCGGTCAGAGGCTGGTGGGGAGCGGTCCCCCGTTCCACTCGACGGCGTCGGCCAGCGCGGCCACGAGGTCCATCCCCGTGCCGGTGAGGTCGGCGTGGGCGCGGTGCAGGTTCAACACGATGCGCTCGGCGTCGGCCCAGCCGTCGAACGCGCCCAGGTCGCAGGCGCGTGCGTTCTCCAGCGGGGTGAGCCCTTGGGCGACGCCGTCCCGCGCGGTGTCCAGTACGAAACGGTAGTAGCGCTCGTGGTCGCCCAGGACCGCGTCCAGTTCGGCGGCGCCGAACAGCGGACCGTGGCCGGGGACCACGTGCTCGGGGCCGAAGGCGTGCAGCCACTCCAGGGAGCGCAGCGCGCCCTCCACCGACCCCATGAACACCAGCGGGGTCAGTCCGTGGAAGACCAGGTCGCCGGTGAACAGCACGCGCTCCTCGGGCAGCCAGGCCACCACGTCACCGGGGGTGTGCGCGGTGTGGCCGGGGTGGCGCAGGTCCACGCGGCGCCCGCCGGTGTGGACCGTCAGTTCGCGGTCGAGAACGATCGACGGCAGGCGCCGGGTGACGCCGCCCCAGTCCGGGACGGGGGACCAGAACGGCGGACAGACGTCGAGGATCGGGTCGTGCGCGAGCGCCTCGCGCATGGCGGCCTGTCCGATGAGCGCGGCGGAGTCGGGCAGCAGGCTGTTGCCGTAGGCGTGGTCGCCGTGCTGGTGGGTGTTGACCGCCCACCGGACGGGGGAACCGCCGGTGGCGCGGGCCAGGGCGGTGAGGAAGGCGCGGGTGCGGTCCTCGGTCGCGCAGGTGTCGATCACCAGGAGACCGTCGTCCCCGGCGACGGCGCCCGCGTTGTTGACCCACCAGGTGCCGTCCGGCTGCACCCAGGCGTACACGCCGTCGACGAGCTCGGTCAGGTACGCCGTCTCCGGTCCGGTGTGTGCGGTCTCGGCCATGGTGGGGGTCCTCCTCGCGCTCGGGGGCTGTCAGGGGGCAGAAGGCTACCGCCGCCCTTCGCCGCACCGCTCCCGCCACAGGACGGACCGGTGCCTCCGTGGGCGGACCGACGGCGACGGGGACGCGCCCGCATGCCTGCTCGCCTCGGCCACCATCGAGTGGGCGCGCGGCGTTCGCTCCCGGGCACGGCGCCTCCCGGCTGGTAGTTTCGCCGCATGCGTGAACGGCCACCAGACCTGGAACACCGGTTGCACGACGCACTGACCGCATGGGGCGTCCACGCGGTCACGCTCAACCACGTCCCCCTCGGCTTCGGCGACCACCACTGGCGCGCCACCGACACCTCGGGCCGCACCTGGTTCCTCACCGTGGCTGACCTGGCGTACAAGTCCTTCCTCGGTCCCGACCCCGGCACCGTACGGAGGCGCCTCACCCTGGCCATGGACACCGCAGCACGCCTGCACGACGACGACGGCCTGGGGTTCGTCGTCGCGCCCCTGCGCACCCCCGGCGGGAACACCGTCGTGCCGGTCGGCGACCGCCACGCGCTCAGCGTCTTCCCGTACGTGGAGGCCGCCTCCGGTGACTTCGGCCAGACGCTCACCGCCGACCAGCGCGTCCGGGTCCTGGACACCCTCGCCCAGCTCCACAGCCGCGCCCCCGGCGGCGCCCCCGTCATCGCGCCCCGGCTCGCCGGAACGGACCGGCTGGCCGCGATCCTGGACTGCCCCGACGCGGTCGGTGACGCGGGGCCCCATTCCGCGCCCACCGCCGAGCTGCTCGCCGGGCACGCCGCGACCCTGCGCGAGCGGCTGGAGGAGTCCGACCGCGGCGCCGCCGCCCTGGGAGGCGCGCCCATGGTCGTCACCCACGGGGAGCCCCACCCCGGCAACCTGCTGTGGTGCGGCGGACGCCCGTTGCTGGTCGACTGGGACACCGTCGGCCTGGCCGTCCCCGAACGCGATCTGTGGTTGGTCACCGACGACCCCGACGAACTGGCCCGCTACGCCCGGACCAGCGGCCACGAACCCGACCGCGCCCTGCTGGACCTGTACCGGCTGCGCTGGGACCTCCAGGACGTCATCGAGTTCGTCGACTGGTTCCGCGCACCCCACCGGGGCGGCCCGGACACCGCCCAGGCCTGGCAGGACCTGGTCCGCGTCGTCGAACGCCTTGGCAGCGGTGAGCGTTCGAGCGTGCGTTGACGCCGGGCCACGCGTTCGGGCGGCCCGGCGGGTCGCGGCCCACCGCCCCGGCATGTGGTCGGTAACATTCTCGTGACTCGGAGCGACCGAAACAGGCTGTCGCCGGAGTTCCACCGACCGCCGGAGCCGGTCACCGGAGCAGCCCCGGTCGCCCGGACACACCACGGACCAGGCCTTGGAGCGACCATGCAACTGCCCTTTCGCACCCGCGACCTGCCCCTGCGCCTCATCACCGGAGCGTTCCTCCTCAACTCCGGGCTGGGCAAGCGCGGCGCCGACGAGGAGACCGCGCGGGGACTCCACGGCATGGCCGCGGGGACCTATCCCTTCCTCAAGGACATGGAGCCCACCACCTTCGCGCGCCTGCTCTCGGCCGGGGAGATCACCCTGGGCACCGCCCTGCTGCTCCCCGTCGTCCCCAGCCGGGTCGCGGGCGCGGGCCTGACCGCGTTCGCGGCGGGGCTCGTCGGCCTGTACCTGCGCACCCCGGGGATGCACCACCCCAAGAGCCTGCGCCCCACCGACCAGGGGCTGCCGCTGTCCAAGGACGCGTGGCTGCTGGGCGCCGGGCTCAGCCTCCTCCTGGGCAGTGACACCGACACGGACACGAAGTCCTGCCGGCGCCGCCGCTGAACACCGCGGAGCGCTCCGACCGCCCGCGGGGCCCAGCGGGCCGGCGGATCCGGGAACACCGTCCCCCGGTACTCACTGCGTCGTGCCGACATCGGGCACGAACACCCGCAGGGCCGCGCGCCGCTTGGTGAAGACGACCGTCTCGGAACCCTGCACCACCTCGCCGTCCACGGCCAGCAGCCTGGGTTCGCTCGGGATGACCAGCGACAGTCCCGTGGCCAGCCGCTCGGAGTAGCCCTCACTGCGCGCGAACCGCCCCAACAGCACGTCGGCGAGGGCGCGCAGACGGGGGAAGGGCGACCGTGCGGTGAGTACCCGCACGTCCAGCTGCCCGTCGTCCAGCTGCTCGCGCAGCGCGGGCACCCGGCCGTGCGTGCGGTACCGGCAGTTGCCCACGAACGCCCACCACACCCGCGTCGGCTGGCCGTCGACCACCGCCGGGGTCGGGCTCACCTCACGCAGATCCCGCCACAGCGCCAGCGCGAACGCGGGCCACTTGCCGATCCGGGCGGCCCACCGGTCACGCCGATCCACCATGCGCGGGTAGGAGCCGAACGAGGCCGTGTTGAGGAAGATCCGGCCGTCCACCTCGCCCACGTCCACACGGGCCAGCCGTCCGTCGTCGAACGCACGCAGCGCGATGTCCACCGAGGTCAGTCCCAGGGTGCGGGCGAAGTTGTTGAGGGTGCCGTCCGGCAGGACCAGCAGTGGACGGTCGTGTTCGACGGCGGCCTGGGCCGCGGCGTTGACCGTGCCGTCGCCGCCCGCCACCGCCAGCACCTCGCTGGTCCGTGCGGCCTGGTCCATGACCTCGACCACGTCGTCGTCCGCCGACAGCGGCAGGATCCGCGCCTTGGGCAGGGCCCGCGCCACCCTGCTCGTGACGTCGGCCGCGGTCAGCGCGGGTACCGCACCCGAGGCGGAGCGCGGATTGACCACCACGGTCATTCCCGTGCCCTCACGGTCCACGGCGGTCTCCCCGTCGGGCACGGTGCGCGCACCGAAGAGCAGTTCGGGGCGGTGCGGTACCACCACCCGGGAGAGCAGGGCCGCGCCGGAGCCGATGGCAACCCCGGCGAGCACGTCGCCGGGGTAGTGGACTCCGCTGTGTACGCGCGAGACCGCGACACCGCCCGCCAGGAGGGTGACGAGACCGGCCAGCGGTTTGGGCGCGTCCATCATGACCGCGCTCGCGTAGCCGGCCGCGGCGGCGGTGTGTCCGGAGGGGAAGGAGGTGCTCGGGTAGGAACGGTAGGGGCTCCGCGCGGCCGGTATGGCCGAGTTGTCCGGGCGCGTGCGGCTGGACAGGTGCTTGACCCCCGCGGAGATGGCGTTGGCGGTCCCCGCGGCCAGGATGGCGCGCAGGGCGGTGCGCCTCAGGCTGGGCCCGCCCGTGGCGGCGAGGGTCGCCGATATCAGGAACCACGGAGCCATGTTGTCGGTGGCCTGCACGAACTTGGGGCTGTAGGAGTCCAGGGCGGGCGGCCCCAGACCGGTCACCCAGTCGTAGACCTTCTGGTCAGCCTTGTGAAGACGACTCATGAGGCTCATTGCCCCAGATTGGAGAAAGTGGGGTCAGATGTCCATAAGGACGCGCCCGGCAACGGCCCATGGCGTTGGCCACATCCGACGGCGGAGTGGGCCCGCGGTCCCGGTGCCGGCGGCGTCCGGGCCGGGGCGACGACTGGGGAAGCGCCGTCGCCCCCGCCTCGCGTCGTGCCAGGGCGGTGCCCTGAAGCGAGCCTACCCTCCTTGGCGGTGCACGTGCACCGCGCGGGTACGCTCCGAACGTTTCCGGACACACCGGGTCCCGGCCGTCGCGCTCGGGGTGGTGCCCGTCCGTGCGCGCAGGGTGACCACGTCACGGTCGTGGGTCGACCGGGACGGTGTTCGTACTCGCCCGCCGCCCGCCCGTGCGCATGCGGGAGGTGGGGGAGGCGCGGTGCCGCGCGACCTCGGAAACCCGCTCAAGTGCAGGTGAGGGGGTTTCCCATGTCCTCACGTGACCTCTGCGCTCCGTCCGCGCGCCCGCGCACGCGGGGCCGTGGGGGTACTCCGGGGGATCGGGCCCCGCCCTCGCACGTGTGTGTTTGATTACCAAGGGTGATGAAGCTCTTCGTGTGGCTCCCGCCTCGGGGGCCTGGCTTCGAGACTGTTTCGTGACCATGCGGACCAATCCGCGCGGTTCCCGGTGCCGAATCACTTCCGTCACACCATCGCCGGAAGTGAGGAGGACGCATCGGGCGCGGGGCGGCACACCCTCCGACGGCGCGACGTCACCGACGCACCGCGCCGTGTGTGGGCGAGCGCCCGCGAACACGGCACCTCCGTGCCCGGCCCCGCCGAGCGGGCCCGCGCGGCCCTGGGCGTGGTGGACACGCCTCCGCCCGTGCCGCTGCCGCCCGAGCGGAGTCGGGAGCTCCCTTCCCGGGTTCCTCGGGGAAGGGGGAGGAACCCGGGGAGGGCACCGTC
This sequence comes from Nocardiopsis halotolerans DSM 44410, assembly GCF_000341065.1. Classification (GTDB taxonomy): domain Bacteria; phylum Actinomycetota; class Actinomycetes; order Streptosporangiales; family Streptosporangiaceae; genus Nocardiopsis; species Nocardiopsis halotolerans. Next base: position 33,460 of record NZ_ANAX01000072.1, on the reverse strand, counting down.
CGGACCAGGGCCGCTGTGGTCGTGCGCGGAGGGGCCGGTGGGCCCCGAGCGGCCCGAGGCCGAGAGGCGGGAGGCGGGAGGCGTTCACCCGTTGGTCGCATCGTTGCGGTCACCACCGGTTCCACACCGCGATCGGCGGCCCTCCCGCCTTCCTCACCCCCAGGTCAGTACGCCTAGAACATCATCTCGTGCATCAGGCCCCAGTCGACCCGGTGCAGGCTGCCGTCACCGGCGAACTGGACCCGGATGACGTAGAGGCCGATCATGCCACCCAGCTCGGCCGGGCCGAAGACGTCCATGGGCCGCACGCCGTAGCGCTCGAAGTAGCCGAGTACCAGAGCGCGCATCGCCTCCCGTCTGTCCTCCTCCGGGACCACCGGATGGGTCAGGTTGGCGGCGCTCTCCAGGTCGTGCGCGGCGACCTGGGGGTCCGTGCCCGTCACCTCCAGCCGCGTGTCGGTCACGGCCAGGTGGGTCCACCGCCCGTCGGGGGACTCGACCTCCGCATACGACAGCGCGCCGTCGAGGTCGGCCGCCGTGCGGGAGAGGATCTGCGCGACCAGTCCGGGCAGGTGGTGGGCGGACAGGTCGACGCCGTCGGCGTCCAGCTCCGGCGAACCGCCCTCGCGTGCGGCCGAACGCAGGGTAGACGCGCCCTCGGAGGCGGCCCACTCCCACAGGCCGGTCCCGGGGGCGAAACGGCCGATCTCACGGGCCTCCAGGTCCGCGCACCCGGGGTAGCGGAGCACCCCGGCGGCGGGGTCCCACTCGGGCCGCTCCCGCGAGGACCACCCCAGGCCCTTCACGTACTCCTCCAGCGCGGCCTCCCGGCGCAGCACGGCGGCGATCCTCGGCAGCACGTGGGTCAGCACGCTCCGGGGCAGACGCGGCCTGGGCCCGGGACCCGGTCCGTCCGAGGAGGGCGCGGGTACCACCTGGGCGGCCTCCGGAACCGGTTCAACGCCGTCCGGCCCGGTGACGTCCACGGCCTCGAGGGTGTCGGCGTGACCGAGCGCCACGGTGATCCGGTTGCCGCTGGGCAGTTCCAGGGTCGTCCGCCCGTGCGCGCGTTCCACGGGCAACCCGTGGTGCTCGGCGTAACCGCCGACCACCGCGTCGGCGTAGCCCCGCCCCTCCTCGCTCTCCGGACCGGGCATCAGCATCGAGCCCATGCGCAGGAACCGCTCGGCGGTGGCGGCCCGCGGCAGCGCCCACGGGACCTCGGGGTCGGTGACCGTGAGGAAGGTGCGGGCCCGCCCGGCGTGGTTGAAGATGATGTTGCCGCGCGTGCCGAGCAGACCCATGGCGATCAGGGACATGTGGTCGGAGGCGAGCCGGGGGTCGGGGAAGTGGTTGAGGTCCACGAGCCCCTCGCTCAGCTCCGGCGCCGCGTGACTCCGGCCCAGTTCGCGCAGGCGCAGGGTGTCCGCGACCACGGCCTCGCCCTCGAAGGCCGGGTTGGCCCAGCCCCACAACCACGTGCCGTCCTCGGCGTAGCTGCCCAGCAGTCCGACACGCAGGCGCCGGTCACCGCGCCACACCGACTCCTGGTCCAGTTCGACCCTGAGGTCGCCGAACGGCACCGCCTCGTCGAAGAAGGTCATCTGCTCGACGACCCAGGCCAGGTGGGGCTGCGCCAGGCGCAGCAGGGGCGTGCTGAAGAAACCCGTCATCTCACTCCTTCACCGGCGGCGGCACGCCTCCTCGCGTGCGTCCGCCGCCTCGGCGACCGGTACGTTCTCGGTGCTTGGGAGTCACGCGGAGGGCTCCGGGTTCTGTCCGCGTACGGGTTTTTCCGGTGTCCGTGCCGTCCGCGTCCGGCCGCCGACACGCCGAGGGGCGCCGCCCCCGGACGGCACCCCTCGGTCGGACCGGTCGGGTCGTGCGGGGTCAGCCCTGGTGGGGAACCACCACGGCGCGGCCGAAGACCTCCCCGGCCTCCAGTCTCCGGTACGCCTCCAGCGCGTCGTCCAGGGTGAACCGCTCGACCTCCGGGCGGATCTGACCCGCCCGGTACATGTCCACCACCTCCCACAGTTCCCCCACCGTGCCCCAGTAGGTGTTGGTGACGTAGGACTCGTAGGGGTTGGTGAAGAACGAGAACTCGTGCGTGCCGCCAGCGATCCCCACCACGGTCAGGCGCCCGCCCTGGGCCATCGACGCCGCGGCCGTGGCGATGGTCGGTGTGACGCCCACGAAGTCGAAGGCCGCGTCCACCCCGCGGCCACCGGTGATCTCGCGGATCTCCTCCACCTGCCGCTCACCCGGCCCCACGGTGACGGCCCCGTTGCGCTCGGCCCATGCCCGGGGCTCGGCCTTGAGGTCGGTGGCGATCACCGTCGCGCCTGTCAGCGCGCGCAGGATCTGCACGCCGATCTGCCCCAGCCCGCCCAGACCGATCACCAGGGCGTGGCGCCCGCCGCCCTCCAGGTGCGGCAGCGCCTGCTTGATCGCGTGGTACGGGGTCAGTCCCGCGTCCGACAGCGGCGCGGCGTCCACCGGGTCGGCGTCGCCCAGCGGGACGAGGTGGTGGGCGGGCGCGGTCATGTACTCCGCCATCCCACCGTCGCGCCCCAGGCCCACCGCCAGGTAAGGCATGGTCGCGGCGTTCTCGCAGTAGGTGTCCTGTCCCCGCGCGCACATGCGGCAGTGCCCGCAGCCGATCGGCCCGTAGACCATGTAGGCCTCGCCGACCCGGACGCGCTCGCTCACACCGGGACCGAGCGCCTCCACCCAACCGGAGTTCTCGTGCCCCAGTACGAACGGGGGTTTCTGCGCCCCGGGCTGCCCCTCCTCGAAGTGGCGGTACACGCTGACGTCGGAGTGACAGGCGCCCGCGCCCGCCACCCGCAGGAGGACCTCGCCCGGTCCCGGTTCCGGTTCGGGAACGTCGGTGAGTGACGGAAACCTCTCGTAGTTCTCGAAGACCACGGCTCGCATGGGGTACTCCCCCTACCTCTCCCGGAGACTCGGGCACCGGCGTGCACGCGGACGCCACCCTCGGTGCCCGTATGGCTGCTCGACGCTATCAACCCAGGTCCCGGCTGTCGGCCAACACAGGTTCCGGAAAGCGTCCGGTCTTCTTTGCCCTGCCCCGCGCGGGCGCGGCGCGTGCCGCACGGACGTTGGTAGTGCTACCACCACGGCCCCGGGTGGTCACCGCCAGACTCGGTTCGGGGGGTCAGCGCCATGGAGGCCGACCCCCTCCCCGATCTAGCGTGAAACAGGTCCGACCACCACCTGTTGCACCTCGATCCCCCAGGGAGAGACATGACCGCGGCGGGCCCACGTCACGCCCCGACCCCCGGCCCCCTGCGCTACCAGGCGCGGGAGTGGCGCGGTATCCAACTCCTGGCCCACGACACGGCCGGGACCGGACGTATCGTCGAGGCGCTGGGGGACGTGGCCACGGCCGACCACATCGTGGTCCTGGTCCCGGGCAACGACAACTACCTGGGCAACTACTTCGACGCCAACCGCCCCACACGGCCGCGCGCCAACGGCGAGAAGCTCCTGAACACGATGCGGGACCTCGCGCCCCGGGGGCGCTTCGCGGTCGTGGTGTGGGTCGGCTACGCCACCCCCAACGGGTTCGCCGAGGCCGTCTTCCGCGGCCCCGCCGAACGCGGCGCCGACGACCTGGCCCGCCTGACGCACTTCCTGCCCCGCACCGCCCACATCACGCTGGTGGGGCACAGCTACGGCACCGTCGTGTGCGGACTGGCCCTCAGGAACGGGCGCGTCCACGACTGCGTGGCCCTGGGCAGCCCCGGCATGGGCGGCGAGTCCGTCGCCGACCTCGGCTTCTCCGGAAACCTGTGGGCGGCGCTGGGCCCCTCGGACTGGATCCGCTTCTTTCCCCGGGGCCGTCTGCGCGACATCGGCCACGGCCCCTCGCCGATGCGCCCGGGGTTCGGTGCCCTGGCCTTCGCCACCGGCGACATCAGCGGCCACTGCGCCTACTACACCGAGGACAGCGAGTCGCTGCGCAACATCGCCCGTATCGGTCTGGGCCGCTACGGTGAGGTCTCCCGACCGGGCAACTCCGGACAGAGGCCGTGGACGCGACCGGTCCGGGGGGCGACGGCGGGACCGGTGACCCCGGTGAGGGAGACTGCTCCATGACCTTCGTACGCGACCGCGCCGCCGATCCGGTGATCTCCGGCGAGGGAGACCGCGCCATGGCCCCCGACACGACCCCCGCACACGATCGCGCCGACGCCCTGGCGATCCTGGCACGGGGCGTCCGCAAGGCCTACGCCGGCGCCCGGGGGCGCGTCGCGCTCGACGGGTTCGACCTCGCGGTGGCCCCCGGCTCGGTACACGCGCTGCTGGGCCCCAACGGCGCGGGCAAGACCACCGCCGTGCGGGTGCTGTCCACCCTGCTGCGGTTCGACGCCGGGGACGTGCGGACCGCCGGGTTCGACGTGGCCCGCCAGAGCGCGCGGGTGCGTTCCCGCATCGGTTTCGCCGGGCAGTACGCGGCGCTCGACGAGATCCTCAGCGGCCGCCGCAACCTGGAGATGTTCGCCCGCCTCCACCACATGCGGGCGCGGGCGGCCCGGGCGCGGGCCACCGAACTCCTGGAGCGCTTCGGACTGACCGAGGCCGCCCACCGCCCGGTCCGGGAGTACTCGGGCGGGATGCGCCGCCGTCTCGACCTGGCCGCGAGCCTGATCCCCGACCCCGTCGTGCTGTTCCTGGACGAGCCCACCACGGGCCTGGACCCGCGCAGCCGCGCCCAGGTGTGGCGGTCCGTGCGGAACCTGGCCGAGGGCGGCACGACCGTGCTGCTGACCACCCAGTACCTGGAGGAGGCCGACCACCTGGCCGACCGGATCTCGGTGGTCGACTCCGGGCGGGTCATCGCCGAGGGCACCCCCGAGGAACTCAAGTCGCGGATCGGCGGCGGACGGGTGGAGGTCGTGCTCTCCGGCGCCGAGATGCTGTCGCGGGTCGAGGAGGTCCTGGGCCGGGTGGCGGGGGCGGTGCCCGAGGTGGACGCCGACGCCCTGCTGGTGCGCGTGCCCTTCGACGGCAGGGGCGCGGGCCTGGCCAAGGTGGTGCGCGCCCTGGACGAGGCGGGACTGGACGTGGAGGACATCGCCCTGCGCCGTCCGACCCTGGACGACGTGTTCCTGAGTCTGACGGGACACCCGGGCGAGACGGGTGAGGGGGAGGAACCGTCATGACGACCCTGACCGAGACGGAACGGGGGACCGGGGCGGGGCGGGAGACCGCCCCCGGCCTCCTGGCGCGTGCGGGGTGGGCGGTGGCCGACTCCTGGGTCGTCGCGCGCCGCTACCTGTTCCACCTGGTGTACAAACCCGACGAGTTGGTCGGCACGCTGATGGTGCCCGTGTTGGCCGTGCTGCTCTTCGGCTTCGTCTTCGGCGAGGCGATGGGCGCGGTCATGGGCGCTCCCGGTGAGGAGTACCGCGAGTTCCTCATGCCGGGCCTGTTCGCGCTCACCATGGCCTTCGGGATCGGCAACACCACGATCGCGGTGGTCACCGACGCCGGGCGCGGTGTGATCGACCGGTTCCGCACACTGCCCATGGCCCCCTCCTCGCTGCTGGTGGGGCGGAGCATGGCCGACGTGCTCTCCGCGGTGGTGGACCTGGCGGTCCTGGCCGGAATGGGGCTGCTGGTCGGCTGGCAGTGGCACAACGGCCCGCTCCCCGCGTTGGCGGCGCTGGGGCTGTTGTTGCTGCTGCGCCTGGCCTTCACCTGGATCGGCATCTACCTGGGCCTGGTGGTACGCAGCCCGGAGGCAGCGATGAAGTTCTTCTCGCTGGTGTTCCCGCTGGCCATGGTGGCGGAGACGTTCGTGCCCACCGACACGATGCCGGACTGGCTGGTGCCGGTGGCCGAGTGGAACCCGCTATCGGCGACGGTGATCGCGGCGCGCGAACTGTTCGGGAACACCACGGCGGCGGCCAGCGACTCCTGGATCGCGCAGAACGCGCTGCTCATGGCGGTGGTGTGGCCGCTGGTGCTCCTGATGGTCTTCGTTCCGCTGGCCGTGCGGCGCTACCGGAGGCTGAGCCGCTGACGGCGACCGCGGTGCGGCGGGGCGCTCTCGCGGACGGGTGCGCCGCGGGCGGGTCGTCCCCGTGGAGGCCGGAGGACGGCGGTCGGAGGGCGGCCACGTGCCGTTCGGACGGGCGGCGGCCCCGCGCCGACGTGGTTCCGGGGCGTCCGTGGCACGCCCTCGGCACGGGATCCGTGGGGGTCCGGCGGGGAGTTCGGGGATTTCCCGGTCCTGAGCGATGAGTTCTCTCCGCCATCCGTGTCCGTACGTGTGAACGAACCGCATCAGGCGGATCCGACACACGAGGAAGACCGAGATGAACGGCGAGAAGCCGAACCCCGCACGCGCGGGAGGGCGCGAGTGGCTCGGGCTCGGGGTACTGGCCCTGCCCACCCTGCTGCTCTCCCTGGACATGAGCGTGCTCTACCTGGCACTGCCCCACCTGGCCGCCGACCTGCGGCCATCCGGCAGCCAGCTGCTGTGGATCATGGACGTGTACGGCTTCATGATCGCCGGGTTCCTCATCACCATGGGAACCCTGGGCGACCGCATCGGCCGCAGACGCCTGCTGATGATCGGCGCCGCCGTCTTCGGCCTGGCCTCCGTGGCCGCCGCATTCTCCCCCAACGCGGGGGCACTCATCGCCACACGTGCCCTCATGGGCGTGGCCGGGGCCACCCTCATGCCCTCCACGCTGGCCCTGATCAGCAACATGTTCCACGATCCCCGGCAACGCGCCGTGGCCATCTCGCTGTGGTCGAGCTGCTTCATGGGCGGCACCGCCATCGGCCCCGTCGTGGGCGGGCTGCTCCTGGAGTGGTTCTGGTGGGGATCGGTGTTCCTGCTCGGCGTCCCCGTCATGGTGCTGCTCCTGGTGTGCGCGCCCCTGCTCCTGCCCGAGCACCGCGCGCCCGACCCCGGCCGCCTGGACCTGGTCAGCGTCGCCCTGTCCCTGGCGGCCATCCTGCCGATCGTCTACGGGCTCAAGGCCGTCGCCGAGGGCGGGCCGGTCCTCGTGCCGCTCGCCGTCATCGCCTTCGGCCTGGTCATGGGGGCGGTGTTCGCCCGCCGTCAGCTGCGCCTGCCCGACCCGCTGCTGGACCTCGGGCTGTTCCGCCAGCGCTCCTTCGGCGTCGCGCTGGGCGTGATGATGGCGGGCGCGGTCACCATGGGCGGCACTTTCCTCCTCATCAGCCAGTACCTCCAGATGGTCGCCGGGCACTCCTCGCTGGCCGCGGGGATGTGGCAGGTACCCCCGGCGCTGGCGATGATCGCCGCCACCATGGCCGCGGCGCCGCTGGCCGCGCGCGTGGGCCGGGCCACCGTCATCGGCGGCGGCATGCTCGTGACCGCGGTGGGGTTCGCCCTGCTGTTCCTGGTCCCGGTCGAGGGCGGCACCCCGCTCGTGGTCACCGGACTGCTGCTGACCTCGGTGGGGCTCGGGCCTGGCGCCGCGCTGGTCACCGACATCGTGGTGGGTTCGGCGCCGAGGGAGAGGGCCGGGGCCGCCGCGTCCATGTCCGAGACCAGCGGGGAGTTCGGCGTCGCCATGGGGGTGGCCCTGCTGGGCAGTCTGGCCTCGGCCGTCTACCGCGCCGACGTGACCGTCCCCGAGGGGGTGTCCGGGGAGGCGGGGCAGACCCTGCCCGCGGCCGTCGCCGTCGCCGAGGAACTCCCGGCGGCCCTGGCCGGGAGCCTGCTCGGTTCGGCGCGTGAGGCCTTCACCTCGGGCGTCAACCTGGTCGGGGTGATCGGCTGCGTGGCCATGGTCGTGTTCGGGGTGGTCGCCCTCGTCCTGCTGCGCTCCGCTCCGTCGGACGCGGCGGAGGCCGCGGAGAGGACGGGTGAGGGGCCCGCGGGCCGGCCGGGGGAGGAGCCGGCGGAGAGAAATCCTTCGGGGACCGATGAGTCCGCGGACACCGGCGGGTCAGTACGGGTGAGCGGCACCGAGAGCCGGACCTGACACCGGCGGGGCCGACCGGACCCGGACCGCCTGGAACGAACAACCCACACCACTGACGGAGGACGCCATGAACCGCCCCAGCCTCGACAGCATCCTGCTGGCCACCACCGACCCCGACCGCCTGCACGACTGGTACGCCGCCGTTCTGGCACCCCAGAGCGACAGCGACGTCGACGGTTACCGTGTTCTGCGGTTCGGCGTCTTCCACCTGCTCATCGACCGCCGTGACGACGTGGGGCCCAAGGCGGGCGAGCCCGCCCGCATGATCCTCAACTTCGACGTGGACGACGCCCGCGCCATCGCCGCCCGCATGGACGCGCGGGGCACCGAGTGGCTGTCGCCCCTGGAGGACCGTGACGGCAGCCTGTTCGGCACGGCTGTCGACCCCGACGGCAACTACGTCCAGATCATCCAGCTCAGCGACGAGCACCGCGCCGCCATGGAGCGCGAAAGCTAGGGGGGACACCATGTTCGACAGCACCAGGGCCTTCGGTTCCTTCGCCGTTCCCGACACCGCGCGGGCCGAGGAGTTCTACGGGAACACCCTCGGGCTCGCGGTCGGGCCCGTCGAGGGCATGGAGGAGCACGGCCTGCTCAGCATCGACCTGGGGGAGGGGCGGGCCGTCCTGGTCTACCCCAAGCCCGACCACCGGCCCGCGAACTTCACCGTCCTCAACCTGCCCGTGGACGACGTCGACGCCACCGTGGACGAGCTCGTCCGCCGCGGCGTCGAGATGCTCCGCTACGAGGGGTTCGGCCAGGACGAGAGGGGGATCGCGCGGGGGAACCCGACGGTGGCGTGGTTCGCCGATCCGTTCGGGAACGTGTGTTCTGTCGTACAGGAGGCGTAACGTGACGGTCGTGGTGGAACACGCGTCTGACCAGGACTTCGTACGGCTCGCCGACCCGTACCGGCGGGAGCTGTTCGCGCACTGCTACCGGATGCTGGGGTCGGTGCACGACGCCGAGGACCTGGTGCAGGAGACCTATCTGCGCGCCTGGAGGGCCTACGACCGGTTCGAGGGCCGGTCCAGTCTGCGCACCTGGCTCCACCGGATCGCCACCACGGCCTGTCTCACCGCCCTGGAGAAGCGGCAGCGGCGGCCTCTGCCCACGGGGCTCGGCGGACCCACCGCCGAGCCCGAGGGCGCGTTGGCCGACCGCCCGGAGGTGCCCTGGCTGGAGCCGGTGCCCGACGTCCTGGTCGGCGCGGACGATCCGGGGACGGTGGTGGCGGCGCGTGAGAGCGTGCGCCTGGCTCTGGTCGCGGCGCTCCAGTACCTGCAACCCAAGCAGAGGGCGGTGCTGGTCCTGCGTGACGTGCTGCGGTTCAGCGCCGCCGAGGTCGCGGATCTCATGGACACCTCCGTGCCCGCGGTGAACAGCCTTCTCCAGAGGGCTCGGGCGCACCTGGCCAGGGTGAGCCCGAGCGAGGAGGAGGTGGCCGAGCCCCGGCCCGGACAAGACGAGGTTCTGGCGCGGTACGTCGCCGCGTTCGAGGCCTATGACATCCCGGCGATCACCGAGTTGTTCACCGCCGACGCGGTGTTCGAGATGCCGCCCTTCACCAGTTGGGTGCGCGGTGCCGAGCACATCGGTCGCCTGATCGCCACCCACTGCCCGGCCAGCGGGGCGGGCGACATGGCGATGGTGCCGACCGGGGCCAACGGGCAGCCAGCGTTCGCGCTGTACATGCGTGGTGGTGACGGCGTCCACCGGGCGTTCGGGATCCAGGTCCTGGAGCTGGCGCCCGGGGGAGCGGGGGTCGCCCACACGGTGATGTTCTTCGACACTACGCTCTTCCGGCACTTCGGGATGCCCGCTGTTCTGCCCCCGCGCCGCTGATGCGGTGGGTGTTGTGTGGCCCTGTGGGAAGTTTCAGGTGTTCTGGGGGATAAGGGGTTGGGTGTCTGTATTTCGAGAAGTTGGAAAAACGGCCACTTGCCGCTGGTAAGTTTGCTGGTCAGTGACTGTGTTCCCCGCGCACGCGGGGATGGTCCCAACGCCCCGGGGACGGCCGGGGCTTCCGCTAGGTGTTCCCCGCGCACGCGGGGATGGTCCCTCCTCGAGGAGCTCCCTACACGCGCGAGGAGGGTGCTCCCCGCACACGCGGGGATGGTCCCCGCTCCCCCCGGTCGAGGAGGAGCACGACCAGGTGCTCCCCGCACACGCGGGGATGGTCCCGACCCGAGCTTGGGGCCGAACTTGGCCAACGCGTGCTCCCCGCACACGCGGGGATGGTCCCCGCCCGTCCCCCTCCCTGCTTTGGTGGTCGGGGTGCTCCCCGCGCACGCGGGGATGGTCCCACGATGTACACGGACGGGCGGCCGATCTTCGTGTGCTCCCCGCGCACGCGGGGATGGTCCCCCCGCCTTCAGCAGGAAGGGCGATCGGAACGGTGCTCCCCGCGCACGCGGGGATGGTCCCCCCGAGGGCGGCCCCGTGCGGGGGCCGGGGCGTGCTCCCCGCGCACGCGGGGATTGGTGATCGGGCGGGTCCGGCCCGGCAGCCCTAATCAACCCTGACCACGTACTTGCCCTGCACACCGCCCACCTCCAACGCACGGTGCGCCACCGCCGTTTCACGCAGCGAGAAGACAGTGTCCACCGACGGGCTCAGCTTTCCCTCGACCACGTGGCGAGCGAGGTCGTCGAGATCCTCTCGTCTGGGGTCGCCGCTGAAGAAGCGCACCCGGCCGTGTCCGTGGACCGCGCTGGCCATGACGTAGCCGAGTGACGCAGCGGGCCGCGCCAGGTCGAAGGCGATGGTGACCATGCGCCCGCCGGGGTTCAGCAGGTTCCGGAAGGCCCGCAGGTCGGTCCCCACGGTGTCCAGGACCACGTCGAAGCGGCCCAGCTCCCCCGGAGGGACGGACCGGTGGTCAACGGCCTTGTGAGCGCCGAGACCGCGGACGAAATCGAGGTTGGCGGCGCGGGCGAGGGCCGTTACCTCGGCTCCGTACGCCCGTCCGAGCTGCACGGCGGCGTTGCCCACACCACCCGCCGCGCCCCGCACGAGGAGGCGTTCGCCAGCGCGCAGCCCGGCTTTGTCCCGCAGGGCGGTGACGGCCGTGGTGGCCACCGGCAGCGCGGCGGCGTCNAGCTCCAGTCCGTCGGGGACCCGGCCGAGCCGCTCGGCGGGCACGGTCACGTACTCGGCGGCGCTGCCGAACCCGGAGGTGCGCCCCAGAACGCCCCATACGCGGTCACCGACCGCGATCTCCGTCGCGCCGGTACCCAGTGCGACGACCTCGCCGGTGAAGTCCAGCCCGACGCGCTTGGGAAACTTCCGGCCGGTCAGGAGGCGGAGACGACCGGCACGGGCTGCCAGCTCACCGCCGTTGACGCTGAACGCGCGTACCCGCACGAGCACCTCGCCCGGTGCGGGCTCGGGGCGTGTCACCCGGCCCACGTAGAGCACGTCGGGGGTGCCGTAGCGGTCGAAGAGCACTGCCTTCATCGTGCGGTCGTCCATCGTCCTACCTTCGCGGCCGGGCCATACGGGGATCTGGCCTCGACCGTAGGCTTCCAAACGGACGGGATCGTCCACTTGAGTCGGAAGTGAGAGACAGCGATGACGGAATCCTCTCGGATCAAGGGCCCGGACGGAGTACGGGCCGACGCCCGGCGCAACAGGGAGCGTCTCATCGTCGCCGCCCGTGCGGTCTTCGCCGAGCGCGGGATCGACGCGCCGATGGCGACGGTGGCTCGCCGGGCCGGGGTCGGCGTAGCGACGCTGTACCGGCACTTCCCGACCCGGGACGCCCTGGTGCGGGGCGCGTTCACGCGGCAGATGGAGACCTGCGCGCAGGCGCTCACCGAGGCGCTGGCCGACCCCGACCCGTGGCAGGGCTTCCAGCGGCTGATCGAGACGGTCTGCGAGCTCCAGCGGGAGGAACGGGGGTTCCCGGCCGCGTTCGTCGCGGCCTTCCCGGACGGCGCCGCGGAACACGCACAGTCCCGGGAACGCGCCGAGCGGGACCTCATGACCCTGGTACGCAGGGCACAGGAGTCGGGAGCGCTGCGGGCCGACTTCCACCCTTCCGACCTCGCCGTCATCCTGTTGGCGCACTGCGGTCTGGTCACCGCTCTGCCAGACGACGGCGCGGCGTCCCGGCGCCTGGTGGCCTATCTGCTCCAGTCGTTCCGCGCCGACACGGCCAGCGGGCCCCTGCCACCGCCGACTTCACTGTCCCTGCGCGGTCTTCCCATCACGGCTGTCGGTCCCCAGGGGCGGCGGTCCTCCGGAGCCTGACGTGAGGCGGCACCCGCCACGGGCCCCTTCGGGCGACAACTCCGCCTCCACCACTCCCACCACGGGCCCCGGACGCCACGGGCCCCATCCCATGGCACGGCCTCCCCACGCTCGTGGGGAACCGGCGACCTTCGCCCCGTCGACGCGTATCGTGCCACCCACGGCCCCCGCCCGTGCGCACGTGGGACGGAGCCAACGCTTTTCCCGGACGGATCGTTACCACGTTCCTCCGTGCCATGAGGCACACGATATTTCCGGGGCCGGGAGGGGAAAGTGTGCTAGGTTCGATGAAGTTGCAGTCGTGATTCCCGTTGGATGTACATCTTGTTCGGGTTATTGCCGCAGTGACGGGAAAATCGTCAGACCGCGGTTTTCTTCATACTCCCGAACGAGAGGAACACCCATGGCGACCGGTACGGTCAAGTGGTTCAACGGTGACAAGGGCTTCGGCTTCATCGAGCAGGACGGCGGCGGCCCCGACGTCTTCGCNCCCCCCTCCCCCCCCATCCAGGCCAGCGGCTACCGCGAGCTCGCGGAGGGCCAGGCCGTGGAATTCGGCGTCACCCAGGGTGCCAAGGGCCTCCAGGCCGACAACATCACCCTGATCTGAACGAACTGAGACTCCTTCCGGGGCAGGGGCCCGCCCTCGCGGCTGCGGCCCCTCCCCGGTTCTGCTTTTTCCGGACCGCTTTTCTGGCCGTCGTTCTCCGACAGGCGCTGGTCCGGTCCTCCGCCACGACCCCGGAACCTCCGTGCGGATCGTGGATCCTCGAAGACTCTTTCCGGCGCACACCCGGTGTCACACGCCGAAGCCCCCCGAGGGCTTCCCGCCAGGCACGCGCCGGCGGCGAAAGGCCCACATGAACCAACCCCGCACCAACACGCGCCGCAGCCGCCCCTCCGGGGGTTACGGCCGGCAGCGTCCCCACCGGTCCGGCGGCCGTCCCCAGCGCGGCGGCTTCGGCGGACGCCAGGCGGGACGCCCCTCCGGAGAGTTCGCGCTCCCCGTCTCCACCACCCCCGCGCTCGACCCGGTCCACGCCTTCCAGGACCTGGAGATGCCCGCGCCGCTGAAGTCGACGCTGGCCCGCCAGGGCCTGACCACACCGTCGGCCATCCAGGCGGCGACGCTGCCCAACTCGCTGGCCGGGCGCGACGTCCTCGGCCGCAGCCAGACCGGCTCGGGCAAGACCCTGGCCTTCGGGCTGGCACTGCTCGCCCGGCTGGAAGGCCGCGTGGCCGACCCCCGTCAGCCCCTGGCCGTGGTACTCGCACCGACCCGCGAACTCGCCCAGCAGGTGAACGACTCGCTCGCCCCCTACGCCCGTTCGCTGCGCGTGCGCACGACGACCGTGGTGGGCGGTATGCCCATCAGCCGTCAGGCCCGCGACCTGCGTCAGGGCGTGGAACTGGTCGTCGCCACCCCGGGCCGTCTGCGCGACCTGATGGAGCGCGGCGACTGCATTCTGGACCAGGTCGACGTCACCGTCCTGGACGAGGCCGACCAGATGACCGACATGGGCTTCATGCCGCAGGTCACCGCGATCCTGACGGAGGTGCCGACCGGGGGACAGCGCATGCTGTTCTCGGCCACCCTGGACCGCAACGTCGACACCCTGGTCCGCCGGTTCCTGAACGACCCGGTGGTCCACTCGGTCGACCCGTCCGAGGGCGCCGTCTCCACCATGGAGCACCACGTCCTGCACGTGTCGCACGTCGACAAGCAGTCCACCGCCGTCCACATCGCGGCCCGCGAGGGACAGGTCATCCTGTTCCTGGACACCAAGCACGCCGTGGACCGGATGGCCAAGCACCTGCTCAACAGCGGCGTCCGGGCGGCGCCGCTGCACGGCGGCCGGTCCCAGCCCCAGCGCACCCGCACCCTCAAGCAGTTCAAGGAGGGCACGGTGACCGCGCTGGTCGCGACCAACGTCGCCGCGCGCGGCATCCACGTGGACGGGCTGGACCTGGTGGTCAACATCGACCCGCCCACGGACCACAAGGACTACCTGCACCGGGGCGGGCGCACCGCGCGCGCGGGTGAGACGGGCAGCGTGGTCACGCTCGTGCTGCCCAACGAGCGGCGGGACATGGCCAGGCTGATGCAGCGGGCCCGGATCGACGCGCGGGTCGCCCAGGTGAGCGCCGACGACCCCGAGCTGGCCCGGGTGACCGGAGCCCGGGAGCCCTCCGGCGTTCCGGTGACCCTGCCCAGCGGTCCGCGACAGGAACAGCGCCGCCGGGGCGGTCGCGGTTCGTCCCCGCACGGTTCGTCCCCGCGCGGGTCCGCTTCGCGCCGCCGCGGTCCCCGCCGCCCGGCCTAGGCACCTCTTCCGAACCGGTGAGNGGCGGGTCGCGCCCGCCCGGTTCCGCCTGAACGGACCGACGCACCGCTCCACCGCGTGGCGGCCCGGAGGCCGCCCCGGTCGAGGTCCGGCGGCCCGCACCAGCCGAGTCCTCCGCCCGCGGAGAGGCATCCGCCCCGCGCACGCGCGACCGTGCGCGCCGCCGGGGCCGCCTCCCGCCCAGCGGTCGCACACGCCGGACGTGGTCGGTCGCCGCTCGCCCGGCTCACACCGTCCGGGCGAGCCGGAACCCCAGGTCGTCGACGCGCAGGGTCGGATGGCTCTTGCGGCGGCACGATGCCCGGCACCCCCGCGGGTGGTCGTTCCAGCCCCCGCCCCGGAACACGCGGTACGGGCCGTAGACCGCCGGGTCGTAGACGTCCCAGCACCACTCCCACACGTTGCCGATCATGTCGTACAGACCCCACGCGTTTGGTGCCCTGGTCGCGACGTCGTGCGCACCGCCGTCCGAGTTCGCGCGGTACCACCCGATCTCGTCCAGCTCTCCGTACCGAACGCCGGGGGTCCCGGCCCGGCACGCGTACTCCCACTCCGCCTCGGACGGCAGGCGGTAGCCCCCGGCCCGCCAGTCGCAGACCACGTCCGACCCGTCGGGGTCGTCACCCACGGAATAGCACGGTGCGAGCCCCTCCACCCGCGAAAGCAGGTTGCAGAACCGGATGGCGTCCCTCCAGGACACCTCGGTCACCGGAGCCCTCGGCCCGGCACCACTCGCGGACACCCCAGACCCCTCTGGCACCTCCGTCATCCCATGCACCTCAGGCATCCGACTCACGACGGCGTCGTACAGCTCACGGGTCACGGGACAGGAGTCCAGCCGGAAGGGACCGACCCCGACCTTCCACTCCGTCCTCGTTCCCTCGTCCCGCAGGACGATCTCCCCGCCGGGGATCTCCACCATCTGCTCCGCGATCGCCCGGTACGGGGCGGATTCAGGGCTCGTCACGTGTTCTTTCCTACCCGACGTCCACGTGTCGGCGCCCCGCGGCCCCCGCGGCCCCCGCGGTTCCCGCGCCGTGGCCGGTGATCCGTTCGGCGGACGTCGGCTCCGAGGTCGGGGAAGGCGTTGTGCGTGGGGAGGCCCGCTCCCTACCGGCAGGCCACCCGAGGCGGTTCGCCGGGAGGGCATGACGGCCCGAAGCGCCCAGCCCCGCCGCCATCCCGCTACGCCGCCTCGCGGTGGGGTCCCGGACGCGGTGCGAGCTCGAACTCCGCCCAGACCACGCAGCCGTGGCCCTCGCCGGGCGGACCGGTCCGCCGGGTTCCCCAACACGTGGCGAAGTGGTCGATGAGCAGGAGCCCGTGCCCCCGGGCGACCTCCCGCCACACCTCGTCCCGCCCCGACCCGGAACCCGACCCGGGCCCCGCTCCGGGGGCCGGACACGGCACACACGACGGGCGCCCCGGCACCCACCGGTCCGTCACCGACAGGCGCAGCACGCGTCGGCCCCCGGCGCCGTGGCGCAGGAGGAGCGTGCGCAGCACCTCCACTCCGTCCCCGCCGGGCAGGACGCGGCCGACGGTGCTGGCGAACATCTCGCTGGCACACAGCACCACCGCCGCGATCAGCTCCTCGTCCGCACCGGGCACCCGCGCCAGGTCGGCGTGCACGTCGGCCCTGGCCCGGCGGACGGCCGCCAGGTTCGCGGGGTAGGTACGGCGCTTCCAGCGCCTGTCGAGGTCGATCGGTCGCCGGGGGTGCGGCAGGACGGTCATCTCGGTTCCTCCTCAGGACCGGGGCGGGCCGTGCGGGAAACGGGTTCTCCCCGCGGCCTCTCACGGATTCTCATGGGCTCTCCCGGGTTGTCGCGGATTCTCCCGGGCTCTCGCGGGTTCTCGCGGGGACGCACGAGGGTCCACGGGTTCTCGGGGTTCGGCGGCACCGGCGGACACGCTCCGCGCGCCCACCGGCCGCCCTATCGGGTCGCGGCGAAGATCGTGGCCTCGTCGTCGAGCCACACCAGCTGGTGGTCGGCCGACACGGTCAGACCGAACCGCGTGTGCGCGGGCCGCCCGGCCTCCGTCCACAGCAGGTGGGCGGACTCCAACTCGTCGAACAGCCGCCGAGGGCCGTGCTGGCGCACCTCGTAACCGGTGTCCCGGTGCTCGGGATCGATGTGCCAGGAGGCCCACGACCAGGTGGACGGGTCCAGCAGGTAGACCGTGAAGCGGGGATCCTCGGGCCCGCTCCCGAACCGCACGATCCTGTGCACGTCCGGCATCTGCAACCCCACCGCGAAGGCCCCGTCGGAGTCACCGACCACCTCGCCGGGGTGCAACCAGGAACGCGTGGTGGTGTGCTCGTCGTCGTCCGGCCAGACGTGGGTCTCCAACAGGTGGCGCGGGGCCCTCTCCGCGCGCGCCCACGTCCGGTCGGTGTACCCGGCGAACCTCCCGTGGGCCGTTCCGTGCGGACCGACCACCAGGTCGACCAGAACACCGTGGTGGAACGCGGTACCCCACGGCGTGAGGATGCGTCCGCCGGGACGGGACTGGGCCACCCAGTCGTAGGGCACCCGCCGTACCGCCACGGCACTGACCACCCGGTCGTAGGGCGCGCGTCCCGCCCACCCCCGCATGCCGTCCCCGCTGACCACCAGCGGTGTGAACCCCGCGCTCATCAACCGCACCCTCGCCTCCTCGGCGAGTTCGAAGTCGATCTCCACGGAGGTGACGGCGTCGTCGCCGAGGTGGCGCGCGAGCAGCCCGGCGGTGTACCCGCTGCCGGTGCCCACCTCCAGCACCCGCATCCCCGGTTCGGCTCCGAGCCGCCGCAGCAGAGCGGCCACCGAGGACGGTGCCGGGGCCGAGGACGTCGGAGCGCCCGGCCCGTAGCGGGCTCCGTCGTCGACCTGGGTGACGACGGGGACGTCGGCGTAGGCGGCCTCCAGCCACCGCTGTTCGTCGCGCCGCCGGTCGACGGGGGCGCCCGTGTCGACGTCGGCGATCTCCTCGGGCAGGAACAGGTGCCGGGGAACCGCCGCGAAGCCGTCGCGCCACTCCGGTGCCAGGTCGCCCTCCCTGAGGAGGCGCTCGACCATCCTTGCGTGGGGAGGGATCATCCGTGGCACCTCCCGTGCCGTCCTTCGCGCCAGCCGCCGCCGTTTCTGCCCAGTGAAGTGGAGGTCACCGCTCTTCTCCTCGGGGGTGCCCCGGCAAGGACGAACCAGGGTCTTGCGTCCATTACGGGGGCGGGGGTTTCCGGGTAAGGATTACTACGGAAGATGTAACGCCGTTCGTCCGCGAGGACGGAATTCCGTGCCGATATACACCGGCGGTATGCATGACGAAATCCCTGGTCGGTCCACGTTCCTCCCCGCCACGGGCCTTCTGGTCCCGCGCCGACGTCCTCCGGTCGCTGGCCGAGCGGGACGCCGGAGCCCTGTTCGGGCTCCTCCGTCAGCACNGGGCCCCAGCCAGCAGGCGATCGGCTCGGCCGTCGACATGGCACAACCCCACGTGAGCGCGATCATGGCGGGAAAACGGCTGGTCACCGCACTGAGCACGTGGCAGCGGGTCGCCGACGGCCTGGCCATGCCCTCCGAGGCCCGCCGGGTCCTGGGCCTCGCGGATTCGGGCGCGGAGTATTCAACGGGCTTTTCCTGGACAGAACCATCGGTGGAGGAAGGCGATTTATGGTCCGCTTCCAGAACGGCGCAGGACATCGTCGACATCACCCTGAAGGACCTGATGAAACGCAGAGACGCATTCGCGGCCGGAGGCGTGCTCCTCGTGGGCGCCACACTGACGGAGACGCTGGAACACTGGCTGCTGCCCCACCCGGCCGCCCCGAGCCCGGTCCGCGGCACCATCGGAGAGTCGGAGCTGCGGCGCATCGAGGCCGCCACCGTGGCACTGCGGCACTGGAACGACCGGTGGCGCCTGGGCGTGCGGCGCAAGGCCGTCGTCGGACAGCTCTCGGAGGTGTCCGAACTCGTCGAGAGCCCGCAGCCCGAACCCGTCCAGGCCCGGCTGTTCGCGGTCATGGCCGAGCTGTCCAAGACCGTGGCCTCGATGTCCTTCGACGCCGGTGACCACCCCACGGCGCAGAGGTACTACACCCTCTCCCTGCGCGCGCTCCACCAGGCGGGGCCCGAGCACCGCGCCTACGGTGTCGGGGTCCTCGCCGACATGGCGCGGCAGATGCTCGACCTTCACCGCCCCGACGACGCCCTCGACATCTCCCGCCTCGCACTCGACAGCGCGGACGCCACCGGGGCACCCGCGCGCGTCCGAGCGATGTTACGCACGCGCGAGGGGTGGTCCTACGCGCGGATGGGCCGGTCCGAGGCCTACCACCGCACCGTCGTCCAGGCCGAGACCCTCCTCGCGGACGCGAACGGGGAGGAGGTGCCCGACTGGCTGGGCGGCTTCGACCACGCCGAACTGGCGGGGGTGGTCGGCGCCCGGTACCGGGACCTCGCCGCGGGGCAGCGTGACCCGGCGGCCCGCCGAAGACACGCCGAGTCCTCCGCCGCCTACATCACCCGGGCGCTGCGGCTGCGCAACCCCTCCGGAAGGCGAGGACGCGCCTTCGACCTCATCGGACTCGGCCGCACCTACCTGCTGCTCGACGAGCCCGCCGAGGCCGCGCGGGTGGTGCGCCAGGCCGTCGCCCTCGAACACTCACTCGGTTCGGGGCGGGTACGCAGGCGACTGAGCGACTGGTACACCGAGTCCGCCACGCACCACCGCGACCCGCATGTGGCCGAGGTCCGCGACGAGTTATCACATACGCTGCTGCACCATCAGCGAAATGTGAAAGGGACGACGTGACTCGAATCGGGATCACTGGTCATTCGAATCTTTCCGTCGACAGCGTGACGTTGGTACGCAAAGCCCTGGAGAAGGCGCTCGCGCCCTACGCCGGTGAATCGCTCGTCGGAGTCTCCTGCCTGGCGCGCGGCGCGGACCAGCTCTTCGCCGAGGCCGTGATCGAGGCCGGGGGAGAGGTCGAGGTCGTGCTGCCCTCCGCCGACTACCGCGAGGCCAAGGTCAAACCCGGTGACCTGGACCGGTTCGACGACCTGCTCGTGCGTTCGTCCCTGGTGCGCTACATGCCGCACCGCAGGGCCGACCGGGCCGCCTACGAGGACGCCAACGAGGCCGTGCTGGACGGGGTGGACCTGCTGTTCGCCGTGTGGGACGGGCAGCCCTCCGGAGGCAGGGGAGGCACCGGGGACGCGGTCGAGGCGGCCCGGGAGAGGGGGCTGCCGGTGGAGGTCATCTGGCCCGAGGGCGCCCGGCGCGACTGAGACCCGGGTCCGCCCCGGGAGCCGCGGGGCGCGTGGTCGGGGCCGCGTGGGCCCCGACCACGGCGCGCGCCGCTCAGTGTTCGTCCAGCGAGCGGTGCAGGGTGTCCGCGAAGGCGTCGGGATGGGAGCCGAAACCCAGGTGGTCGCCCGGGAAGGCGACCGGGTCCGTGTCGAGCCGCAGCGCGAGGGCGAGGCCCATGTCGTGGATGGGCTTGCCCGCGTTCTCCTCCCCCAGACCCACCGTCACCGGGACCCCGCTCGTGCGCACGGCGTCCACGTCGGGCTCGTACAGGGACAGGGGCATCAGCCCGTGGGCGAGGAAGTAGGCGAAGTTCCCGCTGACGCGTTCGAACGTCTCCGCGTCCTCGTGCATCGGGTTGCCCTCCGCGTCGAGGTCCAGGCCGTTCAGCTCCAGGAACTTGTCCATCGCCGCGTCAACGCCCTCGCTGCGGTAGGTGTCGTGGACGTCCTTGCCGCGGGACATCATCTCGGAGGGGTCGTCGAGCAGCGTCAGGCACGGCGGCTCGTGGGCGACGAGTTCCCGGACCAGCGTGGGGTGGCGTGCCACCAGGTCGAGCCCGACGTGGGCGCCCGCGCTGTTGCCGAACACGTAGGCGGGGATGCCCACCTCGGAGACCAGGCGCGCGGCGTCGTCGCTGTGCACGTCCACCCGCTGCTCCTCGGGTTCGCCGTCCAGGGGGCTGCGCGAGTTGCCCCGGGGGTCGTAGGCCACGGTCGTGTAGTGGTCGGCCAGGCGATCGGCGATTCCGTCGAAGACCCCCGCGTCCTGCGGGCCGCCGGGGATCATCAGCAGGAGCGGGCCCGTGCCGCGGACCTCGTAGTGGATCCTGGCTCCCGGGACCTTCAGGGTGTTTGCCTCGGGCGGGTGGTGCGGCATGGTGTCGCCTCCTGCCTTGCGTGCTCTGTGTTCAGCCGTCGCTGAGGACCATGTGGTTGCCCTCGCTGTCACGGAACTCGGCGACCGTGGTCCCCGGCTGCCAGGGGGCCTCCTGCGGTTCCGTGGTGATCTCGACGCCCCTGGCCCGCAGGGCCTCGACGGTGGTCCCGACGTTCTCGACCACCAGCACCATGACGGGCTCGGTGGACGGCTTCTCGTCGGGGCGCCGGTTGAAGTGCAGCCTGGTCGTCGCGCCGGGGAGGCTGAGCTCGATCCACCGCCACCCGTCGTCGCCCATGGGGGCGTCCGCGGCCACCTGGCAGCCGAGCGCGTCGGTGTAGAAGGCCTTGGCCCGCTCCTGGTCGAACACGGGGAGTTCGGCGAACTTGACGTACATGGATTTCCGTTCCTCCTGGCGCTGCCCGGCTCCTGCCGAACTGGACCGTCTAGTACCGCATTTGCTTCAAAACTAGACCGTACAGTACCAATGGGTCAATCGGGGCAAAAAGATCTCGGATCGACGACCACACGAGGGTGATGAGCAGAGTGAAGCCGCCAGAGGAGGAGGGGTTGAGCCGTTCGGCCCGCAAGCGCCGGGCCATCCTGGGCGCGGCGGAGGAGGTCTTCCTCAAAGGTGGCTACCTCGGGACGAACATGGACGAGATCGCCGCGATCTCGGGGGTTTCCAAGCAGACGATCTACAAGCACTTCGGGAGCAAGGAGGGGCTGTTCGTCGAGATCGTCACCAGCATGACCTCCGGTGCGGGGGACGCCGTGCACAGCGAGGCGCCCGAGCCGGAACGTGCCGAAGAGGTGGCGGCGTACCTGCGGAACTACGCGTGTCGCCAGCTCACGGTGGTGCTCACGCCCCGGTTGATGCAGTTGAGGCGGATGGTCATCGGTGAGGTCGCGCGGTTCCCCGAACTGGCGCGGGTGCTGTACGAGTGCGGGCCGCAGAGGGCGATTTCCGCACTGGCCGAGAGCTTCGCCCGGCTTGCCGACCGGGGTCTGCTCTCGCTGGAGGATCCCCTGCGGGCGGCGTCGCACTTCAACTGGTTGGTGATGTCGGAACCGGTGAACCGGGCTATGTTGCTGGGAGACGAGGCGATTCCGAGCGTCGAGGAGTTGTGCGCGCACGCGGATGAAGGTGTGAGGGTGTTCCTGGCGGCGTACGGAGTTGAGGGTGGTTAGAGGGTTTATGGGGTGTTTGGGGTCTGTGGTGCTGGTGTCTGTTTCTCAGGAAGTTGGAGAAACGGACGCTTGCCGCTGGTAAGTTCGCAGGTCGTTGACGGTGCTCCCCGCGCACGCGGGGATGGTCCCGCCGGGGGCTCCCCGAACATGAGCGAGTCAAGGTGCTCCCCGCGCACGCGGGGATGGTCCCGCCGGGGGCTCCCCGAACATGAGCGAGTCAAGGTGCTCCCCGCGCACGCGGGGATGGTCCCGGGTCTGGCGCGAGTGGGAGCGCGACACGAAGGTGCTCCCCGCGCACGCGGGGATGGTCCCCACCAGGACGTGACCCCGAGGAGCCGCGCGAGGTGCTCCCCGCGCACGCGGGGATGGTCCCTCCCAGCGCCCCTCCTGCTCCCACACGGCCAGGTGCTCCCCGCGCACGCGGGGATGGTCCCGCCGGGGGCTCCCCGAACATGAGCGAGTCAAGGTGCTCCCCGCGCACGCGGGGATGGTCCACAGATGGTGTTCTTCTGGCGCGGGAAGCGCCAGTGCTCCCCGCGCACGCGGGGATGGTCCCACGGTCGACTTCATGCTCCGCATCGTGTGGGGGTGCTCCCCGCGCACGCGGGGATGGTCCCGGCTTCGGCTCCAAGCAGGCCGGGCAGGTCGCGTGCTCCCCGCGCACGCGGGGATGGTTTCTCGTTAAGGACGTGCGGAGCCTTTTGCCTTCTCCTCGCCCAAACTTCCACGTTCGGTTCGGACATGGACCCAACTTGGGCCTGAGGGGTCTCGCAGCCACACCCGGTGCTCGCCGGTGATGTCGACAGTGAGCCCGTACTCGGTCAGGTCGGGACTCCCCTGAGCCCGCCACCATTCTCGGGCGGTGATGATCCGCTCACCGAGTCGATCCGGGCCGCCCTGCTCGACACGCCCGTCCGCGTACAGCCGTGCCCACGAAGGGGAGTCCACGGCCGAAAGCCACACACAGCTCCGCTCCTTACCGGGGAGGGGCTGGAAACCCATGGCGGTACCGGGATTCATCAAGGCCAGTTGCGGACCGGCGCCGTCCAACACCAGGTCGCGTGCGTCTCCAGTCAGGGTCCAGGTCCGATCGGCGATCGCGTCATGGTCAGGCGGTGCACCCCTTCGGCCCCTCTGGTCGCGCAGGCTCATGAAGTCGGCGTTACCAACAAACCGCCCCTGTGCCAGGTTCGCGCCTGCACCCACGACCAGTTGGGCCATCATTCCGCCTGGAAGTGTGACCCCGGGAGCCCACGGGGTCACGATGACTCCGCCGGGGCGTGTCTGCCTCATCCACTCCGCTGGTACCCGTACCAAGGCACAGGTTGCGATGACGGAGTCGAACGGAGCCCCGGACGGGTGGCCGTCAACGCCGTCGCTGAGAAAGGTCGCCGGCGCGTAACCGGCCGCCTCCAGGGCGCGGCGGGCTCTCTTCAACACGGAGGGGTCCACCTCGATGGTGACGACCTGTCCTTGCGTACCCACGAGTTCACACAGCAGAGCCGTGTTGAAGCCGGTTCCGGTGCCGATCTCCAGCACGCGGTGCCCCGGCTTCACCCCGGCGGCCTCCAGCATCGTCGCCATCACCGAAGGCGCGGACGAGGATGACGTGGGGACGTTCGCAGGCCCGTCACAGCCCTCGTTGACCTGGGTGATGACGGGAGCGTCGGTATAGACCTGATCGGCCCAGCCCTCCGGATCCGTGTTCCGGTCCAGCGAGGGACCGACCAACCCTGGCCATACCTGGTCCGGAATGAACAGGTGTCGGGGGACCTTGGCGAACACTTCACGGATGCGTACGTCGGTCTCCAAACTCGCGGCGAGACGTGTCCGCCGTGTCCCGAGCGTCTCGATCCCGTCCTTCATGCCTGCCCCGTTCCGTTGCAGTCGGGGCAGGGAATCATTTCCTTGTCCGACCACGGACCCGAACCATCGCCACCGACGAAGACGTACTTCGCGCCGTCGCATCCCGAACATGCGGCCATGAGCGCACACCCTTTCCGTTGTTTCCGGGATGAGACTAGGAAGTGTTCTCCGTGGTGGGAAGTGGTATGTACGTCTATTCAACAAACACATTCCACCGCAGCGTTCGGGTGAATAAGGGTGAATGTGGATTCCTAATCCTCCGTCAGCGAGTCGATCGCGCGGACGAGGAGGGCGCGCGCGTCGCGCCCGTATCTGGCGCCTCGTGCGCACAGGTCGAAGGCTCGGGTGTACTGCTCCACCTCGGTGGGGTGGGTGAGGCGCAGCTCCGCTGACAGGGTCTCGACGGTGACGAGACGATCGTCGTGGATCCAGAAACCATGCCCTGGGTCGAACAGCACACGTTGGTCGAACGGAATGATCCCCAGCGACACGTTGGACAGGGAAGAAACCGCCGTGAGCCGGTCCAACTGGTCCACCATCGCATCGCGGCCGGTGTAGCGAGTGTGGAGTACGGCCTCCGTGATGAGGAAACGGAACTTCCTGCGCTTGTCGTAGAGCAGGTCCTGGCGTTCGAGGCGTTTGCGGACGGCCTCCTCCACGCCGACGGAAGCGCCACGGAAATTCGCGTATCGGGTGATTACCTCTCGGATGTAGGGTTCCGTCTGAAGGATTCCAGGTATGACACTGCATTCGTATACGCGACGGCTCTTAGCTTCTGCGTCCCTGGCTCCTACGTCGACCTGCGGGCCCTGCATGCCTGTGCGCTCCTGGACCCGCCATTCGACGTACATCGATTCCAGGACACGGAGTCGATTGATGATCTCCCCGGCGCTGTCCTCCCGGCCACAGGCTTCCGCCCACGTCTGAACGTCCCTGCTGGTGGGGGTCTGACGGCCGGTTTCCATGCGGGAGATCTTCGGCTGGCTCCAGCCCAGCAGCACGGCCAGCTGCGAACCGGTCAGGCCCGCACCGGTTCGCAACTCTCGGAGGCTTCGCCCGATCTCGTGCCGGGCGCGTTCGAGGGAGTATGACACCTACACAGTCAACCGCTTCGGTGCCTCAGGGGCGTACTCGCCGTGGGGAATCGCGTAGTGCCAGGCGATGTCACGCCACTGGCAGTACTGGGCGATCGTCGCTGGATCGTCGATGACCTCGTACCTGTGGGGAGAGTCGTTTTCGTCGAAGTGCAGGATGCACACCCACCGGCTGTCGAAGAGCCAGAAGTCGCGTGGGGGGAGCTTCTCGACCGCTGGGTGGTGGCGGGGGAGCCAGCGGATGTCCTCACCGGCCTCCAGGTTGAACCGGGTGGCGGCGTGCTCCCAGCGGATGTAGTCGCTCAGTGGCTCACTGACCACGCGAACCCGCTGCCAGAGCTTTCCGGCCGCACGAGCGTCACGGACGTTCCGATGCCAGGCGGAGGTTCGCGCGTGTTCCTTTTCGAGGGAGAGGTCGCCCGTGCGAAGCCAGTACTCGAACTCCTCCCGCTCGGAGGAGACGTCGTATCGGTCGCGGACCTCCAGTTTCCAGGTGGTGTGCTCGAACTCCCGGAACTGCCGGGCGAACTCGTCCCTGGTGAGGGTCCTGGTCACGGAGAGGGCTCCTTGTCGGCGAAGCGGAGGAGCTTCTCGGGGATCTCCACCACGGTTTCGTTCTCGGCCAGGTCACGCAGATCAGCGAGGGCTTCGGGGTCGGTCACCCTGTATCCCTGAACCACGATGGTTCCCCGGTCGGTCCGGTACAAGGTCGGGCAGTCGCCGTCTCGGCTGTCGGTGCCCAGGAACTCCAGACGCATGGCATCAAGTCTCTCGACTAGTCACGGATATTCATGACAGCTCCATACTTGACCACCTACTGCGTCCGGGCAACTCCTGAAAGTGTCCGAAAGCGGCCAGTCCTGGGCGGGGACACCGACACCCTGCACGTGATGCTCAAGGGCGATGACTGAGCGTTCGACCGCCAGCTCGTCGACGGCGCACTCGAAGCGATCGGCACCCCGGGTACCAGATGCCGTTGAGAATCTTCACCCCGCAGGTGCTCGCCCACACTGGAGCGAAGCTGTCCAAGTCGCTGCTGCGCGAACACGGCAAGGACGCGCTGCCCGCCGACGTGGAACCGTGGATGCTCGACACCGCCAAGGAACTCGGACGACTCATGACCAACCGACCCGCCGACCTCGACCAGCGCCCTCGGGTACACGAGATGGGCATCTACAAGCGTTACTTCGACCTGATCAAGGCCGGAACCAAGACCACGGAGATCCGGGTCAACGACAGCAGCCGGAAGCGGCTCAAGGTCGGGGACCTCCTGCGTTTCAAATGTCGCGGCGAGGAGGTTCTGACACGGATCACCCGCCTGATCCGGTACACCGACTTCGAGGACATGTTCGACCACGAGCCGGTTTCCTCTGTGAACCCGACTGCGACCCGGGAAGACCAGCTCCGTAACATCCGGGAGATCTACCCGCCCGAGCGCGAGGCCCTGGGCGTGGTTGCCATCGGTATCGAACTGGTAGCCCCACCCCCTTGAGGGTTGACTGCGTCACTGCTGTGGTCCGCATGACCTCAACTCGATGACCTTGCTGAGATTACTTGGTTCAGGGGGCTGCCGTGGAGATCCCCTGTAGGCAAGGGTGCAATGTGCGTTCCTGCCGATACTCTGCGGCCATGGTCTTCCGTGGGCTACATGCGCTGCCCGTTTTGTCTGTTTCTCAGGAAGTTGGAGAAACGGACGCTTGCCGCTGGTAAGTTCGCAGGTCGTTGACCGTGCTCCCCGCGCACGCGGGGATGGTCCCATGGACGGGGAGAACTGGGTGATGTATTGACTGTGCTCCCCGCGCACGCGGGGATGGACCGGTGACGGGCAAGATCAACCCCATCTACGAGAGGTGCTCCCCGCGCACGCGGGGATGGACCCCGGAAGGACTGGGTGAGGGTGAGTTCCACATCGTGCTCCCCGCGCACGCGGGGATGGTCCCGGGACGGGTGACAACTCCCGGTGGAACCCCGGGTGCTCCCCGCGCACGCGGGGATGGTCCCGCATCCACGGCCGCCTGAATCTTGGCGCTGAAGTGCTCCCCGCGCACGCGGGGATGGTCCCTACGAGAAGGGGCAGTCCACCCGGGCCGCCGCGTGCTCCCCGCGCACGCGGGGATGGTCCCATGGACGGGGAGAACTGGGTGATGTACGAATCGTGCTCCCCGCGCACGCGGGGATGGTCCCGCGGACCGGAACCCGGCCGAGGCGCGCACGAAGTGCTCCCCGCGCACGCGGGGATGGTCCCCCGACCGGTCGGCGGCCTACGATCTCACCGACGTGCTCCCCGCGCACGCGGGGATGGTCCCTGTCCGCATGCCCGGTAAGCCCAAGCGCCCCCGGTGCTCCCCGCGCACGCGGGGATGGTCCCTTTGCAACCGGGTCCCTTGACGGGCGAGAACGGTGCTCCCCGTGCACGCGGGGATGGTCTCTCGTCAATACGGAGAGTCAGTGCCTGGCGGTAGTGTTCTCCGTACGCGGGGATGGTCCTGGTTGGAGGCTCGGCCTGGGATAAGTCTGAGTTTCACTCGATCAGCTTGTCAAAGACGAAGAATGCCCCGCCGAGGGTAGTGAGGGCCAGAGCAAGCGCAGCAGCTGGATGATCACCAGCGATCCAGCGGAGGACACCGATGGTGGC
Organism: Nocardiopsis halotolerans DSM 44410; assembly: GCF_000341065.1. Taxonomy (GTDB): domain Bacteria; phylum Actinomycetota; class Actinomycetes; order Streptosporangiales; family Streptosporangiaceae; genus Nocardiopsis; species Nocardiopsis halotolerans. The sequence continues at coordinate 5,904 of NZ_ANAX01000072.1, read as the reverse complement.
TCCAGCGAGCAGAGCAAGGAGAAAGATGAAGGCAGTGCGGGCCTTGACGCGGCTGTTCGGGGCCTCGTGGCTCGTGTTGTGGGGGGTCATGGATGCCTGGCGCTCGCTCTCTGGGACTGAGGAAGTTCGTCTGTAAAGTTTGTACGCACGTAGTGGTTGTTTTGATTTGGTTGGCCTGTGTGGAGCGTACCGTGGAAGCGTCGTCCGTGGGATGCTTTCGTGTGTTCCTCGCATGAGCGGGGATGGTCCCCACTAGGTGCGGACAGACAAGTGCTCCCAGCGTATGCCGGGATTTCTGCTGGTCCTCGGGCTTTGAAGTTCGAGGACCAGCACACCTCAGGAGCTGTTGGCCAGATGTGGCCAGACTCGATATGGGCGTTTGGCTGCGGAAGGTCGTCCGCCTCCGATTCAATGTCGGCCATGACAAGCAAGGGCCGCCCCCAGCCCTGGACCGGCCACCTCTCCCGAGCAGCCCGCGCAGCGTGGGCCAAGCACGACTTCGACTCCGACGGCTGGCTACCGCTATGGCGCCACATGGCCGACAGCGCCGCCGTCGCGACCAAGCTCTGGGGCGAGTGGCTCCCCGCCCAGGTGCGTGACCACATCAGTTACGCCCTTCCCAACGGCGAGGACGATGCTCGCCGCCTGGTCATCTGGCTCGCCGCCATACACGACATTGGCAAGGCCACCCCTGCCTTCGCCTGCCAGGTCGAACACCTCGCGGATGACATGCGCGCACATGGGCTCGACATGCCCCTCCAGAAGCAGATGGCCGACCGTAAACGCGCCCCGCACGGCTTGGCCGGACAGCTCATTCTCGGGGAGTGGCTGGTTGAACACCACGGTTGGCAGCCACGGGACACTAACCAGTTCGCGGTTGTCGCCGGAGGTCACCACGGCATCCCGCCGACCAACGATGAGATCACCGCTCTGAGCAACCTCCCTGAAGTCCTGCGTACCCCCGGCAGCGCGGACACCTGGGAACGAGTGCAGAATGAACTTCTCAACGCGGCCGCGCAGATCACCGGCGCGGCCGAACGCCTCGCGGACTGGCGCACCGTCAAGCTTCCGCAGACGGTTCAGATCCTGTTGACCGCCCTGGTCATCACCGCTGACTGGATCGCCAGCAATTCCGAACTGTTCCCCTACTTCCCGGGCGAGCGCGGCACCGATCCTGAACGCACGGAGGAGGCCTGGCGCCTTCTCGACCTGCCCAAACAATGGGAACCCCAGGAGACCTGGGGCACGGCCGCCGAACTCTTCAAGGCCCGCTTCGAACTCCCTGAGGGCGCCGTCCTTCGCCCGGTGCAGGAACAGGCCGTCGAGGCCGCCCGCGCCATGACCGGCCCTGGCCTGATGGCCATTGAAGCCCCCATGGGAGAGGGCAAGACCGAGGCAGCCCTGGCAGCCGCCGAGATCCTCGCCGCCCGCACCGGAGCGGGCGGCTGCTTCGTCGCCCTGCCCACCATGGCCACCAGCAACGCCATGTTCTCCCGCTTCACCCAGTGGCTGCACCGGCTTCCCGGCATGCCGGGGGAAGCCGCCTCGATTTTCCTCGCCCACTCCAAGTCCCACCTCAACAAGGAGTTCGCGAGTTACCTCGGTGGAGGTCCTTGTCTGGCCACCGATACCGACCGAGACTCCGAGGACGTGTCCGGCGATACGGCCCTGGTCGCGCACCGTTGGCTGCGCGGGCGCAAGAAGGGCATGCTGTCCTCCTTCTCGGTCGGCACCATCGACCAGTTGCTCTTCGCCAGCCTCAAGAGCAAGCACCTGGCCCTGCGCCACCTCGCGCTGGCGGGCAAGGTCGTCGTCATCGACGAGGCTCACGCCTACGACGCCTATATGAACACCTACCTAGACCGAGCCCTGGCCTGGCTCGGAAGGTACGGAGTGCCGGTCATCGTCCTGTCCGCCACCCTTCCGGCCGGACGCAGGCGCGAACTCGCCCAGGCCTACACGGGGGAGGGGAAGAGAACACAAGTGCGGGCGTACGAGGAGATCGCTCAGACGGACGCCTATCCGCTGATCACCACCGCCGAGCCCGGCCTCGCCCCACGCCTGTACGCTCCCGCCGCCTCCGGACGAGCCACGAACGTCCTCCTGGAGTCCCTGGACGACGACCTCGCCGTTCTCACCGATCGCTTGGAGCAGGAACTCACCGAGGGCGGCTGTGCCCTGGTCATCCGCAACACCGTCGCCCGGGTCCACGAGACCGCGTCCCACCTACGCGAGCACTTCGACGACGATGTGGTGACCGTCGCCCACTCACGTTTCCTCGACCTCGACCGTGCTACCCGGGACGAACAGCTCCTGAGCCAGTACGGTTCTCCCACCAAGGTTGCCGAACTCAGGGGCAAGCGCCCCACTCGACACATCGTGGTCGCCAGTCAGGTCGTCGAACAGTCCCTGGACGTCGACTTCGACCTGCTCGTTACCGACCTTGCCCCCGTCGACCTGGTGCTCCAGCGCATGGGCCGTCTGCACCGTCACCCCCGGGGCGAGGAACAGGGAGACCGCCCGTCCCGGCTTCGGACCGCCCGCTGTCTGATCACCGGAGTGGACTGGGCCGAGACACCGCCCCTTCCGGTACGGGGTTCGCGGACCGTCTACGGCGAGTACCCGCTCCTGCGATCCCTTGCCGTGCTCCTCCCCCATCTCGAAGCGGACACCGATAGTGGACGCACCCTCCGGTTACCCGACCACATCAGTCCGCTCGTTCAGGCGGCCTACACGCAGGACACCGACGACGCCAGTTGCGCACCATCCAGTTGGAACCAGGCCCTGTCTGATGCACGCAAAGCACAGGAGACTTACCAGGCCGACAAGGCCACCCACGCTCGCACCTTCCTCCTCGACCCGGCTGCCCGCGACGGCCGCGCGATTATCGGGTGGGTGGACGCCGGGGTCGGAGAGGCAGAGGACACCCAGCGGGGTAAGGCTCAGGTCCGAGACACCGGCGAGAGCCTGGAGGTCCTCGTTGCCAGACGCACCTCGGACGGAACGCTGACCACGATCCCCTGGCTGACCGAAGAGCGCGGTGGTCTGCCCCTGCCCGCCGAGTCGGTTCCGGCTCCCAAAGCCGTTCGTGCTCTGGCAGCCAGCGGACTGCGCCTGCCCTACCATTTCACCCTTTCCAGCGACATGATCGAGCGCACCATCACGGATCTGGAGAACGACCTCGTCGAGGCATGGCAGACCAAGGAAGCCCACTGGGTCGCGGGGGAACTAGTCCTGTTCCTGGACGAGGACGACCGCGCCGAGCTGGCTGGTCACCAACTCCACTACACCCGATCCGACGGCTTGGAGGTCATTCGTGACGAGTGAGGCACTCACCGCCGCACCAACGTCCGCACCCAGCTTCGATCTGACCCGCAGCCCGTGGATCCCGGTTCTGCGTGGCGACGGCGTCGAGACGGAGCTCTCCCTGATCGAGATCTTCGAACAGGCCAGACACGTGCGTCGTCTGGTCGGTGACGTTCCCACACAGGACTTCGCCCTTCTGCGCCTGCTTCTGGCGATTCTGCACGACGCACTCGACGGTCCCCAGGAGGTGGAGGACTGGGGTGACCTGTGGGACGCCGAACTACCGTTGGACGTTCTGCGCTCCTATCTCGACGCCCACAGGGAACGCTTTGACCTCCTTCACCCGAGTACTCCCTTCCTTCAGGTGGCGGACCTGCACACCAAGAAGGGCGATCACTCGGCGCTCGACCGGATGGTCGCAGACGTCCCCAACGGAGCGCGATTCTTCAGTATGCGAGCCCACGGCGCCCAGAGCCTCGGATACGCGGAGGCGGCTCGCTGGCTGGTGCACACTCATGCCTACGACCCCTCCGGAATCAAGTCCGGGGCCGAGGGCGACCCCCGGGTCAAGGGAGGCAAGGGCTACCCGCAGGGCGTGGGCTGGGCAGGCAACCTCGGCGGAGTGTACGTGGAGGGCGACAACCTGCGCGAAACGCTGCTGCTCAACCTCGTGGCCTTCGACACCGCCAACTTGGACACCGACCCGGACCGGGACCGGCCCGCCTGGGTTCACCCGCCCGCCACTGCGGCACCCCTGGAAGGGGCGCAGGCTGCCACACGTCCCTACGGGCTACGCGACCTCTACACCTGGCAGAGTCGGCGCCTGCGTCTGCACCACGACGAGGAGGGCGTGCACGGTGTCCTGCTCGCCTACGGAGATCCGCTCGCTCCGCGCAACATGCAGCTGCGCGAACCCATGTCCGCTTGGCGGCGCAGCCCCGCACAGGAGAAGAAGCTTCGTGAGGCCATCGTCTACCTGCCTCGGGAGCACGACCCGGCCCGTGCTGCCTGGCGAGGACTGGGTGCCCTGGTCACTGGTGAGGTCAGGGGTGCCGATCAGCGCCAGGAGGCAGCTGACCAGGTGCGCCCCCGCATCCTGGAATGGGTCGCTCGCCTTACCGTCGATCGATACCTGAAGCCTGGTCATCTCGTCCGGGCCCGTCTGGCGGGTGCGGTCTACGGCACACAGCAGTCCGTCATCGACGAGATCGTCGACGACGCGGTGGCGATGCCCGTGGTCATCCTGCACAGGGAGAATCAGGACCTGGCGCGGACCGCCGTCCGAGCCGTCACCGACGCCGAGAATGCGGTCACCGCCCTGGGGGATTTGGCCACCGCCCTGGCCGACGCTGCGGGAGCCGATGGTGAGGGACCGCGCACGACCGCTCGCGACCACGGGTTCGGAGCTCTTGACGAACCCTTTCGCACGTGGTTGTGCGGCCTCGGACGTGCGGAGGAAGAAGAGGCCCTGGAAGCTCTTCTCAACGACCCGACGTACCCAACCGAACAGCGCCGGATCTGGCAGTTCACCGTCCGAGACGTCATATCACGTCTCGGTGACGAACTCATCGGGTCCGCCAGTGAGACTGCTTGGGAAGGGAGGGTCATCGATACCAAGAACGGTGCCTTCTGGCTCAACACATCCAGTGCCGACCTGCGTTTTCGCAGGGCACTGCGAGAACGGCTCCCCCTGACCAACTCCGACCACAGCACGGAGGAAGCACAGTGACCACAGCGACCACCACCGGGTTCACCCGCGAACTCAGGGAGGTGGGTACAACGGTGGACGAACGCGTCCGCCAACTCCAGGCCGGATACCTCCAGGATCTTCCTGGCGCGGTGGCGACCCTGGCTAAGTTGCGCCGGGGCGCTGGCAAACCCGTCGAAGCGGTCCCGGAACTGGTCGGGCTGACCATCGACCATGGCTTCTATCAGCTGTTTCCCCTCGAACACCCCCGCATCTCCGACGCGGAGTCCGCTGTGCACGAGGCGCTCACGCTCTACGCACTGCACCAGCAGTCCAAACGTGAGAAGGGCATGCACCGGCGTGGACGGGAACTCGGTGAAGCGGTCCGCCGCCTTATGCCGCCCCGCGACATCGACGAACCCCTACGCAAACGGTTCGTGCAGGCCCAGACGGCCCACAGCCCCGAGATCCGCCTGGACCGTATCAGGAGCATCGTCACGCTTCTGCGCACGCAGGACGTTCAGCTGGACTACGGGCTGCTGGCCGACCAGCTCTACGACGCCCGCACCCGAGCTGGTGCCGAGCGCGTACGCCGGTCCTGGGGGCGTAGTTTCCAGGCGTACCGGCAACGTGAAGAGGTCCAGACTGACGGGCCGGACGAGACAGACACCGACCCCGCCGAATGAGTTCTTTCGGGTGAGTGGTCCACGGTCCCCGTAGTAGAGCCCTCGACGGCCCACCTCTTGCCAGCAGCCTTTCCGCCCCTGTCCCACACGCACCTGCGCCCCCGCGCCCCCTGAACTCCGTGAGCGGGGCACCGACCAGACGAGGACACACCATGAGCCGCACCATTCTCGACGTGCACGTGTTGCAGACCGTGCCGCCCAGCAACCTTAACCGTGACGACACCG
>NZ_ANAX01000071.1 GCF_000341065.1 Nocardiopsis halotolerans DSM 44410 | reverse complement strand
CCCGCCGCTCCCGCGTCTCCAGCCAGGCCTGGAAGCGCGCCACCCGGCTCGCCTTCGATTCCCTGCTCGACCCGCAGGAGCTGGGCACCAGGACCAAGCGCGTGGCGGAGCTGGTCGCCTCCCGCATCGGTGAGATCGCCCCGGAGATCGAGGAGGCCGAGGCGCTCACCCTGGCCGCCGAGACCGTGCAGACGGCCACCGGTTCCAAGATCGAGGTTCCCAAGCGCAAGGCCGACGCCGCCAAGAAGAAGGGCGACAAGGAACCCGCCCCGGAGTCGGCCTACCTCATGTTCCTCAGCGCCCGCCAGCGCGACGGACTCGCCGCGCTCGCGGTGGAGGGCCGCGAGGACATCAAGGCCTTCCTCAAGGACAAGGACAACAAGGCGCGCGCCAAATCGATCGCCGACACCCGCCACTCGGTCGACATCGCCCTGTTCGGCCGCATGGTCGCCGACGGCGCCGACATCAACGTGGACGCCGCCGCCCAGGTCGCGCACGCCATCAGCGTGCACGCCGTGGAGAACGAGTCCGACTACTACACGGCCGTGGACGACCGGAACCCCGAGGAGGACACCGGCGCGGGCATGATCGGCACGGTGGAGTTCAACTCCGCGACGCTGTACCGGTACGCCGCCGTGGACGTGGACCTGCTCCGGAGGAACCTGGGGGAGGGGCTGCGCGAGGACGAGCCCGTCAGCGAACCGCTGCGCCGCGCGGTGGAGGCGTTCGTGCGCGGGTTCGTGGCGTCGATGCCCACCGGCAAGGTCAACACCTTCGGCAACCACACCCTGCCCGACGCGGTGGTCGTGAAGCTGCGCGACGCGCGCCCGATCAGCTTCGTGGGGGCCTTCGAGGCCCCGGTCGAGACCGGAGAGGACCGCGGGTTCGTCGCCGGGGCGTGCAGGCAGCTCGCCGAGCACGTCGAGGAGATCGAGCGGGCCTACGGCGCCGAGGACACCCGCGGGTGGGTGCTGCGGATCGGTGAGCGGACCAAGGTCCTGGCCGGACTCGGTGACCAGGCGCGGAGCCTGGACGAGCTGGTCGGCGGGGTCGGCGAGGCGGTGGTGCGGCGCGTGGAGAGCGACGCATGAGCGTGCTTCCCCTCGTTTTGGCAGGACCTCTCCAGTCGTGGGGGTCGGCCTCCCGGTTCGCGCGGCGCGGCACCGAGCACGCCCCCACCAAGAGCGGGGTGCTCGGGCTGCTGGCCGCCGCCCAGGGGCGGGACCGCGCCGCCGACCTGTCCGATCTGGCCGCCCTGCGCTTCGGGGTGCGAGTGGACCAGCCCGGAGCTCGCGTGCGCGACTACCAGACCGCCAAACACCTGGTCACCGGGACGTCCATGCCGGTGTCGGAGCGCTTCTACCTGTCCGACGCCGTGTTCGTGGCGGCGGTGGAGGGGGAGGAGGACCTGGTCGCCGAGCTGTACCGGGCGGTTCGTGCGCCGGTCTACCTGCCCTACCTCGGCAGGCGCTCGTGTCCGCCCGCGCGCCCGGTCGACCTGGGGGAACCGGTGGACGGGAGCGTCGAGGACGTGCTGGAGGGGCAGCCGTGGCAGGCCTCCCGGCGGTGGCAGCGCCAGCGGCGGTGGAGGGAGGAGGCGGAAGTCGAGCTGAGCACCCTCGTCGACGCCGCGCCGGGGGAGAGGCGGGCGGACTCGCTGCGCGACCTTCCGTTGAGTTTCGATCCGGTGCACCGGCGCTACGGCCTGCGCTCGGTGTCCTCCGGCCAGGTCAGGATCCCCAACCCGATGTTCCGTGGGGCCGCGGTGCCCGACCACGATCCCGTGGCCGCTCTGGGAGGAAGTTGATGCACCTCACCCGATTCCGGTTCAACACCCATCGCTCCGGTGCGAGGAGACTGTTGTCCTCACCGCAGGCCATGCACGCGGCCGTGATGGGCTCCTTCGCGAACCTGTTGCCCAGTGATTCCGGTGGGCCCCGCGTGCTGTGGCGGGTGGACCGCAACGCCCGCGCTGAGGTGTTCCTCTACGTGGTGAGCCCGGACCGCCCCGACATGACCCACGTGGTGGAGCAGGCCGGGTGGCCGACCGACCCCGAGGGGACCTGGCGGACGCACGACTACAAGGGGTTCCTGGAGGGGTTGGAAACGGGGCAGACGTGGGCGTTCCGGCTCACCGCGAACCCCACGCACAGCATCCGGCGCAAGGACGGGGAACCCACCAAGGTCACCGCCCACGTGACGCCCCGCCACCAGGCGGGATGGCTGCTCCAGCGGCAGGAGCGGTGCGGCTTCGAGGTCGTGCGCAAGTCCCCTGACCAGCAGCTCCTCCCGGGGCAGGACGAGCACGAACTGGTCGTGCGCGACCGAGACGCGCGCGGCTTCGACAAGGCGGACCCGCGCCCGGACAGGCGGGGCAGGCGGATGCGGGTGCCCGTGGTCACCGCGACGTTCGACGGGAGGCTGACCGTCACCGACCCCGACGCGCTGCGCCGCACGCTGTGCGCCGGAATCGGACGGGCCAAGGCGTACGGGTGCGGGCTGATGACCCTGGCGCCGGTGGGCTGAGCCGTGGCGACGGTGGGCGGGCGCGGGGCCTCGGGCCCGCGTGAGCTGACGAGGGTGGGGGACCGGTTGTCGTTCCTGTACCTGGAGCGGTGCGTCGTGCACCGGGACTCCAACGCCATCACCGCCGAGGACGGGGACGGGACGCGCTACCTGCCGTCCGCGACCATCGGCACGCTGCTGCTGGGGCCGGGGACGAACGTGACCCACTCGGCGATGAGTCTGCTCGGTGAGTGCGGGGCGACGGTGGTGTGGGTGGGGGAGCACGGGGTGCGCTACTACGCAGCCGGGCACGCGCTGACGCGGTCCTCCCGGTTGGTGGAGGCGCAGGCGACGGCGTGGGCGAACCGGCGGAGCAGGCTCGACGTGGCGCGGGCGATGTACCGGATGCGCTTTCCGGACCTGGAGGTGGAGGTGTTGAGCCGTCAGGCGCTGCTGGGCAAGGAGGGCGACCGGGTCAAGGCGTGCTACCGGGAGCAGGCGGCGCGGACCGGTGTGCCGTGGCGCGGGCGCCGGTACGTGCCGGGTGACCACGACGTCTCGGACCCGCCGAACAAGGCGATCACCGCGGCGGCCCAGTGCTTCTACGGGGTCGCGCACGCGGTGACGGCCGCGCTCGGGTGCAGCCCGGGGCTGGGGTTCGTCCACTCGGGGCACGAGCGCGGTTTCGTGATGGACGTGGCCGATCTGTACAAGGTGGAGGTCGGTATTCCGGTGGCGTTCGACGCGGCGGCGCAGGGTGATGACGACGTGGACGGTGTGACGCGCAGGTTGCTGCGGGATCGCATCAACCGGGATGGGCTGCTGGACCGGTGCGTGCGCGACATCAAGAGCCTGCTGCTCGGTGGGCAGCAGGGTGCGGAGGAGGAGCGGGAGGAGACGGCCGACACGGTGGGCCTGGTCGGTGACCGGGGCGAGCTGCTGGAGTCGGGTTACAGCTACGCCGACGAGGTGGTCTGGTGACGGTCGTCGTCCTCACGAACTGCCCCGCCGGTCTGCGTGGGTTCCTGACCCGGTGGCTCATGGAGATATCGGCGGGGGTGTTCATCGGTAACCCGTCGCGCCGGATCAGGGAGGCGCTGTGGGCGGAGGTGAAGGAGTACGCGGGTAACGGGCGGGCGCTGCTGGCGTACAGCGACGGCTCGGAACAGGGGTTCACGTTCGAGACCTTCGAACACCACTGGGAGCCGGTGGACCATGAGGGGCTGACCCTCATGCATCGCCCCAGGAAGGTCGTTGAGGAGAACAGGCGCCCGCCGAAGAAGGGGTGGAGCAAAGCCTCGAAGAGGCGGCGCTTCGGTGGTAGGTGAGTGGTTTGGCTTCTTTGGGGGTTTTGGGGCTCGTGTCCGTCTTTGAAGAAGTTGGAAAAGTGGCTGCTTGCCACTGGTAAGTTCGCAGGTCGTTGACTGTGCTCCCCGCGCACGCGGGGATGGTCCCCACGGAAGCGTCGGTCACCTCGACGCTGTCCCGTGCTCCCCGCGCACGCGGGGATGGTCCCGCCAGTACGTGGGGTTGTGGTATAGGCGTTTCGTGCTCCCCGCGCACGCGGGGATGGTCCCCCGTCGGCGGTCGAGGCGCGCGCCGCCCGAGAGTGCTCCCCGCGCACGCGGGGATGGTCCCGCTCTGGTTGACGCCCCGCGTTGAAACCAGCGGTGCTCCCCGCGCACGCGGGGATGGTCCCTCCGCAAGGAGGCCGGGACGCTGCCCGCGACCGTGCTCCCCGCGCACGCGGGGATGGTCCCGCCGGGGCGCACTGTCAGAGGCCGCGCCCCGGGTGCTCCCCGCGCACGCGGGGATGGTCCCAGCGACCAGCACGGTGACCCCTGGTCGGCCGTGTGCTCCCCGCGCACGCGGGGATGGTCCCAGCGACCAGCACGGTGACCCCTGGTCGGCCGTGTGCTCCCCGCGCACGCGGGGATGGTCCCAGCGACCAGCACGGTGACCCCTGGTCGGCCGTGTGCTCCCCGCGCACGCGGGGATGGTCCCAGCGACCAGCACGGTGACCCCTGGTCGGCCGTGTGCTCCCCGCGCACGCGGGGATGGTCCCAGAATTCCAATCAGGGCGAGATAGGAAAAGGCGTGCTCCCCGCGATAGGCCCGCACGAGGTACACCAAGCTTGTGCTCCCCGCGCACGCGGGGATGGTCCCGCTGGCCCCAGTACGACTGGACGGTGACCATCGTGCTCCCCGCGCACGCGGGGATGGTCCCCCACCCTGAACATGCTCGGGCCCGGAGCGCCCGTGCTCCCCGCGCACGCGGGGATGGTCCCAGCGACCAGCACGGTGACCCCTGGTCGGCCGTGTGCTCCCCGCGCACGCGGGGATGGTCCCCCTCGGGGTGGACCGGGAACCGGTGCGACCAGTGCTCCCCGCGCACGCGGGGATGGTCCCCGCGACAACCTCGTGGTGATCTGCGGCCCTCGGTGCTCCCCGCGCACGCGGGGATGGTTCCAACGTCGAGGGCGTCGCCGGCATGTTCGAGGGGTGCTCCCCGCGCGCGGGGTGGTTGCCCACAGGGATGGATCAGAGGTTGGCGGTGGGCACCGGGCCAGGTCACACTGGATTCGGGGGCACATGATGCGCTTATGGGCGACGAAGAAGCCCCCGAATTCGAGCCTAAGCGGCCCGGTCCTCACCCCACCAGCTACATCTTTCTCCTGTGGGTGATTCCGGTCCCGCGCACGCAGGAGTGATTCGTTTCTACCCGTGAAGTTCATGGGGCTTCCGGGAGGCGTGTGATGCCCGGTGGTGTCGGGTAGGGGCTGGCCAAACGTCTAACAGGGAGGAGGCCGGACATGAGCGTTCCGGAGGAGTCCAGGCCCAAGACCTCGGACACTGACCAGGTCGTGAACGCTGACCACAGCGACGACGCCCGGGGCCCAGACACCCGGGAGGAGCTGGAGGCCGAACTCCAGGACAGGATGGAGGAGGAGAACCTCACCCGCGAGGACTTCGGGGAGACGTCCGAGGGAGAGTAGAGGGCGGGAGCGCCGGGCCGTGTCGGTCCCGGCGCCCTTATGCAGCAGGGGCTCCTCGCCACCCACCACCCGTCCGGTCGTGGGTGCCGGGACCGCGTCGGCCCGGCATCCCCGACGCCTCCGGGGATACGCTGTTCCGGTCCGTGCGGCACGCGCGGACTCCGCGAACAGCGAAAGCGAGACGATGAGCCCTTCGATCGCCACCAACACCCGTGTCGACCTCGACGGCCTGCTGGAGTTCGTGCGCCCCCGCCACCACGCGCTCCTCATCACCCGCCGCTCGGACGGCGAACCGCAGGCCTCCCCGGTGACCTGCGGCGTGGACACCCAGGGCCGGATCGTGGTCTCCACCTACCCCGAACGCGCCAAGACCCGCAACGCCCGGCGCGACCAGCGGGTCAGTGTCCTGGTCCTGTCCGACGACTTCGACGGCCCCTGGGTCCAGATCGACGGCGAAGCCGAGGTCCTCGACGGCGAGGAGGCCGTCGAGCCCCTGGTCGAGTACTTCCGCGTGATCTCCGGCGAGCACCCCGACTGGGACGAGTACCGCCAGGCCATGCGCCGCCAGGGCAAGTCCCTGGTCCGCGTCACCCCGAAGAGGTGGGGGCCCGTCGCCACCGGAGGCTTCCCCGCCGACCGCGTCTGAACCCGGGGAGGTCACCGCCCCGCGGGCGGCGGCCTCCAGTCGTCGTCGGGCGGCGACGGCCCCCGGTCGGGCGGGTCACCGCCCTCGGGCGGCGGTTTCCAGTCCCCGCCGGACGAGGGCTCCTCGGCGGTCCCCTCCCCGGGCCGGGCGGTTCCGAGGCCGGGAATGCTGTCCCTGCCCCACCCGGTCGGATACTTCCTGCCCTCCGGCCGCTCCTTCCAGTAGTCCGGCGAGCGCACGGCCCTCTGCTTGCGGATCGTCTCCCTGCGGATGATCCACAGCACGAGGAAGATCACCCCGATCGGGATGACGAGGGCCATCAGGATGCCGAACAGCCAACCCAGCGTCGGCCACTCCATCGTCCTCCTCCTTCCGGGGGGCGGGCCCCTCACAGGGCCGCCAGAAGCTCCCGACACGTACTCTCGCAGCGGCGGCACGTCTCGGCGCACACCCAGCAGTGCTCGTGGTGCCCGGCGTGCCGCTCGCACTCCTCGCCGCACAGGCGACAGGCCTCCGCGCACGCCTTCAGCAGCGCCCTGGCGAGGGTGTCGTCCCCCGTCCGGCGGGAGAGCACCCGCTGGGTGACCTCGCACAGGTCGGCGCAGTCCAGGTTCAGGCGCACGCACCCGACCAGCTCCGCCACCGACGGCTCACCCAGGCAGGCGTCCGCACACAGGACGCACGTCTGCGCGCACGCCCCGCATGCCTCGACGCAGGCCCGCACCTTCTCCTCGACCTCGCTGCTCCGGCGGTCGGGATGGCTGCTCAGCATCTGTTCGACGACGCTCATGTCTCCTCCTCGGAACGCATTGGTGTTCAGAGCGAGAACCGCAGTGTGAAGTGGTTCAGGGACGCGGGCAGCCCCGACGCGGGCAGCGGGCCGCCCGCGTCCAGGCGGGTCAGCGACCGGCCCCGGATCAGGGCGCGCAGGAACAGCGACACCATCAGCGGAACCAGGTCGCGTCCCGCGCACCCGGCGGGGCCGTCACTGAAGGGCACGATCCCCGGTTCCGCCTCGGCACGCCCGTCGAGCCAGACCTCGGGCTCGAACGCGTCCGCGTACGGCAGCCGCGACGGGTCCCGGTGGAAGTAGGAACTCACGACGAGGAAGACCGTCCCCGCCTCGAACACCTCCTCCCGCCAGGCCGTCTCCCGCGTGCTCTCCCGGACCACCAGGAGCGTGGTCGGCCACAGACGCACCGACTCGCGCACCGTGGCCCGCAGCAGCGGAAGGTCGAGTCCCTCACGGGTGTCGGCCTCCTCGCGCGCCGCGTACGCCCCCGGACTGAGCGAGGTCAGCAGCGCCAACGACCGGAACGCGGCGATGGCCGCCGCGTCGAACGCGAACAGCCAGTGCGCCACCTGGTCCTCCGGCCGCACGTCCGCGCCGTGGCCGCCGCCGACGAGGCGCGCGGCCAGACTGCCCGGCTCGGCCCGCTCGACACCGGCGCGCACCCGGGCGAGGAACTCCTCCCGCACGGAGTCGTGGACGGGAACCGTGTACGCCCAGTTCGCGCGCGCCCGGAGGGCGCACAGCAGCTCGGTCGTCCGACGGTCCCGGGCGGCGGACGCCCCGAAGACCACCCTCCGGGCCATCGTGTTGAAGGACTCGGTGAACCTCCGCCAGTCCAGGACGCCGTCCCCGCCCAGCGCCAGCGCCAGGGTGAGCGCCTCCTCGTCCGCCTGCGCCGCGAGGACGTCCCCGTCGGGATGGACCACCCGCCCCGGCACCAGTGCGGTCTCGTTGGCCGCGCGCCGCCGAGGCCGAAGCGCGTGGTCGGAGACCAGTACCCCGTGCGGTTCGAAGTGTGACAGCGCGCCGGTCTTCTCCAGCCCGCCGGGGGAGAAGGGCTCGGGGGTCTCCCGCAGCAGTCGGCGCACGTCCTCCGGGGCCAGCACCAGGGCGGCCCGCCGCCCCGCCAGGCGCAGGGGCAGCGGGTCGTCCCCGTGGTGCTCACGCAGGGCGCGCAGTGTGGAGACCGCCCGGCGGTCGGTGTCCAGGGCGGTGACCAACCCCGTCATCAGGGGACGGCGCAGGATCACACCCCGTGCCACGTCGGGCAGCAGGACCGAGGTCAGTACACGTGCGGTCTCCCGTGCACGGGGACGGCGCCCTCCACGCCGGTGCCCCGTCCCCCGGGCGCCCGCCTCCCGTGGCGGACGCGTCTCCTGGTGTTGTGTGGGCATCGGAACCGTCCCCCCTCGATCGGTCCGCCCCGCCGGGTCCCCGTCGACCCCGTCCCGCTCCGCCGTCCCGCCGCCGAGACCCGCGGGTCACAGACAGTCGCGGGGAATCGTCTCGTTCCACTGGCGGGAGAAGACCCGTTCGTCGTTCTCGTAGGCGTCCAGCGTCGCGTACACCCGGAACTCGTTCTCGTCGCACGTCATCGCCGTGTGGGTCTCGGTCCGGGTTCGCCACCCGTCCCGTGCGAAACGCATCGTCCACGTCGACTCGCCGCTCGGCGACGTGAAGTCGCCCGCCACGGACTCGTACTTCTCGTAGGCGCGCCGCCCGACGTCCAGGTCGATGTCGTCGAAGTGCAGGATGCCCCCGTCCTTGACGATCTCCAGCGACGACCGGGTGTCCACCAGGTCACGGTGGACGGTCCAGCGGTGCTCCGGCTTCTCCCGGCGCGTGGTGGAGATCTCCGGCGCGGACTCCGGTTCCTCGAAGGGGTGCGGTTCCTCCTCCTCGGCGCCCCAGTGCGGGCGCACCGGCAGCATCAGCCTGCTGTCCTGCGGGTGCACGGTCAGCAGGGCGGGCCTGGGCGGCGGCCAGGCCAGCGGCCAGTAGGAGGTGGACAGCGACAGCCGGATCCGGTGGCCGACCGGGAACGACTGCGCGACACCGTTCAGGGTCACCTTCACCCGGTAGATCTCGCCCGGCTCGATCTTCTCGGGACGCTCGTGGCTGTCGCGGTGGGTGAGGTTGAGCAGCCCGTAGGTCACGCGGGTGGCGCTGCCGTCGGGCGCCACGTCGACCAGCCTGGCCGCGATCATGCCCACCGGTTCGGCGACCGAGACCGCCAACTCCACCTCGGCGGCGCCCAGGATGTCGACCTCCTTGGTCAGGGCGTCGCTGTCGAAGACCAGGGACCCGCCGTCCTCCTCGCGCTGGTCGTAGGGCAGGTCCGGCGGGGCGTTGTAGGACGCCCACTTGCCCGCGAACTGTCCCACGGTCAGCGGGGACCGCACGGTCAGGGACTCGGCGTGGACCTCCTCCCCGGGGCGGCCGATCCGGTACCTGGCCAGCGGGTACGCCCGGTACTCCACGTTCGGGGAGGGCCACTCGTCCTCGCGCACCCACCGGCCGGGACGCCTCTCGTAGGCGGTGGAGGGCGGAACGCTGTCCTGCATCCAGGCCCACAGGGCCGGTTCGCCGTTGACGCCGTTGTCCCTGCCCTTGAGCCAGCGGTCCAGCCAGCGCACGACCTCCTGGAGGTAACCGATCGCCGGACCGGGGTAGCCCATGTGCGGATAGCGGTGCGACCAGGGGCCTATCAGTCCCCTCCTCGGGGCCTTCAGGTTCTCCAGCAGCCGCAGGACGGCGTTGGAGTAGCCGTCCGCCCACCCGCTGGAGGCCAGGACCGGGCAGCGCACGTCCGAGTAGTCCTCGCTCACGGAGGCGTGCCGCCAGTAGTCGTCGCGCCGCTGGTGGNGGACCCACGGCTCGGCGGCCTCCAACCGCTCGCGCCACATCCGTCGCCAGTCGTCGCCGACGGCCACCGGGTCGGGCGGGCAGGTGGACGAGGCGAACATCGTCCCCGCCTCGGCGAGGTTGTCCGACAGCAGGCAGCCGCCCATGTAGTGGAAGTCGTCGCCGTACCGGTCGTCGGTGAAGGAACTGATGACGATCGCGCCGAGGCTGGGAGGCTGCCGGGCCGCCACCTGAAGCGCGGCGAACGCGCCCCAGGACAACCCCATCATGCTGGTCCGGCCGTCGCACCAGGGCTGCTCGGCCATCCAGGCCAGCACCTCCTCGGCGTCCAGCTGTTCGCGTTCCAGGTACTCGTCGGTGAGCACGCCCTCCGAGTCGCCGGTTCCCCGCAGGTCCACGCGGACGCAGGCGTAGCCGTGACCGGCGATGTAGGGGTGGTGCATGGAGTCGCGCACGGCCGTCAGGTCGTTCTTGCGGTAGGGGATGTACTCCAGGACCCCGGGAACGGGCGTCACGTCCGAGGAGGTGGCCCGCCACACCCGGGCCGCGAGGCGTACGCCGTCCGACATGGGTATCCACACGTGCTCGTCCTCCTGGACGGCGTGCGGCAGGTTCTTGACCACGTGCATGGAGCGGGACCTCCCCTAGTGCGTCAGCTTGTCCTTGGGCTCGTCCACCTCGTCGAACTCGAACCTCAGCTCCTCCACGCAGCGCTCGTACTTGGCGCGCAGCTCGGTCTCGTCCTCGGCACCGATGGTGATCTTGGCGAGTTCGAAGCTGTAGCTGTCCTGGGCGCTCATGTCCGAGAGCCGCTCGCCCCGCTGGGGCACGATCTCGATGGTCACGCCGCCCAGGTCCTCCTCCAGCGCGGTCACCTCCTCCGGCGTGGGCACGCGTGTGGCGACACCGTTCTCGAACCGGCGGTAGTACCACTCCGCGGCCACCGCGTACTCGCCCCGGGCGCCCTCGTTCAGGGCCGGGTCCTGGCCGAAACCGAGCCGGAGCATGCGCTCGTGGTTGGCGACGCCGTCCACCAGTTCGAAGAGCTCGGCGTGGGACTGGGAGTGGCGCGTGTTCACCTCCAGCAGGTTGAGGCCCTCCTCGACCGGGTCGTAGAAGAACTCGACGCTGAACGTGGAGTTGTCCATCCCGACCCGTTCGATGACCCGGGTGGCGACGTCGGCCATCCACCGGGCCACGTGGTCGGGGAGCCCCGAGGGGTACTGGTGCTTCAGGAACACCGGGCTTCCGGGGTAGTCGACCGAGTCCAGGGCGCCGTAGACCACGACCTCGCCCTTGTACACGTAGCCCTCCACGGCCGCCTGCACGCCGTGCAGCGCGCCCTCGGCCAGGCAGGTCCGCCCGCCCACGGAGGCGATCTCCGGCGGAAGGTCCACCATCTCCAGGATCTGCTCGAAGGGGCGGCCGATGCGGTCGATCCCCTCGCGCAGCATGGCCACCGCCTCGTGGAAGCCCTCGTCGTCGTCGACGCGGTAGGCCAGCTCGGAGGAGGCGGACTTCACCGGCTTGAGCCACATCGGGTAGGCGGGGGCCTCCGGCGGCGACGGCTCCTCGTCGGTGAGCTCGACGAGGGAGAAGGGCGGGTACTCGTCGATGACCTCGCTCTGCTCCAGCCTGCTCCAGTACTTGTGCTCACACTTGACGAACGATTCCAGGGAGGATGAGGGGAGTCCGCGACGGGAGCACAGGATCGGCACGAACAGGGTCACCGGGAAGTCCCAGTAGCCCACGATCGCGTCGACGCTCCCGTCGAAGTCGTCCATGATCCTCTCGGCCTTGGCTAGCAGGGCCTCGATGTCCACCTCGCCGATCTGGAGCTCCTCCAGGTTCAGCAGTTGGTGGAAGTTGCAGTGCTGCCCGGTGGGAGTCCTGCGCAGGATCTCCAGGTTGTGCTCGTCCAGGCCGACCACGAACACGTTCTTCACGGTTACCTGCACCACCTTCCTCGTCGGGGCTCCTGGGAGCCGGGTCGCGTACAGGTGCGCCTAACCCGTGCCGGGCCCGCCAAACGCGGGAGTGTCCCGCCTCACGGAGCGGACGTGCTGGTCGTCGCGGTGCACGCCGACCGGCATGGTGCACGCCGACCGGCACGGTGCACGGGTCGGCCCGCGTGCTCGTGCGCACGCGGGCCGTGTCGTCGCCGGTGACAGCGGTGGTGCCGGTGGTGTCAGAGCGCGCGGGCGTACCGGTCGATCTCCGCGAGCTCGTCCGCGTCGAAGTCCAGGTTGGCGACCGCCGCCACGTTGTCCTCCAGCTGCTGGACGCTGCTCGCGCCGATCACCGCCGAGGTCACCCGGCCACCGCGCAGCACCCAGGCCAGTGCCATCTGGGCCAGCGACTGCCCGCGCCGTTCGGCGACGGCGTTGAGCCCGCGGACCCGCTCCAGCACCTCCCCGGTGATGCCCTCGGCGCTCAGGAACGGGCTGCTGCCCGCCGCACGCGACCCCTCGGGCACGCCGTTCAGGTACCGGTCGGTCAGCAGGCCCTGCGACAGCGGGGAGTAGGCGATGGAACCCGCGCCGACCTCGTCGAGCACGTCGAGCAGCCCGTCCTCCACCCACCGGTTGAACATCGAGTAGGAGGGCTGGTGGATGAGCATCGGGGTGCCCAGGTCGCGCAGGATCGCCGCCGCCTCGCGCGTCTGCTCGGGGGAGTAGTTGGACACGCCCGCGTACAGGGCCTTGCCCTGGCGCACCGCCGTGTCCAGCGCGCCCATGGACTCCTCCAACGGCGTGTCGGGGTCGGGCCGGTGGTGGTAGAACACGTCCACGTACTCCAGGCCCATGCGCTCCAGGCTCTGGTCCAGGCTGGACAGCAGGTACTTGCGCGATCCCCACTCGCCGTAGGGGCCGGGCCACATCAGAAACCCGGCCTTGGTCGAGACCACGATCTCGTCGCGGTAGGGGCGCAGGTCCCTGGCCATGACCCGCCCGAAGTTCTCCTCCGCCGAACCGGGCGGGGGACCGTAGTTGTTGGCCAGGTCGAAGTGGGTCACCCCGAGGTCGAACGCGCGCAGGAGGATCCGGCTCTGGTCCTCGATGCCGCGTTCGTGGCCGAAGTTGTGCCACAGCCCCAGGGACAGGGCGGGCAGGCGCAGGCCGCTGCGGCCGCATCTGCGGTAGGGCATCGTCTCGTACCGCGTCGGGGCGGCGACGTGGGTCATGGGTCTGCTTCTCCCTCGTGTGGCTGTGCGCTGGCCGGTCAACCGGCGTGCGGAGAGTACAGCGCGGAGAGGGGGCGTACCAACAGAACCCCCGCGAGGTACTCCGGTGACCGCCTCCACCTGCTGTTTCGTGCCCGGGTTCCCGGGTAGCCCAGCCACTGTCACCCCAATTCCGTACACGGACGGGAGTGAACGTCGATGCACCACGAGACCACGCCCCCGATCGAGGGCTACGAGGGACTGCCGATCGGGACGCTCCAACACCGTGTCCGCTCACTCGACGCCGAACAGATGCGTCAGCTGATCGGCTACGAGGAGCGGCACGCCAACCGCGTCGGGGTCCTGGAGATCCTGGAGAACCGGCTGCACGAGCTGGAGGAGGGCGCCCAGCCCTCGGAGGGCTCACAGGACTTCCAGCCCGAACGCCCCGGCCCGCCGACCGGCGGATCGCCGGTGAGCACGGACACGGCCGCTCCCGCGTCGAGCCCGCCACCGCAGGGCGTGCCCAACCAGCCCGCCAAACCCAAGGGTGACGCCCAGGGCGGCCAGTGAGACGGGGCCCGTACGAGAGTCCGCTCGCCGGTGACGCGATCCCGAGGGGGAAGAGACCATGCAGCACGACGCTTTCATCGGACAGGTCCAGGCACGTGCCCGCCTGAGCAGCCGCGGCGCCGCGGAGGAGGCCACCAGAGCGACGCTGGAGACCCTCGCCGAACGGGTCGGCTCCGGTCTCGGGTACGACCTGGCCGGGCAGTTGCCGCGAGAGATCGGTGAGAGCCTGCGCCGGGTGGCCGACGAGAGGGGGCAGGGGAACGACGCCGAGAGCTTCGACCAGCGGGAGTTCCTCAGCAGGGTGGCGCAGCGCTCACACAGTGACCCGCCCGAGGCCGCGCGGAACGCCCACGCGGTGTTCGAGACGCTCGACGACGCCACCACCGGGGGCGTCATGGACAAGGTCCGCCACGCGCTGCCGGAGGACCTGCGCGAGTTCAGCCTCGAAGGCGGTCAGGGCTGAACGCCGCGATCCCGGGGGCGGGGACACCGGTCTCCGCCAACGGGACCGGTCGCCGCTGGGGCGGCCCGACCGGGAGTGCGGGACCAGGGGAGGTCGCTGCGGCGGGACGCCCGCCCGCGTGGAGGGACCGAGACCGCCCGTATGCGGCCACCTGCGGTTTGCACTCCGCTTCCTCGGGCGGCCGTACACGCACACCCCCCGGAATCTCCTACGACCCACAGGGAGTGACATGGCGCTGGCATTCGCCGCGGGCCCGGCCCGCGGCCAGCACGGACGGGACGGCCGGTGATGCGGGGCGGGGCACCCCTGTTCCTGGCGGGTGCGAGCTGGGCGGTGTCCAAACTCAGGAACGGTCCCGAACCACCGCCGCCACGGCGCCGCCGCGGCCGTTCGGTCACCTGGGTGGCGACCGGTGCCGCCCTCGGTCTCGGCGCCGCCGCGCTGTGCCGTGAGCGGCGCCCCACCCTGCTGACGGGCAGGGTCGCGCTGATCACCGGCGGTTCGCGCGGGCTCGGCCTCCAACTGGGCCGCGAGTTCGGTTACCGGGGGGCCGCGGTCGTGGTCTGCGCCCGGGACCGGGACGAACTCGACCGGGCGGTGGCCGACCTGGAGGGCCGGGGCGTACGCGTGCGCGGCCTGCGCCGCGACCTCCGCGACCCCGACCAGGCCGAGTCCCTGGTCGAGGAGGCCGCCGGGGCCTTCGGCCGCCTGGACTTCGTCGTCAACAACGCGGGGATCATCCAGGTCGGACCGCACGAGACCCTCTCGGAGAGCGACTTCCGGGACGCCATGGAGACGATGTTCTGGGCTCCGCTGCGCGTCTCCCGGGCCGCGATCGGCCCGCTGGAGCGGACCCGCGGCTCCCTGGTCACCATCGCCTCGATCGGCGGCCACCTGAGCGTGCCGCACATGCTGCCCTACTCCTGCGCCAAGTTCGCTGAGGTGGGGCTCTCCGAGGGGCTGGCGGCCGAGGTCTCGCGCAGGGGGGTGCGGGTCACCACCGTGGTCCCCGGACTGATGCGCACCGGGTCCCACAAGGCCGCCGTCTTCTCCGGCGAGCCGGAACACGAGTACGCCTGGTTCTCCCTCGGAGCGGGGTTGCCCCTGGTCTCGGTGAGCGGGGAGCGCGCGGCCCGCAGGATCGTGGAGGCCGCCGCGCGCGGGCGCGGCTACCTGATCCTCACGCCGCTGGCACGGGTGGTCATCGCCGCCCGGGGGATGTCCCCCTCCCTCGTCCAGGGGGTCATGCGCGTCATGGACAGGGTGCTGCCGAACCCGGACGGAAGTGTGCGGCGCCGGCACGGCCGCGACGCGGACGACAGCGCGGTCAACCGCGTGCTGAAGCCGCTCACGGCGCTCAACGAACGCGCCAGCCGACGCCTCAACCAACGACGCGGCGGCCGGGGAGGCCACGGGGCCGGGGGAACCGGGGGATAGGCGGACACGGACGGTGGGACGGCGTCGATCGGGAGGATCAGCGACGTGACACGTTTCGGCTACTTTCTCGCCAGTGAGGAACACGGGCCCGAGGAACTGGTCCGCCAGGCCCGGGCCGCGGAGGAGGCCGGGTTCGACGCCCTGTGGATCTCCGACCACTTCCACCCGTGGTTGGACGCGCAGGGGCAGAGCCCGTTCGTGTGGTCGGTGGTCGGCGCGATCGGGCAGGTGACGTCCCTGCCGGTCACCACGGCGGTGACCTGCCCGACCACGCGCGTGCACCCCGCGGTGGTCGCACAGGCCGCGGCGACCGCGGCGGCGATGACCAGGGGCGGGTTCACCCTGGGCGTGGGTACCGGCGAGGCGCTCAACGAGCACATCCTCGGCCAGCCCTGGCCGCCCGCCGCCCGTCGCCTGGAGATGCTGGAAGAGGCGATGGAGGTGATGCGCAAGCTGTGGACCGGCAAGCTCGTCACCCACCGGGGCCGACACTACGAGGTGGACACCGCGCGCCTGTACACGCTGCCGGAGAGGCCGCCGCGGATCCACATGTCCGCGTTCGGCCCCAAGGCCACCAGACTGGCGGCCAGGGAGGCCGACGGCCTGATCCAGGTGGCGCCCAGCGACGAGACCATCGCGAACTTCCGCGCCGAGGGCGGCGCACGCAAACCCGTCCAGGGAGGGCTCAAGGTCTGCTGGGCCGAGGACGAGGCCCGCGCCCGCCGCGTGGC